>JBJMWI010000090.1:0-5536 GCA_045810225.1 Burkholderiales bacterium
GCCATCAAAGGCATACTGGATGCCGGCGACGCAAAGTCCGCCGTGGACCATGGCGTCGATGCGGTGATCGTGTCCAACCATGGTGGAAGGCAACTGGACGGCGTGCGTTCCGCAATCTCTGCGCTGCCAGAGGTCGTCGATGCCGTGGCAGGCCGCGCGGAAGTGCTGCTCGATGGCGGGGTACGTCGTGGCACCGATGTGCTGAAGGCCATCGCGCTGGGCGCGAAAGCCTGCATGATTGGCCGGCCCTACATGTATGGACTCGCGGCCAAAGGCCGGCCGGGCGTTTCCCAGGCGCTGGAGCTGCTGCGCAACGAAATCGATCTCGCGCTGGCGTTGACTGGCAACACTAGCTTGTCGTCGCTAAACCGATCTTCGATCTTGTAGCTGCGGGACGCGTGCGCGTGCGGATTGCGCTACGCCGCCATCTGACGCACCGGCACCGAGAGTTCGGCCAGCGCGCGATGCACAAACTGTACGCAGATGGAACCTTCGCCCACGGCCGAAGCGATACGCTTGACGCTATCGGCGCGCACATCGCCCACCGCAAATACGCCGGGCAAGCTCGTTTCCAGAAGATAAGGTGCACGCGGCAGCAGCCAGCCCGCTTTGGTCAGGTCCTCCGCATGCAGCTCCGATCCCGTGCGCACGAAATGCTTGTCGTCGAGCGCGACGCAGCGCTCCAGCCAAGCCGTATTCGGCTCAGCGCCGGTCATGAGAAAGACATTGCCGATCTCGCGCGTCTCGGACTCGCCGGTCACGAGGTTATGCCAGCTCACGCGCTGCAAGCTTTCATCACCCTCAAGCGCGGTGAGCTGCGTGTGAGCATGCAAGGTGATGCACGGATTTTCTTCGATGCGCCGGATCAGGTATCGCGACATGCTTTGCGCCAGCCCGTCCGAGCGCACGACCATGTGCACATGTCTGCAACTGCCGGCCAGAAAAACGGCGGCCTGACCGGCGGAATTACCGCCGCCGACGATGACGATTTCTTCGCCTTCGCAGAGCTTCGCCTCGAGATGGGTCGCAGCGTAATAGATGCCGGCGCCGAGGAACTTCGACAAATTGCCTAAACCGGGATCGCGATACTTGGCGCCCGTCGCAATGATCACCGTGCTGGTTTGCACCACACGCCCGTCGGATAATTCCAGAGCATAAGGGCGGCGGTCACAACGCAACCGGGTTGCCTCGCACGCGACGCTGACAGTGGCACCAAATTTCTGCGATTGCACCAGGGCCCGGCCGGCCAGCGCCAGCCCCGAAATGCCAGTGGGAAAGCCCAGATAGTTTTCGATTTTCGAGCTGGTGCCGGCCTGGCCGCCCGGCGCATTTGCTTCAATGACCAGCACATCCAGCCCTTCGGAAGCGGCATAGACTGCGGCAGCCAGCCCGGCTGGCCCGGCGCCGACAACGACCAAATCGTGCACCATTGAATCGTCGACGTCCGGATTCATCTGCAGGAAATCGGCAACCTGGGCGATGGTCGGATTTTTGAACACCCGGCCGCAACGCCCAATCAGGACCGGAACATCGTCCACTGTGACATGGAAGCGGTCGAGCAGCGCTTGAATACCGCTGTCGGATTCGATGTCGATGCTGACGTACGGGTAATTGTTGCGCGTAAGGAATTCACGCAATCGTAGCGTGCCCGGCGAATGTCGAGAACCGAGCAGCATGGCGTCGCTTTGCCCGGAGGCCACCAAACCCATGCGCCGGAGGATGAATGCACGCATGAACATCTCACTGATCTCTGCGTCGGTCTGTACAAGATAGCGCAAGCTCTCTTCATTGATCGCCAGCACCTCGCCGGACTCGCGCACACGGATGCGCGCGAAGCCCGGTACGCCGCGCAGAGTGCTCATCTCTCCGGCGAAATCACCCGGCATTAGCAGAGTTACGATTTCCTCACCGCGGGGGCCAGGCAAGCCGACTTCCAGGCTTCCGCTGAGCACGACCATTAGTTCATGGTGGCCTTGGCCGGGCTCGACCAGCACCTCTCCGGCAAGCGTCGCAAAGCGCCGGGCGTGTTCAGCAATGCGGGCAAGTTGCGGCGCCGTAAGCTTTGGGAACATCTGGTCCCGGCGTTTTTCATAAAGTTCGTTCGCCATCACACTATCCTTGATTGCGTGGGTGTTCTAACCTTGCATCCCCGGCCGGGAATGGTCGCTCGAACAAGCATTATGCAATGACTGAAAGCCGGGACAATAGTTGCCTCTGTGCGCGTGTCTAGCGGGGCGAGGCTTGCCTTCGGATGTCAGGCGAGCAAAGTTCATGGGATGAAGGCCAGAAAAAGCGGAAAAATGAAGCTCGATCCAGGCGACCTGCAAAAAATATCCGCGCTTACGCTCGAACACTACAATGAGCGCGCCGCGGATTTCCGCCAGGGCACGCAAGATCATGACGTCAGCCAGAATATCGCCGCGCTGTTGGATCACATCGAAGCGCGGCCGCCGTTCACCATTCTGGATTTCGGCTGCGGGCCGGGACGCGATCTGAAAACGTTCGCCGGTCTTGGCCACGTGGCGATCGGGCTGGAGGGTGCCGCGCGCTTCGTGGAAATGGCGCGGGCGGACAGTGGCTGCGAGGTGTGGCAACAGGATTTTCTGGGGCTCAACTTGCCGCCGGCGCGGTTCGACGGCGTATTCGCGAATGCATCGCTGTTCCATGTCCCATCTCGGGAATTGCCGCGGGTACTAGGGCACTTGCATGCCACGCTGAAGCCTGGCGGCGTGCTGTTCAGTTCCAATCCGCGTGGCGAAAACCAGGAAGGCTGGAATCATGGCCGCTACGGCGCTTATCACGATCTCGAGGGCTGGCGCCGCCTGCTGACCGCCGCGGGCTTCAGCGAACTCGATCACTATTACCGCCCCGCAGGATTGCCGCGGGACCAGCAGCCGTGGCTTGCGAGCGTATGGCGCAAAGCGTGAAATTTGCCATGGTAGTAACCCTTCTTCGCAATCTACGACCGACATTCACGATCCGTGCGATTTGCTGATGGATTGCGCGCAGTTGCCGTGTTCGAAGCGGCCAAGGGAACAGTCGTCCTGCTGGCGGGGTTTGGTCTGTTGTCGCTCATGGACCGCGACCTGGAATCGTTTGTCGAGCAGTTGGTAGCACACCTGCACCTCAATCCCGCCAAAGGTTATCCGAGGATTTTTCTGGATGCAGCGGCCAATATCACCAACACGCGCTTGTGGTGGCTCGCCGCATTTGCGCTGCTTTATGCGGCCATACGCTGGATTGAAGCATATGGTTTGTGGCTGGAGAAGCGCTGGGCGGAAGGGTTTGCCGTAATCAGCGGCGCTCTTTACGTGCCCGCGGAGTTGTACGAACTGGCGCACGGCGCCAATGCGCTAAAATTCATGCTGCTCGCTATTAACCTCTGTATCGTAGCGTACATGATCCGCGCGCTACGCCGCACGCGGCATGATCGCGGCAGCGCGCGCGACCCGGAAGCGGGCGTGTGAAATCGCGATCGTAATTTCCACGAATCCGTCAATTTGCGTTCCTTAGGGAGAATTTTTTGAAAATCTCGATGCATCAAGCCTCGGTGCCTGTGTTTGTGCGGGCGCTCAACAATCTTGCCACCATTCTTGAAAAAGCGGCCGTACACGCGGAGGCCAAAAAAATAGACCCCGCCGCACTCATCAATTTTCGCCTTTATCCCGACATGCTGCCGTTGTCCAAGCAGGTACAGATTGCCAGCGACAGTGCGAAGGGAGGCGTCGCTCGCCTGGCCGGTGGGGAGCCCCCAAAATACGACGATAATGAAGCGAGTTTTCCGGAGCTGGTTGCCCGGCTGCGCAAGACGATCGCGTATCTCGAATCCATTAAGCCGGAGCAAATCGATGGGTCGGAAGACAAAACGGTAACCTGGAAGACGCAGACTGCCACCAGAACCATGCAGGGCATGCCATATCTGCTGAATCACGTCACGCCGAACGTTTATTTTCACGTGACCACCGCCTATGCGATCCTGCGACACTGCGGCATTGAGGTCGGCAAGCAGGATTTTCTCGGAAGAACCTAATTCACCGAAGAAGTCGGAGTTTTGACGACCGCAATATCACCACGAATACCCTCGCCTTAGCGTGGAGTACCCTGTTAGACACAAAAGTCACGAATACTCTAGCATCAGCGTGAATACCCTTTTAAAAAAGGGTCATTTGCGATGTGCTCTTCTTCGTGTCTTCGCGTCTTCGTGGTGCGTTTTTTGAGTTATTTGACGCGGGCTCACTTACAGCAGAAGTAACCGGCCCGCTCCGGGTTCCAGTGTGTCTTAGTGGTGAGCCTTGCTTTTTATAGGAAGACTTGTGATCGTAGTTCACCATCTGAACAACTCGCGCTCCCCGCGCATTCTCTGGTTGCTCGAAGAGCTGGGATTGCAATATGACATCAAGCGCTACCAGCGCGACCCGCAAACCATGCTGGCGCCGCCGGAGTTGCGGGCGATCCATCCGCTGGGCAAATCGCCGGTCATCACCGACGGCGACGTGATGTTGGCGGAGTCCGGCGCGATCGTCGAGTATGTGGTTGGCCGATATGGCAACGGGCGCCTGGTGCCGGCAGGCGATACGCCGGACAGACTACGCTATAGCTATTGGTTGCATTTCGCCGAAGGCTCGGCGATGCCGCCGCTGGTCATGAAATTAATTTTCGACCGCATCGAACGTGCGCCCATGCCATTCTTCGCCAAACCGATCGCAAGGGCCCTTGCGCGCAAGATCAAGGCATCGTTCATAGAACCGAATATCAATCGGCAGCTCGATTACCTGGAAGCGGAGCTTGCAAAGACCGCCTGGTTTGCCGGTTCGGAATTCACTGCCGCCGATATCCAGATGAGTTTTCCGCTGGGAGCCGCGACGGTGCGCGGCGGACTGAATGCGACCCGGCCCAGGCTTATGGCATTCCTCGATCGCATCCATGCGCGGCCGGCCTACAAAAAAGCGATCGAGCGAGGCGGCGAGTTTCAATTGCTGAAGTAGGGCAGAAGCGATGGACTGGACGCATCGGCTTGCGACACGGGATGACCTGCCGGCCATCGTCCAACTTTACAATGCGACGATCCCCTCGCGCATGGTGACCGCGGATCTCGAAGCCGTCCCGGTCGAAAGCCGCGTTGGCTGGTTCGAGCAGCATCGTCCGCATTTCCGTCCGCTATGGGTGGCGGAACAGCATGGACGCATCGCCGGCTGGTTAAGTTTTTCGGTTTTTTATGGGCGACCTGCCTACAACAAGACCGCTGAGCTCAGCATCTATGTCGACGAAGCAGTCCGTGGCCACGGCCTCGGCTCCTATTTCCTTGCGCATGCCATTTCCCACGCGCCTGTTCTTGGCGTAGACCGGCTGATCGGATTAATCTTCGGACACAACCAGCCTAGCCTAAAATTATTCGAAAAGTTTGAGTTTGAGCGCTGGGGTAGTTTACCGGGCGTTACCCTGCTCGATGGCGTTGAGCGCGACGTGATTATCGTCGGGCGCAAATTGACCAATCAATAAACAGGCGGCTCGTCGCTGAAAAAAAACCGGGCACGCA
>JBJMWI010000091.1:0-8411 GCA_045810225.1 Burkholderiales bacterium
AATGCGATGCAAGGAATGATGGGAAGCTATCTGGACAAAAACATCCAGACGTTCGTTGAAATCCAACGCAGGCTTCAGGAGCAAAGCATTCCGAAGTTCGGGGACAACCCCATGCTGAACGCGGAGGCATGGAGCCAGTTCGTAAAAATGCAGGGCCCAACGATACAGGGACTGATGTCGAGCTACCTTGAACAAAGTGCAACGGCTTTTCTGGATATGCAGCAGCAGCTACAGAAGCAGGCACGCTCGATATTCGGTAACTTCCCATTCGGAACGAATGCAGCCGGCGCCGGCGAAAACAAGCCGGATAATTCACCGTCCGAACCGGACACTTTTAAGCAAAACAAGAAAACTGCGTCCTGAAAAGCCGAGACATCTTGTGCGCGGCGCCGAGCTGAACGCTCCGTGCCGTTTTTTATTATTTGATCTATGAGCGCCGCCGAAGCATCTTCCATTGTCAAACCCGCGCAACCGAAGGTTGGTTTCGTTTCGCTTGGATGTCCAAAAGCAACGGTCGACTCAGAACGTATCCTCACGCGGCTTCGTGCGGAGGGATATGTGATTTCCGGAAGTTATCGCGATGCCGACCTGGTCGTCGTTAATACCTGCGGCTTCATCGACGCCGCTGTTGAAGAGTCCTTGGATGCCATTGGTGAGGCACTCGCTGAAAATGGCAAAGTCATCGTTACTGGCTGTCTTGGTGCCAAGGGTGATGTTGTAAAGCAGGCGCACCCCGCAGTTCTCGCCGTCACCGGGCCGCACGCGACAGATCAAGTAATGCGTGCAGTGCACGATCATCTGCCAAAGCCTCACGATCCCTTTTCCGATCTGGTGCCGCCCTACGGGATCAAATTAACACCAGCGCATTTTGCTTATCTAAAGATTGCGGAAGGCTGCAATCATCGCTGCACGTTTTGCATCATTCCTTCATTACGCGGCGACTTGGTGAGCCGACCGATTGGGGAAGTCATGCAGGAGGCAGAGAATCTGGTCAAGGGGGGAGTCAAGGAACTCCTGGTAATTTCGCAGGACACCAGCGCATATGGCGTAGACGTGAAGTACCGCACCGGTTTCTGGGGCGGCAGGCCGTTGAAGACGCGCATAACGGAACTGGCGCGCGCCTTAGGCGAACTGGGAGTCTGGATCCGGTTGCATTACGTGTACCCATATCCGCATGTAGATGACATGCTGCCGCTCATGGCCGAAGGCAAAATTTTGCCTTATTTGGATGTACCGTTTCAGCATGCCAGCCCGCGTATTCTCAAACTGATGAAACGCCCCGCCAATGCGGAAAATAACCTTGAACGTATTCGAGCGTGGCGCAAAGCGTGCCCGGATTTGACTATCCGCAGCACATTCATTGCCGGATTTCCGGGAGAAACCGAAAGCGAATTCCGCTCATTGCTGCAATTCCTGGAGCAAGCTGAACTTGATCGGGTTGGTTGTTTTGCGTATTCACCAGTGCAAGGCGCATCCGCTAATGCATTGCCGGGCGCGCTACCGGTTGAGGTTCGCGAAGAGCGCCGCGCCCGCTTCATGGAGGTGCAGGCAAATATCAGCAGACAGCGCTTGAAGCGCAAAGTCGGTCAGACGTTCACTGTGCTTATCGATGAAACGGCTAACGATCGCGCCGTAGGCCGCTCAAGCTCGGATGCGCCCGAAATAGACGGGCGCGTGCATATCCGCAAAGCAGGCCGCACCAAGGCAGGCGATTTCGTAAAGGTTCACATTTACCGCGCAGATGCGCATGACCTCTATGGAGATGTCATTGCCTAGAGGCGCGTTGAAGACTCGGAATCTGGGCAGAGTGTGGTGATGCAACGCGCGCAGCGGCCACGTTCCGGTCAGGCGGCTGCATCAGCAATTTTCCGGTAAAAATTAAGCACGTCAGCTACGTCGCGAGTACGGCGCATCGGCGGCAAACTACGCCAGATACGCTTTCCATAGTGCTTGGTAATAAGGCGTGGATCGCAAATCATCAGCACGCCGCGATCATTCTCGTCGCGTATCAAGCGACCGGCGCCCTGCTTCAGCGTAATGACGGCCTGAGGAACTTGATAGTCCATAAAGGCATTGCGTCCTTCTGCGTTCATAGTTTCGATGCGCGCTGCCAGCACCGGATCGTCCGGCGGTGAGAACGGCAGCCGATCAATAATTACCAATGACAACGCTTCACCACGCACGTCGACGCCTTCCCAGAACGATTGGCTGCCCAGCAGCACGGCATTGCCCAGTTTCCGAAATCGTTCCAGCAGTTCCGTGCGCGATCCTTCGCCTTGCATGAGCAAAGGATAATTCATTCCCATCTTTTTCATGCCCGCTGCAATGATTGCCCTGGCTTCCCGCATTGCCCGCAAACTTGTGAACAAGAAAAAGGTACGGCCCTCAGCACCTTCAATGACGGGCAGCGCTGCTTCCACCGCCTTGCGCGTATAGTCCTCGTGGTTTGGTTCCGGAAGACCTTCCGGCACGTACAGCAAAGCCTGACGCTCATAGTCAAACGGGCTGTCCCAAGCTCCGCTTGCAGCCTCGGTCAACCCCATTTCCCGTTGGTAGTGGGAGAAATTACCTTGCACCGAAAGTGTCGCGGACGTGAAAATCCACGCCCTGGGATGGCCGCTGATCTGACGATGAAAGATTTCTGCGATGGAAAGCGGAGTCGCATTCAAGCGCACAGAACCGCCGAATACTTCGATCCAGCGCACATAGGCTCTATCGTCCTGCTCCCAGCGGGCCAGTCCATCAAGCAAGTTCAAACCGCGCGTCCAGCAATTTCGCAAACCCTCTGACCGATCGGCTTGCAATTCCAGAATCGCCGTCAGGCCGTTCAACCTTGTGACAGCAACATCAAGTGCCCGCGTAACCTTGGGGTTGCCTTGAACTGCCGAGTACGGTTGCCGGCCTGTATCTTCCGGGAATTCCAAACGCAAGTCCCGCGCTGCCTTTTCCAGCGCGGCCGCTGCGTCGGGCAACGCGGCATTGTCTTTGGCAGACGTGGCAGCTTCAATCCGGGTATCGCGCGCAAGCTCCACTAATTGGCTGGTTGATATGGTTTCCCCGAAGAACAAGCTGGCGGTCTCGGGCAACTGATGTGCTTCATCAAAAATCACCGTATTGCATGCCGGCAGCAGTTCCGCGACACCCTCGTCGCGCAACACGACATCAGCGAAGAAAAGATGATGGTTCACTACGATAACGTCGGCTTCCATCGCCTGTTTGCGAGCTTCCATGACGAAGCAGTCCTTGTAGTGCGGGCAATCTCCACCAAGGCAGTTTTCACGCGTTGACGTGACCTGCGGCCAGATCGTGGCGTCTTCGGGTACTTCGGCCAGTCCGCTGCGATCGCCGGTCTTGCTCGTTTTCGCATAGGAATCTATGCGAGTCAAAAAGACGACATCGTCGCGATTCGCAAACCGGCCGTCGTTCTTTGCTCGCTCGAGGTAATAGCGACACACATAATTTGCACGCCCCTTCAGCAATGCAACAGTGACAGGAGCTTTTATTGCGTTGCGGACGGTTGGAATATCGCGGTTGAACAGTTGATCCTGGAGCGTTTTGGTGCCCGTTGAAACAATCACCTTGCCGCCACGCGTTAGCGCGGGCGCTAGGTAAGCGAATGTTTTGCCCGTCCCCGTCCCGGCTTCAGCAATGAACACGGAGCAATTTTCGATCGCATGTTCGACAGCAAGCGCCATTTGCAGTTGCTTCGGGAGTAAACGGTATTCGGGAATGATGCTGGCAAGTGGGCCGGTATCGGAAAAGAAGTAAGCCAGATCGGGATTCACCATGGGGTGATTCTAGCGCGAGCCGCCAGGTCAATGTTCCTGCTGGCGCATGCCGCGAATCAGGCCGGTTGCACGGCTTGGCGTTTATGGCAGTAGAATCGTGAAAGCCGCTGCGCAACTGCCGGAAATTAATACGTTGGCGAGGCAGATATCAATGGAGGATCGGTTATGCGCGCACGTACGCTGGTGTTGCTGATTGTTCTGATATTGATTGGCGCATTCGCCGCCGTAAACTGGAAGGCGATCGTCGCTCCAACCGCCCTCTCCTTTCTTATTACTGATGTGCAAGCCCCGCTCGGGTTAATCCTGTTGGCGATTACCGCATTCATCACCGTTCTGTTCCTGCTATATCTGGTATACCTTCAAACCTCTGTGCTGCTGGATTCACGCCGGCACAGCAGGGAACTGCAGGCACAGCGCGAGCTGGCGGACCAGGCAGAAGCGTCGCGCTTTACCGAACTTCGCCTTTTTCTCGAAAGCGAGCTGCACAAGCTGGCTGGCCAATCCGCGGAAGCAGAATCGAGAGTGACGGCCCGGCTTGAACAGGTTCAACGCGATTTGTCGGCGGCCATGTCCCAGACAGAAACTTCCCTCTCCGCCTACATTGGAGAACTGGAGGATCGTGTGCAGCGGTCGGATGAAAACAGAAACCTTGGCCGTTCCATTTGATTGCCAGAGTGTCGTGATCCCGGAGGCCTAGCCGGAAACTCAGCACACCATTCCGGCTCAAAGAAGTGAAATACGGATAAGCGAGCGTCATGCTGCGCATAGGGCTCATCTCGGATACGCATGGCCTTCTCCGGCCCCAAGCCAAATCGTTCCTGGCCGGGAGTGACCATATCATTCACGCGGGCGATATCTGCGACCCAGCGATCCTGGACCAGTTGGCTGCCATCGCGCCGCTTACGGCGGTGCGTGGCAACAATGATCTTGGCGCATGGGCATACAATCTTCAGGAAGTCGCGGTCCTCACGCTAGATCAAGTCACCATCTGTGTCATCCATGATCTTAACGAACTCAATCTGGACCCCAAGCGGGAAGGCTTCCGTGTCGTCGTGTCGGGGCATTCTCACAAGCCATCCGCCCAGGAACGCGATGGTGTTCTTTATGTCAATCCCGGAAGTGCCGGACCGCGACGTTTTAAGTTGCCCATTGCCACGGGCGAACTGATCATCGCGGGGAATACGGTTTCTGCGCGCACGGTAGACTTGATGAGTCTCGGTCAGGAGGCAGCGACACTGCTGAATTTGGAATAATTCAAGGTCGATACGCACGGTGCAGCACTGTTCCGCAAAGCACAGCGTTGCTCGGCATGGCGCGAACGCGGCGCTTGTGGAACAGGATATCTGCATCAGGCCTTTTATTCTTCCCGGCCGCGCCCATATTCCTGCATATTAAATAAAGAAAGTCTTCTATGAGTGACCCGCTTCATATCGTATGTCCCAACTGCAGCAGCACCAATCGCGTGCCCGCTGAGCGCACGGGCGCCGGGCCTCGTTGTGGTAAGTGCCATCAGGCACTGTTCAACGGTCACCCGGTAGAGCTGGACGAAGCCGCATTTGAACGCCATGTCGCGAGCAATGACGTGCCGGTTGTGGTTGACTTTTGGGCACCCTGGTGTGGACCGTGCCGCGCCATGGCGCCCGAATTCGACAAGGCCGCCGGAATGCTGGAACCCGCGGCCCGGCTGGTAAAAGTCAACACCGAACTTGCGCAAGGTCTGGCACAGCGTTTCAATATCCGCAGTATCCCAACCATGGCAATGTTTCGCGGTGGACGCGAGATAGCCCGTCAGTCAGGTGCAATGGGGGCGCAAGCAATTGCGACTTGGGTTAAAGCAAACGTGTAAGCCGTCATCGCTAGCGAGCTATTTGCGTCCGCATGCTTGAGTAGCTGCATAATGCCAGTCCTACAGCGTCGATTGCTGGAGCGAAAGGCACATGAAACCGGCTGACTGGTACTTCGACTTCATTTCACCGTTTGCGTATATCGCTTTCATGCGACTGGGACGCGTCTCCCATGCATTGGACGTACGCTACCATCCGGTGCTGTTTGCCGGTCTGCTGAATCATTGGGAGCAAAAAGGACCGGCCGAAATTCCCGGCAAGCGCGTCTGGACCTACCGATGGTGTACCTGGTGGGCCGAGCAACAAGGCATACCATTTCGCTTGCCTGCGGTTCATCCCTTCAACCCATTGCCATACTTGCGCCTCGCCATCGCCGGAGGCAACACACCAGCAGTCATTCAGCGCATTTTCCAGGCGCTATGGACGACGGGCACAGACCCCGGCGATTCTCGCGCCTTCGTCGCACTGGCCGAATCGGTCAAAGTGGATGCGTCCCGTCTGACCGATCAGTCAATCAAAGATTCTCTCAAGCTGGAGACCGACCAGGCAGTTGCTCAGGGCGTGTTCGGTGTGCCGACACTCATCGTTGACGGCGAACTGTTCTGGGGGGCCGATGCCATGGAATTCATTGAGGCCTACCTGGCCAATCCAGGGCTACTGGCAAGCGCAGAGATGAAGCGCGCCAGCACCTTGCCTATCGGGGCAGCACGCAAGCGTTTGTGACAAGTGCGTGAAAAAAAATCTGCGCTGCAGAAGCCGTAGCGCGGGACCTTTACATCGTGGAATGCTGCCGGGAGACTTCTTTGCGTTTCATCGCAAGGTAGTCCTGCCGTTCGAAATCATGAAGCTGGCGAGGATAGCGCTCGCTGGCGGCGAAATAGTCCGTCAATCGTTTGTCTGATCGCGCGTTAGCCGGTGCCGATAGGGCGCCGAAATAGGTTTCAATCGCGAGTTGATAACGCATGGTGTTGCGCTCGATAAGCCCGCGCACGCCACGGATATACTCCGGCTGTCCGTCTTCGGCATGGCCCGTTATCGTGAAACCGACCTTGTGGCTGCCAGACGTTTTCAAATACGCCATCAGTGCAAGTTTTGCGGCGGTGCCGTAAGTATACGAGTAGGCAAGGTGAATGAACGATTGCCGGTTGTTCAGCGGTGCAGCCTCTAGCAGAAAACGATAGTTCTGCGTGCCGAACGGTCCTTTTGCGGCATTCAGGTACACGGCGAAATAATCCTGCCCGGCTGCAAGCAGCTGATAGTCGAAATCGACGCGATAACTTTGCTCCAGCGGCTGATCCAGCTTTTTGCCGATGTTGACATTGAGTACCGTCTTCTCGGCCTGACTCGCAGGCCGGCAATATTTCGTATTCGGATGCAGGATAAGGATGTCACACCAGTTGGCTGGCTGTTTTAGTTCGGACATCACGGTTGCGAGCGGATAATCCAGCACGGTATACACGTCTGCCTGCACTTCCCCATTTGATTCATTGGATTCAAGGTAGAGCGGCTTCTGAAATGCATTGCTCTCCAGCCGGGAACGCAACTGTTTATATTTGGCAAGAAGCCCGCTGGCCTCCTCAGAGGTTGGTTCTGCCGCCGCGGCGCCATCGCCGGTTGCAGCTAACGCAACGAACACAAGGAAAAACAGCGAGTGCCAGGATCTGGAGTTCGATTTTGAAAAAGTGTAGTCACGCTTCATGAGCGAAGTCTCCCACCTTGGGCAGAAGTTCTCTGAGATCGGCCAGAGAATTTGCTTCTGCGATATCTTTGTCCTTGCGCCAACGCAGCATGCGCGGGAAGCGCACTGCTACGCCTGATTTGTGGCGGCTGCTACGCTGGATGCCTTCGAACCCGAGTTCGAAGACAAGTGTTGGCTTTACGCTGCGAACGGGACCGAACTTCTCGATCGTCGTACGCCGGATAATGGCGTCGACTTCGCGAAATTCTTCATCGCTCAGGCCCGAATACGCTTTCGCGAACGGCACCAGTTCTGCGCCGTTCCACACGGCGAACGTGTAATCGGTATAAAGGCTGGCTCGTCTGCCATTGCCGCGCTGCGCATACACCAGCACGCAATCGGCGCTGTAAGGGTCGATTTTCCACTTCCACCAGGTACCAACATCCTTGGTTCGACCCACACCATACGATGCGGCGTGATGCTTCAGCATGAAGCCTTCCACGCCGCGCGCCCGGCTTTCCGCACGCAGAATGGCGAGCCTGTCCCACGACAGGCCCGAGATCAGCGGCGATATGCGCAGCGGCAATTGCGGACATTGTTTTAGCGTGGTGGCAACCACCTGCTCCAGACGCAGGCGCCGCTCCCGCTGAGGCAGCGGACGAATATCAGACCCCGCCTGTTCCAGCAAATCGTAGGCGATCAATGCTACTGGCGCTTGCGCCAGGATCTTGTTCGTAAGAGTCTTGCGGCCAATGCGCTGCTGCAACAGCGCAAACGGACGCGGGCGCTCATCCTGCCAGGCCAGAATTTCCCCATCGATCACGGTCCCGTCCGGCAAGGCGCACCCCGCCGCCTCAATTTCCGGAAACCGCGCCGTGATCAGATCTTCTCCACGCGACCAAATCCAGACCGTCCCGCCATGGTGCACAACTTGCGCCCGAATACCATCGTATTTCCATTCGATCATCCAGTCTTGCACGTCGCCTAACGTAGCCGGCTCCGCATTGAGCTGGTGTGCAAGGAAAAATGGATACGGCTGGCCGCTGCCCCGATGGGCGGCAGCTGCATCAATAAGCGCTGCAAACCTTTCCGCGGTCGGCG
>JBJMWI010000092.1:0-6150 GCA_045810225.1 Burkholderiales bacterium
CTGATAGCGTTTACGCTGGAGTAATTTGGAACAGGAGTTTTGATTGAAAGGTTGTGTATCCGGGTTTGCTGGTCTGGTGTTCGGCGCGGCGTTGCTGTGCCTTATGCCCGCAGCCAAAGCGATAGAGCTGGCGGACTCAGAGCTAGCGAACCCGGATGTGATCGCTGCAGGCAAGAAGCGTTTCAACCGCTCGTGTTTCTACTGCCACGGTTTCGAAGGTGAAGGAGGCAAGGGGGCGTCCCTGCAGCGCCGCCCCGATCTCACGCCCGAAATCATCTTCAATACGATTTCCAATGGCAGGGTTCGCGGTTCCTCTGTCATGCCACCGTGGAAAAACACGTTGAGCGAGGAGGAGATCACACAGCTGGTCGCCTATATCATTTCTCTACGCGATATGCCAGAACGGAAATAACATGCACTCTCCGTCCGCATGCATTGTCCGGAACCAGGCGCGGAAGTTTACTTTCTCAACTGCGCCTGCTTTTGCTCCCATGCCCTGACTCTGAGCCGCGCAGCATCGAACAGGCGTTCATAGTTCTGTAGCTTGACCTTGCGTGCCGTCTGCGCATCGAGCCGTTCCCATAATTTGCGGTAGGCTTCGTATGCTTTTAAATATTCCACTTGCGACTTCGGCGCTACCGTGTCGCTGCCGAACAGGAAGCGATCAGGATATTGTTGCAGCAGTGTGACCCATGCCTCCAGCGTCGAAGGATCAGCCACGATCCACTTGGCCACTTCATCCCACGAGATGTCGAAATTGACCTGCGAATATTCTTCGCCGGAAAGAATCTCCCGCAACAGGTTCAGATGATCGGCACCAGGCTTGACGAAACGGCCGAGCCCGGTGTGAGCCCATATGATGGAAGCATCGCGGTGCGTCCGGAACAAGTTTTTGAGATCGTCAAAATTTGCCGGCCGGCCTGCCGTAGGCCGCACCGAATCAATATCATTGTGCAGGAGCACCACGAGACCGGTTTCCCCGGCTAAGGTCATTATTCGGTCCAGCGCCGGGTTTAGCAAGCTTGCGGTATGGCCGGCCACTTTCGCCGATACGAATTCCTTGTGGATAGAAAATTCCCCAATCCCGGAAAACACCCCCGGATACATCAGCAGCACGCGGCGGATGTGATCCACGGCATACATATCGGTGGGATTGAATCCGGTGATCATCGGATCGACGCGCGCTCGGTCTTTTGCAGACAGGTGCAGATACTGATCGGCGATAATCGCGTCGGTGAACGAGTAATAGTAAAGCTCCGCATCCGACAGCAGGTAGTAATCCGGGGCCCGCGCGCCCGACTCGAAATAATCCCACTTCTGCTGCAACGGAATGCCGAAAACGGCAGCGCGCCCTACGCGATCCCCCATGATATTCAGGAAGTCCGGCAAGGTTGAACCTTGCTGTATGTAGTTGGTCAGGTGGCTGTGTGAATCGTTGAACTCGTGGGCCGCCGAAATACTGGCGTAACCGCAGAGAACGAGCGTAAGACTCGCATATACGAGCGGGAAACCCGGTGTCTTCATTTGTTGCAACCTTGAAAGCGCAGGGCGCGACAATAACAGCAACAAAACGCGCGCCCGCCAATCAATTTGTTTCATTTGTTTCGTCCTCCTTACAAATAACGCGGCCGAATATAGTATGGCGAACAAATGCTAAGCCCGGAATAAGACCGCTGCTATCCTCAGCGGCTCACCCATCAACCCAAATAAGGAGAAAGCGATGACCACGGCCACTACAGAGAAACCGGTCAACAACGGCGTGAATGTGCAAGCATTGTTCGGCGCACGCGAAGCGCTCACCAACGCACCCGAGGCGGCCAAGTTCAAATGGCGCGCATCGTGCGAATGGGTCACAGGCACGCAAAGCCGCTCCACCGTCGAAGGATTTTATGGACTGGGGGCGGAACAGAAGCACAAAACTAAATTTTCATTTCATTCCGACCATCCGGAAATATTCGCGTCAGAAGATTCCGGCGCCACACCGGTCGAGATCGTACTGGCCTCCCTGGCCGGCTGCCTTACCGCCGGCATCGCGGCCGTCGCACAGGCGCGTGACATCCAGTTACGTTCGGTGACGGCAACGCTGGAAGCCGGCATGGACATTCGCGGCATCCTCGGCGCCGATCCCGATGTGCGCAACGGCTTCGATGGGGTCAAGGTCACTTACAAGATCGATGCCGACGCGTCACAAGACGACATCAAGGCACTCGTCGCGCAATCGCAAAAGCGCTCCGCCGTGTACGACATCATCACCAACCCGACTAACGTAACAGTCGAGGTGAAGTAGCTAGCTAGCTGATCGGAGCATTTGGTGCGTACCACCACGGTTGTAATTGGCGCCGGGCAGGCTGGGCTAGCCATGAGCTGGTGGCTTTCCCGGCGCGCCATCGAGCATGTCGTGCTAGAACGAGGCGACATCGCTCACTCGTGGAAAACGCAGCGCTGGGATTCGCTGACCCTGCTCACGCCGAACTGGCAAAGCCGGTTACCGGGATACGGGTACCAAGGCAGCGACCCGGACGGTTTTCGAACCATGCCGCAAACCATCGCGTTCATCGAGCAATACGCAAGAACCATTTCAGCGCCGGTGCGGACCGGCACGGCGGTCACTTCGGTGCGCCGGCGCGCCGACGGATACGAAATCGTAACGGAGCAGGACACGTGGACCTGCGACACGGTTGTGTTGGCCACGGGAGCGTGCAATGTTGCGGCGTTGCCGGCTATTGCTGCGGCGGTGCCGCCTTCGGTAAAAATGCTTACGCCGTTGGAATACCGGAATCCGGGCCAGCTCGAACAAGGTGGCGTGCTTGTCGTCGGCGCTTCGGCTTCTGGCGTGCAGATCGCGGACGAAATCCAGCGCTCCGGCCGCCCCGTTACACTGGCGGTCGGTGAGCATGTGCGCGTGCCGCGTGTATATCGCGGCAAGGACATCAAGTGGTGGATGGATGCGAGTGGCGTACTGGACCAGCGCTACGACGAAGTGGACGACATCGTCAGGGCGCGCAATGTACCCTCCTTGCAGTTGGCGGGCTTCCCGGATCGCCGCACCATCGACCTCAATTCACTGACCGGCATCGGCGTAAAACTCGTTGGACGCCTCGCCGGCATCAGTGACGGCAAGGCGCAGTTCTCAGGCTCGTTGCGCAACGTCTGCGCGCTGGCCGACCTGAAAATGAACCGGCTGCTCGATACCATTGACGCGTGGGCCGCGGAAAAAGGCCAACATCTGCAGATTGAAGCGCCACAGCGTTTCGAGCCCACCGTGGTCGAAGAATCGCCGCCGTTGCTGGCTGATTTAACGCGCGGGCGCATCAAAACGATCGTTTGGGCAACCGGCTTCAAGCCGGATTACTCGTGGCTCGAAATACCAGTCCTCGATCACAAGGGTCACATCCGCCACGACGGCGGCGTCGTTGAATCGCCCGGCGTGTACCTGATGGGCATGCCGTTCCTGCGGCGCCGCAAGTCGAGCCTGATCGATGGCGTGGGGGACGATGCGCGCGATCTGAGCGCGCATCTGGCTTTGTATCTGCGCAAGGCAGTGAAGAACCCTACGAACGTGGCAGCCTGACGCCGGGGTTCCGATCCCGTGGCGGCACCCCCGTTTGCGACCTACCCCTTCACGCAAAGAATCTGCTTCAGGGTTGCTACCACTTCGACAAGATCGCTCTGCGCCGCAATGACTGCATCAATGTCTTTGTACGCCGACGGAATCTCATCGATTACGCCTTCATCCTTGCGGCATTCCACGCCTTTCGTCTCCAATGCGAGATCCTGACGCGTGAACTTCCTGCGCGCCTGGGTGCGGCTCATGCGCCGTCCTGCGCCATGCGAGCACGAGCAATACGACGTCGCTTCCCCCTTGCCGCGCACGATGAAGCTCTTCGCGCCCATCGAGCCCGGGATGATCCCCAGTTCGCCGGCGCGTGCGCTCACCGCACCTTTGCGCGTGATCCAAAGGTTTTCGCCGAAGTGCTCCTCGATGCGCGCGTAGTTATGATGGCAGTTCGTGATTTCGCCGACGAAGGCGACTTCACGTTCTACGCTCTTGCTGAGTGCCCTGTGTACGAGGTGCAACATCAGGTCACGATTGAGCGAAGCGTACTCCTGTGCCCAGGCTAAACCTTCGACGTACGCGTCGAATTCCGGCGTACCCTCATCGAGCCACGCGAGATCCCGGTCGGGCAGGCTGCGATCGATTCGCTTGGCAACTTGCTTGGCCATGTGCATAGCGCTCTGGCCGATGAGGTTGCCGACATTGCGCGAACCCGAATGCAGCATGATCCATACCGCACCTTCTGCGTCGAGGCAGATTTCCACGAAGTGATTGCCGCCGCCAAGCGAGCCGAGCTGACGCCACATGCGCGACTCATCGAGGCGCCCCATCGCTTCCAGAATGCGCAGTTTCGGATAGCGCTGTTCGAGTTCCTTCATGCGTTTAACGAGCAGCAATGCTTCGCTCGAGCCTTCCGGCGTCAGCGGCCGTTTGTGAAAGCTGAATCCCACCGGCACGTCGCGCTCGATTTGCGCACGCAGGCGACCCAAGTTTTGCGGGAGATCGGCGGCAGCCAGATCCGTTTTGGCGGCCACCATTCCGCAGCCGATGTCCACGCCGACCGCGGCCGGCACGATGGCCGCCCGCGTCGGAATGACGGTTCCTACAGTCGCACCCCTGCCCAGATGCACGTCCGCCATCACCGCGATCTTTCCCGCGACGATCGGAAGCTTGGTGACATTACGGATTTGCTCGATCGCATCCGCTTCGATTTCCAAGTCACCGGTCCACAGACGTGCGCCCGGCAGCATTCGTTCGTACATTTGTTGCTTCATGATGTCGTCCCATTCTGCTTCGATGATATTTTGCACCCAGGGCCCGCCGCCAGCTGAGGCGGGCCCATCCAATCCGGCGCTCAAAACAAAAGCCCGGAGTTCTTTCGAGTCTCCGGGCTTCGGTGGTCAACCCACGCGACGGACGGCCTTTATGCCATCGCCACCTTTCCGGAGACAAATTCGATCCCGGATGCCGGGGATGTGCGCGCCACAACGCGTACGAGCCCTGGCGCCCGTGGTTTATTCATGCGTTCGTCTGAATATCGATACATTTCCGGTCCCAATGTGTTGCTGCATTTTTCGAGGACGCGCATCCTGCGCCAGAGGAAACATCATGTCAACGTATTTTTCGGAAAAATGAAATCTGCGCTACGAAATATCGGTTCAGCGCGCATCAGGCGGAGATGAGCCGGTCGATCTCAGCCGCCAATACCAGCGCATCGTCACTGAAGTAATGGGTATGTCCGCCCGCGCCAAGACAGAATTCCGTGCGATCGCCGGCACGCCTGACTTCGGCTCGGCCACTGGTATCCACGGTGGCAATGTGGAAGCGTTTCTCGTCAGCGGGCGGGGTCCAGATAAATCGTCCGACATAATCGCCCGATCGACAGGCATTAACCCATTCCACTACGCCAATGTCGGAAGCGTTTGGCGTAGCAGACGCGAAACCGCTCCGGTTGGATCCCATCCAGCCATACAGCAGCGGAAACCGTTCCGCGTACAGATCACGCAGCGGTGACCCGACCGTGACCAACGAGACTGGCGTGACGCCGACGATTTCCACCAGGCGGCCCTGCACGTGCAGGTAGCGCAGCAAATCCGCGCTGATCACGGTGCCCTGGCTGTGTGAAACGATAACCAGGCGCGCATAGCCACGCTCCCGGAGGTAAGCAAGCAGCGAGGCGTAGCGCGCGTAGATGCGCGCCCGTGGCGGTTTCCGGTTAGGGGGGTCGCCGAAATAGTTATCGATGTCCAGCACTGCGTCGATCACCACACGCAGGCGGCCGAAAGTCTGCGTAAACCGCGAGCCCAGTGCTGCAATCGTCAATGCTCCTCCGGCGAGCCATTTTCCAGCGGCCACCAGCGTTTCACCCTGGAAACGATCCAGGCTGCCGGCGAGCCATTGCGCAACACCATCCGCTATGCCGACCGAAAACGCGAACTGCCTGAAGATGAAGGCTAGATAGAGCAAACTGCCAGCAATCGCACCGAGCGGCACCAATGCTGTAAAGATGTCGCCGAGCCGCCGCATCCCGCTGCCAAGCCAGGCGCCGAGGCGCGCCGACAACTGGTCCGCGCCGGGACGCGGACCGCGGGCAT
>JBJMWI010000093.1:0-2797 GCA_045810225.1 Burkholderiales bacterium
TGATCGGCAATGCCATGGACTACGACGATAGCGACGCGCGGGATTTGGCTCACGGCGTAGTCCCGGTCGAAGTGACACCACTGGCAGCGTCGTTGCGCTTGCCCGCGGGGAGCGGAAAATTAAGGTGCGCAATACCGCGGCTGCGTTTTGTCATCGGTCCACCACGGATACCGCGAACGCTGAAGGCACCCCTTTGCCCGGTGTCAGGCCGCGGGATTTGGATAGCGCAGCTGGATTTCCCTGATGTCGTCCAGCGTCTGCGCGTCGAGCGTGAACTGGGCCGCAGCGATGTCTTCCTTGAGCTGCGGCATCGAAGTTGCGCCGATGATCGACGCGCCGAGAAACCAGCGGCTCGCCACGTACCCGAGCGCAAGTTGCACCAGCGTAAGACCGCGCCGTTTTGCCAGCGATGCATACGCATCCACCGCTTCAGACACCATCGGCTTGCGAAAACGGATGCCGAGCGAATCGAACAATGTGAAACGCGCACCGTCCGGTTTTGCGCCGCCCATATATTTTCCGGACAGGATGCCGGCTGCTAGCGGGCTGTAAGCCAGCAGCGACATGTTTTCGCGGTACAGCGCTTCGGCGAGATCATTGTCCACATTGCGCGACAGAAGGCTGTAACTGTTCTGCAGGGTCACCGGACCCGGCACGCCCAGGTCCTTGGCCACGCGCCGGAACTCGCACACGCCCCATGCTGTTTCATTGGACAAGCCGTAATAGCGGATCTTGCCAGCCTTGATCATGGCCGCCATGCCGAGCACTTGCTCTGCGACGGGCGGGCCAGCCTTTTCCTTTGATGGATCGAATTCGGTGCCGCCGAACATCGGCACGTTGCGTTGCGGCCAGTGAATTTGATACAGATCGATGTACTCGGTCTGTAAGCGCGCGAGGCTGGTGTCTACGGCTTCGGCGATCACGTCTTGCGTAATATCGGTACGTCCGGCTCGAATCCAGTCGCGCCGGCCGGGACCGGCCACCTTGGTCGCAATAATGAGCGAAGCGCGCGCCTGCTTTGTCAGCCAAGTGCCGAGGAATTTTTCCGTACGCCCCTGCGTCTTCGCATTGGGCGGCACCGGATACATCTCGGCGGTATCGATAAAGTTAATGCCCTGGTCGATCGCATAATCGAGCTGGGCATGCGCTTCCGCTTCACTGTTCTGCTCGCCCCATGTCATGGTGCCCAGGCACACGCGCGAAACGTTCAAGTCAGTGCCAGGCAGGCTTCGGAGTTGCATGTTATTGAAGTGATCGGTGAATGGTGAAGGCGAATGGTGAGCGGTGAACGGTAACCAGTGAATTACCGATTACCGATCACCAATCCACCTCTACTGCGTCTCAAGCATCGTTTTGAGGTTATCGAGACCCACCCGGTAAGCATTATTGATGAAGCCGATGACTTCTTCGTCTTTCATCTTGCCCTCGGAATTGTTGCGGAAAGCGCTATTCCACAGAATCGTCGTATATCCGCGCCGACCTTCGATTACCTGGAACGTGGATACGTAATCCGCAATCGGCAGCGGTACAGGATCGATCACGCGATAACTGAATTTTTTGTCCAGTGCGTCATAGGAGAGCAGTTCTTCGTCAAAGCTGGGCCCGTCTTTGACGGTCATGGTGCGTATCGTGCCGATTTCATTGTTCTGTCCGGATTTGATCTCGTCGTCCGAAAACATCGGATGCCAATTGGCCAGCCCGTCGAAATCCTTCACCGCATCCCAGACTTTCCAAATCGACGCTTTGATGTCGATCGATTCATGCGAATTCAGAAGACTCTGCGCACTGGCCGGCACACTTGCCACGCACAAGAGGTACAGCGCACTGACTAGAATTTTTCTCATGGCTACGCCTCCGCTGTTAACGTGAATTTAATATCTCGCCATTTTTCCACGCCGAGCTGCCGTGGGCCGGAAAGTATAGGCCCAGCAAAGGGCATGCGGCAAACGCAAGCGCAGCAAATAAAACGGGCGTCTTGCGACGCCCGTGCACAGGCTTGCCACTTTGCAGATCTAGCGGCGGTAGTAGCCTTGGTTGCGCCAGCCGTATCCGTGACCGTGCCAACCGTCAGCGTAGTAGCCGCCGTGATATCCCCGGTGGCCATGCTCGTAGACCGGATAACCGACCGGGACCACGGCGCAAGCACCGAGCAGCGCGATCAGGCAACTAAATGTAACCAAGCGTTTCATCGAGTGTCCCTCCTCCAGGCGACAATCCAATAACGCAGCCATGGGCCTGCCCGGGGACAGTCGGAAAGTAAGGTAATGTCACGCTGATCGAGGATTGCCGTGTCGGGATAGCGCTTGCCTGTCCCGGTGGCTTCAGCGGGTTGCCGTTGTAACCGCGCGCGGCTTTTGCGTCGACGCTGCCCCATGCACCTGCAACGGCTCGACAGAAAGTCCGGCGCTGATGCGCTCGTCCTTGTCTCGACTCACCGATTTCACTGGTGCTGTTCCCAGCCGGTCTTCGTCCACACCCGAGGAACGCAACGCTTCTATTACGGATTTCGCCCTGTTTTGTGCAAGCTGCTGCACCGCTGCATCATGAACCGGCTCTTTCATCACGAGCCAGGCAAACATGGCGCGATAAAAATCCGGGTCCCCCGTGGTGCGCAGAATCATGCCGGCGCGCTTGGGATCCGAGCCTTTTTTCCTGGCGTAGTCAGCAACCCAGTTGCGTACACTGGCTGCATCGGTTTTCTTGACCGCGAGGTGTTCCAGCGCCCGCTGGGTTGCCAGATTTTCGAATGCAAGCAAGCCGGCCTTTTCATCGGGCTGCAGCGTGCGGCCAAGTTCGA
>JBJMWI010000094.1:0-11517 GCA_045810225.1 Burkholderiales bacterium
CACGGCGGCCATCTGGCGCTTCACCACGTCCTCGGTCCTGCCGGCCTCGCGCTCGGCCAGCGTCTCGCCGACGCACACGATCGGCGTGATGCCGTGCGCCAGGGCCGCCTTGGCCTTCTCGGCCACCAGCGCATCGGTCTCGCCGTGGTACTGGCGGCGCTCCGAGTGTCCCACGATGGCGTAGCGCACGCCGAACTCGCGCAGCATGGACGCCGACACCTCGCCGGTGTAGGCCCCGCCCGGGTGCTGCGACACGTCCTGCGCGCCGAGCTCCAGCGCGCAGCCGTGGCGCAGCATCTGCACCTGCGCGAGATAGGGGGCCGGCACGCACACCGCCACTTCGCAGCGCGCGTCCTTCATCCCCGCCACCAGCGCGCGCACCAGCGCGTCGTTGGCCTCCAGGTTGCCGTTCATCTTCCAGTTGCCGGCAATCAGTTTCTTCTTCGTCGTGGTCATTCAGCCTCCGCCGAGCTTTCTTTCACCAGGTCAGCACGATCTTGCCGACGTGCTGGTTGGACTCCATCAGCGCATGCGCCTTCGCCGCCTCGGCGGCCGGGAAGGTGCTGTGGATCACGGGCTTGATCCGGCCCGCCTCGAGCAGCGGCCAGACGTTCTTGCGCAGCGCCTGCGCGATGGCGGCCTTGAAGGCCACCGGGCGCGGGCGCAGCGTGGAACCCGTGATCGTGATGCGCCGGCGCAGCACCAGGCCGGCATTGAACTCGCTCTTGGCGCCGCCCTGCACCGCGATGATCACGATGCGGCCGTCCTCGTTGACGCACTTGACTTCGCGGTCGACGTAGCTGCCGGCGACCATGTCGAGGATCACGTCCACGCCCTGGCCGTCGGTGAGCCGCTTCGCTTCTTCCGCGAAGTCCTGCGTCTTGTAATTGATGGCATGGTCCGCGCCGAGGTCGACGCAGGCCTTGCACTTGTCGTCGGAGCCGGCGGTGGCGATCACCTTGGCCGCGCCCATGGCCTTGGCCATCTGGATCGCGGTCACGCCGATGCCGCTGGTGCCGCCCTGCACCATGAAGGACTCGCCGGCCTGCAGGCGCCCGCGGTCGAACACGTTGCTCCACACGGTGAAGAAGGTCTCCGGCAGCGAAGCCGCCTCGACGTCGCTCAGGCCCTTGGGCACCGGCAGGCACTGGCCCACCGGCGCGACGCACAGCTGCGCATAGCCGCCGCCCGCGACCAGGGCGCACACACGGTCGCCCTGCTTGAATCCGGCAGCCGCCATCGCCTGGGCATCGCCGCCCACGATGGTGCCCGCCACTTCCAGGCCGGGAATGTCGGACGCGCCCGGAGGCACCGGGTAGTTGCCGGTGCGCTGCAGCACGTCGGGACGGTTGACGCCGCTCGCGCTGACGCGGATCAGCACCTCGCCCGCCGCCGCGACGGGGTCGGGACGCTCACCGGCGCGCAGGACTTCCGGCGCACCGTACTGCGTGATCTCGATGGCTTTCATGGTCTTTGGGCGTTGAACGGCTTGCCACGCCGGAGGCCCAGCGTGGCAAGCCGAAGCACTTCACTGCTGCGGGTCGTTGCCGCCGAAGTTGCCGCCGCCGTTGCCGACGTTGCCGCCGTTGTCCTGCAGCGTCGGCGCCGGCTCGCGCTGCGGCTCACGCGCTTCGCGCGGGGGACGGTCGCCACCGCGGTCGCCACGATCGCCGCCGCGGTCACCGCGGTCGCCGCCACGATCACCCCCCCGGTCACCGCGATCGCCACGGTAGCCGCCGCGGTCGTCGCCGCGCGGGGGACGGTCGCCACGCGGTTCACGCGGCTCGCGCTCCGGCATGCCTTCCGGCCTATCCAGCAGCGCCTTCATGGACAGCTTGACGCGGCCCTTGTCGTCGGTCTCGAGCACCTTGACCTTCACCACCTGCCCTTCGGACAGGTAGTCGGTGACCTTCTCGACGCGCTCGTGGGCGATCTGGCTGATGTGCAGCAGGCCGTCCTTGCCGGGCAGCAGGTTGACCAGTGCGCCGAAGTCCAGGATCTTGGTGATCGGGCCTTCGTAGACCTTGCCCACTTCCACTTCCGCGGTGATCTGCTCGATGCGCTTCCTCGCCATCTCGGCCTTTTCCGGGTCGGTCGACGCGATGGTGATGGTGCCGTCCTCGCCGATGTCGATCTGCGTGCCGGTCTCTTCGGTCAGCGCGCGGATGACGGAGCCGCCCTTGCCGATCACGTCGCGGATCTTCTCGGGGTTGATCTTCATCGTGAACAGGCGCGGCGCGAAGTTGCTCACCTCGGTCTTGGCCTCGCCCAGCGCTTCCTGCATCTTGCCCAGGATGTGCATGCGCGCTTCCTTGGCCTGCGCCAGCGCGACCTGCATGATCTCCTTGGTGATGCCCTGGATCTTGATGTCCATCTGCAGGGCAGTGACGCCGTTCTCCGTACCTGCAACCTTGAAATCCATATCGCCCAGGTGATCTTCGTCACCGAGAATATCGGTCAGCACGGCAAAGCGGTTGCCTTCCTTGATGAGCCCCATCGCAATACCCGCGACATGTGCTTTGAGCGGCACACCTGCGTCCATCAGCGCGAGACAACCACCGCACACCGACGCCATCGAGCTGGAGCCATTGGATTCAGTTATCTCGGACACTACGCGCATGGAATAGGAAAATTCCTCGGGCGCCGGCAATACCGCCAGCAGCGCTCGCTTGGCAAGGCGCCCGTGTCCAACCTCACGGCGCTTCGGAGTACCGACGCGTCCCGTTTCACCGGTCGAATAAGGCGGGAAATTGTAATGCAGCATGAACCGCTCGGAGTATTCGCCTTGCAGAGCATCGATGATTTGCTCATCGCGGGCGGTACCCAGCGTCGCTACAGCCAGCGCTTGTGTCTCACCCCGTGTAAACAGTGCGGACCCGTGAGCACGCGGAAGCACGCCAGCCCGAATGGTGATCGGGCGCACCGTGCGGGTATCGCGACCGTCAATGCGGGGTTCTCCGTTGAGAACCTGCGTGCGGACGATCTTCGCTTCTATATCGCTGAAGATAGACTTCACCACGTTGGTATGCGCAGAATCCGAATTGTCCGGTGCAACCTCCGTCAATACCTTGCTCCGAATGGCGTCGATTTTTTCGGTGCGAGCTTGTTTTTGCCGAAGGCTGTAAGCTTGGCGCAGTTCAGCCTCGGCCAGTGCGGCGATTTGCTCAATCAATGCCGACTGTTTTTGCGGCGGTGGCAATTCCCAAAGCGGCTTGCCCACTTCGTCGGCCAGTTCGTTGATGGCGTCGATTACCAATTGCATTTGCTGATGGCCGAAAACCACTGCACCCAGCATTACGTCTTCGGGCAACTCCAGTGCCTCTGATTCGACCATCAGCACGGCTTGGCTAGTGCCTGCCACAACCAGATTCAGTTGCGACGTTTTGAGCTCAGTCGCAGTCGGATTCAGAACATATTCCCCGTTCAAATATCCCACACGCGCGGCACCGATAGGACCGTCGAAAGGAATGCCGGAGATGGCCAATGCCGCGGAGGCACCAATCATCGCGGGAATGTCAGAATCGACTTCGTTGTTGGACGAGATAACGGTCGCGATGACCTGAATTTCGTTATAGAAACCTTCCGGGAACAGCGGACGTATGGGGCGATCGATCAGGCGGGAGGTCAGCACTTCTTTTTCCGACGGGCGCCCCTCGCGTTTAAAAAAGCCACCCGGGATTTTGCCTGCCGCGTACGTGCGTTCCTGATAGTCCACCGTCAGGGGAAAAAAATCCTGTCCCGGCTTTACATCTTTTCTGCCGACGACGGTGACCAGCACCACGGTGTCGTCCAAATTTACCACAACGGCGCCGTGGGCCTGCCGCGCGATTTCGCCCGTCTCGAGCGTCAAAGAATGGCGCCCGTAGTTCATGGTTTTTCTGGTGACGTTCAAGAGATTTCCCTTTGCATGCGGCAATGCCGGGGAGTGGTGCGCTTTGGCCGGCAAATGTTTCGATGTGGTGGAGCGGACTTCATTGCCTGCCCCTTATATTATTCGGACCTTGTGACCGTCCGGGAATTACACGGAGACTGTCCAGTTACTTACGCAATCCGAGGCGGTCCAGCAACGTGCGGTAACGATCGCGGTCCGAGCGTCGCAGATAATCCAGGAGTTTTCGACGTCGGCTTACCATTCTCAGCAGCCCGCGGCGTGAGTGATGATCCTTAACGTGGTCTTTGAAATGGTTGGTCAAATCGTTAATGCGCGCCGTAAGTAGGGCGACTTGTACTTCCGGGGAACCGGTGTCGGCCTTTGCCCGCTGATGGTCCTGCAGAATCTGAGCCTTTTGACTCGTCGAAATCGACATCACCTAGTCTCCGAAAGAAAGGGCGGTATTTTACTTTGGACTCTTAAAGTATCCAAGTATTTTAGGGGCTTATTCAAGCAACAGCGGCTCGTGAACGGGCTTGTGTAGTTGCGCGACCAACCGTTTAGCGACCAGTATTCCGTCGCTGGTACTTTCTCCCATACCGATGAAGTTTCCCGCGAAATCATAGAGTCTGAAGAGTCCTGCGCCAACGTGAGCGTCAAGGACGCGAAGACCGTTGATAATGCGCTGGGTCGCCTCCGGCGGAAGATGCACCGCCGGAAGGAATTGAACCAGCCGGTCTACCGGCAACAGCCGGGCGCGCCGTGATGAATCATCCATCTCGGCCAGTGCTTCCAGGTTTGTCGCGTCGGTCACAGTCAGATCCCGGATTTCCGTGCGCCGCAGAGACCATAGATAGCCACCGCAGCCAAGTGCCTTGCCGATGTCTTCGGCCAGCACACGGATATAGGTCCCTTTGCTACAGCGCACCGTTAACGTGATAGTGTCTTCAGTTCGATCAGTAAGTTGAAGATGATTGATGAGAATTTTTCGAGGAACTCTGACCACCGTTTCGCCGGCACGAGCGTACTTGTATAGCGGCCTCCCGTCCTTCTTGAGGGCGCTATGCATGGGCGGAACCTGCTCAATCATGCCGAGAAATGAAGTCAGCACATCTTGCAACCGGCGATCCGTGAAGTTCGGTTTGGCACAAGCCTCCAGAACTCCCTCTGCATCCCCCGTCGAACTCACAACACCGAGCCTGATAGACGCTTCGTAAGTCTTATCCGCGTCCAGCAGAGCATGGGAAAACTTGGTGGCTTCGCCCAGACAAATGGGCAACAATCCGGTGGCCAGCGGGTCGAGTGTGCCCGTATGTCCAGCCTTCGACCATGAAAACAAGCGGCGCACGCGCTGCAAAGCAACGTTTGAGGACAGGCCGGCGGGTTTGTCGAGCAAAAGCAGGCCGTGATTCATGGTCAAGGTGTGAGATCGATCTTGATAACGTCTTTTATGGCTTTCGTTCTGCGCCCGGGTGGGAGGCGATGGCATCGTCGATCAGCGTGGAAATTCGCACGCCCCGCTCCACTGATTCGTCATGTACGAAACGAAGCTCCGGAATAATTCGAAGCTTTAGGCCCTTTGCCAGCTGCGAGCGTAAGAATCCAGAAGCATGCTCCAACCCGCTTTGGGCTTTCGCCACTCGCTCACCATCACCCAGCGTCGTAAAAAACACCTTGGCGTAGTGATAATCGCTGCTTATTTCCACTCCGGTAAGAGTGAGCATGCCGACTCTCGGATCTTTGACCTGGGTCCGGATCAGCTCTGCTAGATCTTTCTGGATTTGGTCCGCGATTCGGGCAAGCCTGGAAGGATTTTTTACCATCTGCTGAACCGTTCAGAAGTAAAGCACCGGCATGAATAGCTCAATGCCGGCGCAGGGTGCATGTGACCTTAAAGGCTACGGGCTACTTCGACCACCTCGTAAGCTTCCACTTGATCGCCAACCTTTAGATCGTCGAAGTTCTTTACGGAAAGACCGCACTCGAAACCAGCTTTTACTTCCCGTACATCGTCCTTGAAGCGTTTCAATGAATCGAGTTCTCCGGAATGCACAACAACATTGTCCCTCAGCACGCGGATAAGCGAACCGCGTCGAATCAGACCTTCGAGGACATAGCATCCGGCCACTGTGCCGACTTTGGATATCTTGAAGACTTGACGGATTTCGACCAGACCCAGAATGTTTTCCTTCTTTTCCGGGGCCAGCATGCCGGATAGTGCTGATTTCACTTCATCCACGGCTTCATAGATGATGTTGTAATAGCGCAGGTCTATGCCATGCGCCGCAACCAATTTTCTAGCCGTCGCGTCGGCCCTGGTGTTGAAGCCGATGATGACTGCGTTGGATGCCAAAGCAAGATTGACATCTGACTCAGTAATGGCGCCGACCCCGGCGTGCACAATGTTGACCTTGACTTCCGCGGTGGACAATTTTTCCAGTGACTGCGACAAAGCCTCGTAGGAACCTTGCACGTCGGCTTTGATGATTAGAGAAAGCGCCTTAGCCTGTCCAGTAGTCATCTGGTCATACACGCCTTCCAGCTTCGCTGTCTGTTGCTTGGCCAGCTTCACCTCACGGAATTTTCCTTGGCGGAACAGTGCGATTTCGCGCGCCTTGCGCTCATCACCGAGAGCGATCATCTCTTCGCCAGCCAGCGGAACATCAGAAAGTCCCTGGATCTCGACTGGAATCGATGGGCCGCCTTCCTGTATCGGGTGACCAGCCTCATCCAGCATGGCGCGGACGCGGCCGAATACCGCACCGGCAAGCACTACATCGCCCCGTTTTAGGGTTCCTGATTGAACCAGAATGGTGGCCACTGGGCCGCGACCCTTGTCGAGTTTCGATTCAATGACGACTCCGCGCGCCGGGGCATCTTTCGGTGCCTTCAATTCCATGACTTCCGCTTGCAACAATATGCGCTCAAGCAATTCATCGATACCTTGGCCCGTTTTCGCCGATACATCCTGGAACATGGCGTCCCCGCCCCATTCCTCTGGTACGACTTCGTGTGCAGCGAGTTCCTGCCGGATCTTTTCAGGATTTGCTTCAGGCTTGTCAATTTTATTGACTGCCACCAGGACCGGCACTTTGGCGGCCTTGGCGTGATTGACCGCTTCGAGCGTCTGGGGCATTACACCATCGTCAGCGGCAACGACCAGAACTACCAAGTCAGTGACCTTGGCCCCGCGCGCACGCATGGCTGTAAAGGCCTCGTGACCCGGCGTATCGAGAAAGGTAATCATGCCGCGCGGAGTGTTCACGTGGTATGCCCCGATGTGCTGAGTAATGCCACCAGCTTCTCCGCTTGCTACGCGAGTACGCCGAATATAATCGAGCAGCGATGTCTTGCCGTGATCGACATGGCCCATCACTGTTACGACTGGCGCTCGCGGTTCCGCGACCACATCGTGTTTTTCTCCTTCGTCAGCGAGGAATGACTCCGGGTCATCCAGTTTTGCCGGCTTGGCAATGTGCCCCATCTCCTGTACCACGATCATCGCTGTTTCCTGGTCGATGACCTGGTTGATGGTGACCATGCTGCCAAGCTTCATTAAAACCTTGATGACCTCCGCCGCTTTTACCGACATCTTCTGAGCAAGCGCAGCGACTGTAATGGTTTCGGGCACCAACACTTCACGAACAACGGGATCCGGGGCAGTGAAAGTCTGTTCCGGAACGACCGTTTCGGTCTTGTGCCGGCCGCCCCGACCTGAGCGGGTATGCCAGCTTTGTGCGCCTCCGGTTACGTCACCGCGTGTCTTCAGGCCTCTTCTCTTTGCCGATTCGTCCTTCCATGCATCAGGCTTCTTCGCTGGTTTAGGCTTGGCTGCCTTTTCATTTGGCTTGGTAGCCGGCTTGTGCAGCGTACCTTCAGTCGTTATTTTCTTGGGTTCTTCGGGCGCCTTGGCGAGCGGCGTAGCAGCGGCTGGCTCCGCTTGTACGGCTGGTATTTCCGTTTCCTTGGCGGATTTGCGTTTGCGTTGCTGTTTTTGGGCTGCTTCTGCAGTTTGACGGGCAATCAATTCTGCTTGCTTGCGCGCTTCTTCTTCTCTGAGCGCGGTTTGCTCCGCATTGACGTTTGGCGCGTTTGGCGGCGCAGTCGGTGTCGCGGGCACTGGAGGAGCAGAGAGATCTACATCCTGAATACCGGTTTCGGGGGGTTCCGACGTTGAATCGCGTTTTACGAGTACGCGCTTCTTTTTTACCTCGACCTGGATTGTGCGTGCCTTGCCGGTGCTGTCTGATTTTTTAATCTCACTGGTTTGCCGGCGAGTCAGGGTAATCTTGTTTTTCGTGTCCTTCGCACCATGGACACGCCGCAAATAATCCAGCAGCTGGGTCTTATCGTGCTCGGTCAGAACCGTATCATCGGCCAGCGCTTTGCCGATACCCGCGGCCTGCAATTGCTCGAGGAGCATCGCGGATGCCAATCCCAATTCCTTTGCAAACTGAGCGACGTTCATTTGCGCCATAAATTCACCCCTGACTTGCTGCAAACCACGGTGCGCGCGCCGTCATAATCAATTGTTTGGCGCGCTCCGTATCAATGCCCGTCAATTCGATCAAATCGTCTACCGCAAGATCGGCAAGCTCTTCTTGAGTTGTCACGCCCTTCGCAGCTAGAACCCTGGCGGTCTCATTATCCATACCGTCAAGCGTCAATAAATCGCTTGCGACGTTTTCCACATGTTCTTCGCTGACAATCGCTTCCACGAGCAAAGCGTTACGCGCGCGACTGCGCAGTTCATTTACGGTTTCTTCATCGAAGGATTCGATTTCAAGCATTTCATTGAGAGGGACGTAAGCCACCTCTTCGAGCGTTGTGAAGCCTTCCTGAATGAGAATGTTAGCGACTTCCTCATCAACATCCAGCCTTTCCATAAAGACCTTACGGACCGCCGTTCCTTCCTCGTCATTCTTCTTCTGGGACTCTTCCTGAGTCATTATGTTGAGTTCCCACTGTGTGAGGTCGCTGGCGAGTCGCACGTTTTGGCCATTGCGCCCGATCGCCTGGGCCAGATTCTCTTCGTCGACAACTACATCCATGCTGTGGGACTCTTCATCAACAGTAATCTTGCTGACTTCAGCCGGTGCAAGCGCATTGATTACAAACTGAGCGGGGTCAGGCGACCATAAAATAATATCGACACGCTCGCCAGCAAGTTCAGCTGTGACGGCTTGTACACGGGACCCACGCATGCCGACGCATGTGCCGATCGGATCGATGCGCTGGTCGTTGGATTTCACCGCGATTTTCGCACGTGAACCAGGATCGCGAGCGGCTGCCTTGATCTCCAGTAAGCCTTCCTCAATTTCAGGAACTTCCAGTTCAAACAGTTTGATCAAAAATTCAGGAACGGTGCGGGATAGAATCAGCTGGGGCCCGCGGTTGTTGCGGTCTACCTTTAGCAGATAAGCACGTACGCGATCTCCGATGCGAAGATTTTCTTTCGGAATCATCTGATCTTTCGGCAGCGCCGCTTCAATGCGCCCTGATTCGATAATCGCGTTGCCTCGCTCCATACGCTTGATGGCGCCGGTCACGATGAATTCTTCGCGTTGCAAGAAATCATTCAAAATCTGTTCACGTTCGGCATCGCGGATTTTTTGCAGGATCACCTGCTTGGCCGTCTGTGCACCGATGCGGCCGAATTCCACCGGTTCCAGCGGCTCCTCGACATATTCGCCGAGCTTTTTGTCGAGATTTTGCTCGAGCGCATCGGTCACGGCAATTTGCTGCGACGGATTTTCGTGCTCTTCATCTACGACAATCTGCCAGCGCCGGAAAGACTTGTAGTCGCCGGTTTCCCGATCGACTTCGACGCGCACGTCCACGTCGTCCTTGAAGCGCTTCTTGGTGGCAGAAGCCAAAGCGAGCTCGAGCGCGGAGAACACAATGTCCTTTTCGACATTCTTTTCGCGGGCAAGCGCGTCAACCAGCATCAATAACTCGCGGCTCATTGCTACTCTCCAATCAAATATTCGGGACCAGTCTTGCCTTATCGACGTCGGTGAACGAGATCGATACCACCTCGCCATCGACAGCGACTTCGAATCCGGCTGCTCCAACCTTTTCCAGTTTTCCGACGAATCGCCGCCTCCCATTCAGCGGCAATCGAACTTTAACCTGAACGCGTTCGCCTACAAATTTCGCAAAGTCACCGGGCCTTTTTAATCGTCTGTCCAACCCCGGTGACGAAACCTCCAGCCGGTCGTAATCAATGCCTTCAACGGTTAGTAGTCGGGTCAACTGATTACTTACGTTCGCACAATCCTCGACATCCACTCCTCCAGCCTTATCGATAAAAACACGCATCATCCTGCCGCCATTGGCAAGTTCAATGTCGACGAGTTCATAACCCATCGAGCCCACTGTTTTCTCGAGTAATGCTGTCAGATCCACAAATCGTTTCTACAAACAAAAAATGGGCGCTCGGCCCAGTCTTGTTCTTCAATTTCGCTATTTTAGCAAATTCTCGTTTTAGCGCCAAGACAACGGCTTATAAATGGGGAGCAGTCACCGTAAGGCAGGTGATTCTGAGGCACTGGATGGCGATGGCGCAGGACTTGTTTTCGTCCTTCACCGATCGGCCATCGAAATAAAAAAGCCCACTCGTTTGAGGGTGGGCTTTTTCATGTGGGCGCCTGGCAGTGACTACTTTAGTTCCGACATAACTTGCCTGCAAGTTAGTCTGCACTGAAACACGCCTTGTACGAGAGGAGGTGATCCGGGATGCCGTAGGGATTGAGGCAATGAAGCGAGCGGTGGCAAGGCGTGTTTTCGTCCCTCAATGCGGTCACCGCAAAAGCAATGCGATAAACGACAAAGCCCTCGCGAGGAGGGCTTTGTCGTTCATTGGGCGCCTGGCAGTGACCTACTTTCGCGCGGGCAATCCGCACTATCATCGGCGCTGAGTCGTTTCACCGTCCTGTTCGGGATGGGAAGGCGTGGGTCCAACTCGCTATGGCCGCCAAGCAAACTGTTGGGCAGTAGACAAGAAGGTCTACCTCCCGCATTGGGCGTGTGGCTTTAACAATCTGGAAGAAGTACTTCTGGGTTTAAACGCAACACAAAGGCAAGTAAAGCCCTGGCCTTGATTGCTCAAGGTTATAGGATCAAGTCGCACGGGCAATTAGTATCGGTTAGCTTAACGTGTTGCCACGCTTCCACACCCGACCTATCAACGCGGTGGTCTACCGCGACCCTTCAGGTGACTTACATCACGGGACGTCTCATCTCGAGGCAAGTTTCGCGCTTAGATGCTTTCAGCGCTTATCTCTTCCGAACTTAGCTACCCGGCAATACGACTGGCGTCATAACCGGTACACCAGAGGTTCGTCCACTCCGGTCCTCTCGTACTAGGAGCAGCTCCTCTCAAGTTCCCTACGCCCACGCTGGATAGAGACCGAACTGTCTCACGACGTTCTGAACCCAGCTCGCGTGCCGCTTTAATTGGCGAACAGCCAAACCCTTGGGACGTACTTCCGCCCCAGGATGCGACGAGCCGACATCGAGGTGCCAAACGGTGCCGTCGATGTGAACTCTTGGGCACCATCAGCCTGTTATCCCCGGGGTAGCTTTTATCCGTTGAGTGATACCCCTTCCACTCGGAGGTACCAGATCACTAAGCCCGACTTTCG
>JBJMWI010000095.1:0-22404 GCA_045810225.1 Burkholderiales bacterium
GATGCTAACAAGGACCGTTCACGGTACAGGGTAATTCGGTATTCAGGCCCAGGGAATCTTGTAAACCTTGCCGGTTGCCTGCAGTGCTTCTACCGTCCACTCACCGCCCACGCGCGCGATCATCCACTTCAGAAAATACCAGAGGTCTTCGTCGAGCGCGTTTGGGTCTACCGGGTCGAACCGGGGTATCAGCGCGTGGATCTCTAACCCGGACGGAAAGCGCTGGCCGGATCGCGACAGGAACGTAATCTGGTATTCGCGCCCGGATGCGGCGCGGAAATAGCCCGGTGCGCCGCCGTCAGCGTCGGCGGGCGTAAGAGCAAATGCGTCCACAAAGGCTTCGCGGAAGCCCGCATAGTGACCAAGCCGCTCTTCCAGCATCACAAAAACATGCCGGTAGGTTTTCGTGCGTAGTTGCGCTGCAGTGATGATATCGATGTTCACGGCCGGCACCCCTTATCGACCTCGCGCAGAAAATCGAGGATGTGGTCGCAGATCTCCTGCGGCGAATCTTCCTGCAGGAAATGCGAGCCAGTGACCCACAACGGACCTTTGGCATGGGGCAGCAGTTGCTTGAAGCGTTGCGCGCAGCCGGCCGGAAATACGATTTCCTCCTTGCCCCAGACGATCAATGCCGGAACAGTTGTCTTTGCAAGCGACTTCTCCAGCCATTGCATCGTGGGTGCAGAGCGATCTGCCTCATGCAGCGGGATGAGTCGCGGAAAAACACGCGTGAGCAGCCGGCTGTCGTAGTCCGGCATGACGTACCGGTAGGCGGGCAACGCCTCTTCCATGAAGCGCTCGCGGTGTACCACTGAAAGATAAAGCCCCCGCTCCACCAGGACATTGCGCCGCTGGAACAGGTAAGGCGCTATTACTGGTGCATGCATCATGCGCCACGGAAATACAGAACTGTGGAAGGTGCTTGGTTCAGGCCAGGCCCAGGTATTCATGACTACAACTGCCTTGAAGGAGCCGGGATCGAGGACGGCACATGCCAGTCCCATCGGGCCGCCCCAGTCCTGGCAAACAACGGTCAAACGCTTCAAGGCCAGCCGGCGGACAAATTCCGCAACATTGGCGATGTGGTTTTCCAGGCTGAAATCGTGTTCGCGCGCGGGACGTTCGGACAGTCCAAAGCCAATGTGATCGGGCACGATCACGCGGTAACCTGCCCCCTTTATCGGTGGGATGAACTTGCGATACAGGAACGACCAAGTCGGATTGCCATGCAATAGCAAAACCGGATCACCGTCTCCCTCATCGACGTAGTGCATGCGGTGACCATTGACCGAAATGAACCGGCTTGGGAACGGGAAATGCTGCCGGATATGCGGCGGCAGTTCAGGCGCCGACATGAAAGCGGGACTCTCGGACATGGCGTAGCTGTGCAACCAGGATTTCGATGGCGCAGTTTGCCATGAAGGGCTGCGGGCAGCGCGTGCTGCCGTAGCCCAACCCGCTAATCGCCCGCAAGGCCAGCCTTGCGTATGCAGTGCGATCAGCCGGTAATCTGAACTAGATGACGCGTGCTTTCTACCGAGCGTCCGCCATTCGCCCATTCAACATAGGCTTCGTCTCCGACCACGGACTCGACTACGCCGTCGGTTCGCTCCAGCACCCCGAAGCTGCCGATCAGATTCACCTTGGCTCGCACCGCGATGCGCGGGCGGCGCGTATCGAACAGGCGCCGGAAGGCAGAAATCATCGCAGCTCCTTAAAACAGCGAGTGATTTGACTTCGAGTCCAGTAGCCGCAAACGGTACTCGAGCTCGCCCAGGTTCTGCGCTTGCGCCAGGAACGCCTCAACCCGGCGATGCTCCTGCTTGGCAAGATAACTATCCAATGAATCGAACAATTTGCTAATAACGTTCATGTTGCCTCCTGTCAGCCGTAAAACGCTTTTTGCGCTGCATCATTATGGGCGTTTCTGGCACAATATCTAGGAGTTAGATAGCATTGCTGCTATGCATTAAATGCGCGGAATCGTGGGGAACTGAATGCCGTGGCAAGCGTCCGACGCCGGCATCGTAAAGCGCAGCCTAGGACTGAAGCTGGGCCACCTCGGTCGGCCAGGCGGCCGACGAAAACGTTGCGCCGTTTAAGTCTATTTACCCGTCTTCGGTTTTTTGTCCGGGGCAACCTGTTTGGCGGATTCCTGGATGGTTTCGAGTGCAGACTTCTGCATTTCCAGCGTCTTGACGGTCATCTGTACGAACGTCAGGTTCATCTTCAGCCAGTTTTCAACCGCATCGAGCTCGCGGATTTTTTTCTGCACTTCCTCGACGCTCATGGTCGGTTGGAACATTCCCGGAATCGGAAAAGACATCGGGTTCCACATTTTCTGGAAGAACTCGAACAATTCCTTGGATGAATCTTCTGCCATTGCTTGCTCCACGACCTGACGGCTTGGCGAGGTAAGGCGTAATCCAGCGGATCGGGTTACGTTGTCACGGCAATCACATGGTCGGTCCGAGTATCCACGGCGCGAATTCGTCTTCGCCGTATCCCATCGCTTCGCTCTTGCTGGGTTCGCCGGACGCCGTGCGCAAAATGATCTCGAAAAACTTCTGACCGACTTCCTGGATGCTGGCCTTGCCATCAACGATCACGCCGCAGTTGATGTCCATATCGTCTTCCTGCTTGTTGAACATCGCCGTGTTGGTCGCCAGTTTCAACGACGGCGACGGCTTGCAGCCGTACGCGGAACCCCGCCCGGTTGTAAAGCAAATCATGTTGGCACCGCCAGCAACCTGGCCGGTGGCGGACACAGGATCGTAGCCGGGGGTATCCATGAACACGAAACCCTTCGCGCTGACGTGTTCGGCATATTCGTAGACGCCCATCATGGCCTGGGTACCACCTTTGGCGACGGCACCAAGCGACTTCTCCAAAATCGTGGTCAAACCGCCCGCCTTATTGCCCGGTGAAGGGTTGTTGTTCATCTCTCCGCCAAGTCGCGTGGTGTAATCCTCCCACCAGTGGATGCGCTGGACCAGCTTCTCACCGATTGCGCGCGTGGCCGCGCGCCGCGTCAGCAAATGTTCTGCGCCGTAGACTTCCGGCGTCTCGGAGAGGATCGCCGTGCCACCATTGCGCACCAGGATATCGACTGCGGCGCCCAACGCCGGGTTGGCGGAAATGCCCGAATACCCGTCCGATCCACCGCACTGAAGACCGAGGGTCAAGTGGGAGGCGGCCACTGTTTCGCGCCTGGCCTTATTGGCATCGGGCAGCAATTCCTTGATGCGTGCAATGCCATCGGCCACTGTTTTCTTGGTGCCGCCGGTTTCCTGGATCGTGAATGCCTGTAATTGCCGCGAACGCTTCAATCCCTGCGCGGCCAGCAAATTGTTGATCTGGTTTGCTTCGCACCCCAGACCAATCATCAGCGAGGAATGGAAGTTCGGATGGGTGGCATAGCCCGCCAGCACGCGGCGCAGCAGATCCACCGGCTCGCCTTCTGAACCCATACCGCAACCGGTCTTGTGATGAATGGGCACGACGCCGTCGACATTCGGATACTGCGCCATGAAATCATCGTCGAAAAATTTCGCAATCGTGCGGCAGACATGTGCGGAACAGTTGACGCTCGAAATTACACCGAGATAGTTGCGGGTGGCGACACGCCCGTCTTCGCGCACGATGCCCTGGAATGTGGCCGGATTGGGCACGTAATCGACCGGCTTGTAATCCGCGCAGAATGCGTAATCACGCTGAAAATCGCCCATGGCCAGGTTATGCACATGCACGTGATCACCCGCCTTGATCGGTTTAACGGCGAAGCCGATGATCTGGTTATAACGCCGCACCGGCGAGCCTTCCGCGATGTCATGCGTGGCAATCTTGTGCCCGGCCGGGACGGTTACCGACGCCCGTATTTTTTCCTTGATGATTTCGGTTCCGGCGGGCAGCTCAACCCGGGCTATGACTACGTCGTCGGCGGGGTTGAGGCGGATAGTCAGATCGGCGGCTTGCAACATGGTGTTGGTCTCCTCGGTCGGCGGCCGGCATGGACGGTATCGGGCCGCGCCGGTAATTCAGACCGCTATTTTAGGCTGGTGTGCGCGCTTTTGGGAGCGATGTTGCATAAGGCTGCAGGGCCGACGGCGGATCATTGGGCTTTTAGCGCCGGCCGGCATTTTGCTGGCAATTGCGATGCGGCTATTCTTTGACCGCCCCGGTCATGCCGGCTACATAGTATTCGACAAAAAATGAATACATGATGGCCACCGGCAACGAGCCGACCAGTGCGCCAGCCATTAACGCACCCCAATGATAAACGTCCCCTTCCACCAGTTCAGTGATTACGCCCACCGGCACGGTCTTGTTCTCGGACGCCGAAATGAACGTGAGTGCGTAGAGAAATTCGTTCCAGGACAACGTAAACGCAAAGATTCCGGCAGAGATCAATCCCGGAACTGCCAGCGGCAGTACGATCTTCACCAGGATCTGCCAGCGCGTTGCACCATCTATCAATGCGCACTCTTCCAGTTCAAACGGGATGGAGCGGAAGTAACCCATCAGCAGCCATGTGCAGAACGGGATCAGGAAAGTCGGGTAAGTCAGAATCAGCGCCCAGCGCGTATCGAATAGACCGACCTGGAAAACCATCATCGCCAGCGGGATGAACAGGATCGAAGGTGGGATCAGGTAAGCAAGAAAAATGGCAAGGCCTATCTGACGCGAACCGCGGAAGCGCAGGCGCTCTATCGCATAAGCCGCAAATACACTTGCGGCCAGTGAAACAAACGTGGCGGTCACCGAAATGATGACCGTATTCCACATCCACTTGGGATAGGACGTGCCGAAAAACAGTTTGCGGAAATGATCGAGTGTGGGTTCGACCACCCAGAACGGGTTGCCACCTGTCGACAGCAGCTCGGCATTGGATTTGAAAGAGGTAATCACCATCCAGTAGAACGGGAACAACAGCACGAACAGAAAAACAAGCAATGGAATGTAGACCGTCACCCAGCGCCTGGTGAGCGATTCCAGGTAGTACATGCCTTCGCGAGTCTGTGCTTTACGCATGCTGTGAGATCGGGGAAGACTCGAGTGCCGCGCTCATTTGTCGCTGCCCCCCTGCTGCCAGCGCCTGCGCTGCAGGCCAAAATAACTGAACAGGATGGCCGCGAGCAGGAACGGAATCATTGCGGTCGCGATTGCCGCTCCTTCGCCCAGCGCACCGCCAGGTATCGCGCGCTGGAATGACAAAGTTGCCATGAGGTGCGTGGCATTGATTGGGCCGCCACGGGTCAGCACCCAGATCAATTGAAAATCGGTAAAGGTGAACAGCACCGAAAATGTCATGACGACCGCGATAATCGGGGACAGCATTGGCAGAGTTATGTAGCGAAATTGCTGCCATGGCGTGGCACCGTCGATGCTCGCCGCCTCGTACATCGAAGCCGGTATGGTTTGCAACCCCGCCAGCAGGCAGATCGCAACGAACGGCACGCCACGCCAGGTGTTCGCGATGATGGTCGACATGCGTGCCAGATTCGGATCTCCAAGGAAATCGATGTAATGGTCTATCAGGCCCATTTTCACCAGCACCCAACTCACGATGGAAAATTGCGGGTCGTAGATCCACCAGAACGCAATCGCGGACAGCACCGTGGGAACGATGAACGGCAGCAGCACGATGGCACGGATCAGGGATTTGAACGGGATATGTTTGTTGAGCAGCAGCGCAAGCCAAAGACCCAGCGCGAACTTCACGACGCTCGCTACAGCGGTGTAAAGAAAGGTGTTGTACACCGACAGCCGGAAAACGCCATCGCTCACCAGGAACTCGTAGTTCTCGATGCCGATCCATTCGCCGGCGCGGCCGATCTTGGTATCGGTGAAACCAAGCCAGATGCCGAGGCCGAGCGGGTAAGTCAGAAAGAAGACCAGCAGCGCTGCGGCGGGAAACATGAACACCGCACCCAGCACATTGCGGCTATCGAAAAAGCGCGAAACGGTCATGGGGTCACGCGACGCCACAGCACGGCGCGCTTAACTTGGTGTTCGCCGCAATCGTTGGTTACTTCATTGGGCATGATCATGTGGGGACGAAAGGCATGGAACAGCGAGTGCGCTACCGGTAATACCGCTTGGCGCGCTTCTCCGCCTTGTCGATGGCGTCTTTGACGGACAAATTGCCCGAGGCAACTTCCGCTACCATGTTGACGATGACAAAATCGGCCATGCAGCCTGCTGAAGCGCTTCCGAGCGTGCCTGCGTAGCCGTTGGGCAGCATGTTCTTGCAGGTGTACTTGAACGGGGTGTGTTTGGGATCCTGGGTCCAGACCGGATTGCGCTCGTAGAATGTCAGCGGCTGCGCTACGAAGCCGATGGACGCTTGCTGCCAGGCTTCGTACTGCTCCTGCTCCATCATGAAACGCAAATATTCCTTCGCTGCGTTTGGATACTTCGTGTATTTGAAAACGACGCAAGTGAAGAACAGTGCACTCATGGTCTGGTGACCGACTGGCCCGACCGGAAATACCGCGTGGTTCATGTCGCGGGCGATCGCCTGCATCTTCGCATCCGGTGAATTTTTGGCCGCGAAATAAATTGAGATGCCATTGTTGGTCAGACTGATGTCGCCGGAAAGGAACGCCTTATTGTTATTGGGGTCGAGCCAGGACAGCGTGCCAGGAACGAACGTCGGATACAGCTCTCTCGCGTATTCCAGCATGCGCACGGTTTCCTTGCTATTGATGGCAACTTTATTGCGTTCGTCCACCAGCTTGCCGCCGAACGCCCACAGCAGCCAGTGGCACCAGCCATTGGCGTCTCCAGTCGCATTACCGAGGGCGAAACCCGGTGGCGTGCCGTTGTTCTTGAGGTTCTTGCACAGCTTCAGAAATCCATCGGTGTCCTTGGGAAATTCCTTGAACCCCGCTGCCTTCAGATGGCTCTCGCGGTAATTCATGCAATTGCCTCCCGACCCGAGCGGTAGAGCGATCCAGCGCCCGCTACTCTTGCCATAGGCAAGCGCGCTTGGATACCAGGGACCGTACTTCTTGCCGAGGTATTCGCACAGATCGCCGAGGTCGAGCAACTTGTCCGGATATTGATGCGAATCATCGTTGGTCGACAGAATGATGTCCGGACCATTGCCGATGTTTGCCGCCACGGCTGCCTTGGGACGAATGTCTTCCCAGTTCTCGTGGTCGGTGACGACTTCAATGCCGGTGTTGGTCGTAAATCGTTTGGTGTTCGCGAGCCACTGATCTTCGTCGCCTTGCACGAAACGCTTCCAGCGCAGCACGCGCAATTTGGCTCCGGCTTCGGTTTTGAAGGCCAGCTCTTGCGCACTCGACTGTCGCGCCAGCATCGGCGCACCAAGCGCCGCGCCAGCAAGCGCCGATGCCTGCAAAAAGTGACGTCGGGTAATACGAGCCACGTGTTCTCCTTCTTCGAGTTGCGTCAGACGATCCGGGCGCCTGAGACCGGATCGAACAGGTAGCTCTTCCCCTCGGTAGGCTTCAAAGCGATGGTATCGTCCGGGCGGAAGGTATGGCGCGCGCGCGATACCACAGTGACGTCCTGCCCTGCGATACGGCAATAGACCTGCGTGTCCGCACCGGTCGGCTCGACGACCACGACCTGGGCTTGCACGCCGGTTTCACCAATATCGAAATTCTCCGGACGCACCCCGATGATGACATCGCGTCCCTCGGACCCGCCGCTTACAGGGGCCGGCAGCACACAACCCGGCGCGATTTGCACGCCGCGCCCAGACCCGTCTCTGACGAGTTTGCCGGTGAGGAAATTCATGGCCGGCGAGCCGATGAAACCAGCGACGAACAGATTTGCAGGATGGTCATAAAGCTCGAGCGGCGAGCCGATCTGCTCTACCCGGCCGGCGTTCATCACGACGATCTTGTCCGCCATAGTCATGGCTTCGATCTGGTCATGGGTTACATAGATTGAAGTTGTCTTCAGGCGCTGGTGCAGTTCCTTGATTTCGGTGCGCATCTGCACGCGCAGTTTGGCATCGAGATTCGATAGTGGCTCGTCGAACAGGAATACCTGCGGGTCGCGCACGATTGCGCGACCCATGGCAACCCGCTGGCGCTGTCCCCCGGACAGTTGCCGCGGATAACGCTGGAGATAGTCAGTCAATCCCAGAATGCGCGCCGCCTTGTCCACCCGCTCGCTGATTTCCTGCGCGCTGCGTCCTGCCAGCTTCATGGAGAAAGCCATGTTATCGGTGACCGTCATATGCGGATAGAGCGCATAGTTCTGGAACACCATCGCGATGTCGCGCTGTTTCGGCGGAATATTGTTGACCACGCGCTCGCCGATGCGGATCTCGCCCGAGCTGATTTCCTCGAGGCCGGCAATCATGCGCAACAGCGTGGATTTGCCGCAACCGGAAGGGCCTACCAATACCACGAACTCGCCGTCGGAAATAACCACATCAACGTCGTGAACGACTTGAGTGTTGCCGAATGATTTACGGACTTGACGCAATTCGACAGATGCCATTGGTTCTACCCGTAGAGTTGCTGGGCTTCATGGAGTGTCGCGCCGGTGAGCCATGCGCGCAAAAGACCATCTCGGAATCCATCGCGGCTTCCTCAACTCACTCCGAGTTGATCTGCGGCCCAGTCTAAAGTAAAACGCAACGCAGCAACAAGGCACGTCCCCATGGGCGCGCGGGGATCTGCTCCTGTGGCATACTTACCACCCTTCACGGGATTTCAAATAGAAATAAGAGGGGGGAGGCGTGTCGGGAAGATTGAGCGGCAAGGTCGCGTTCGTGACCGCAGCGGCGCAGGGCATTGGCCGCGCAACTGCGCTGGCTTTTGCGCGTGAAGGTGCCCGGGTTTGGGCCACCGATCTTAACGAACAAAAGCTTCTGGAACTCAAGGGCACGCCGGGCATTGAAGTGCGCAAGCTCGATGTCTTGAACGATGCCGACATCGCCAAGTTCGCCACCGAAGTGGGCGCGCCCAATGTGATTTTCAATTGCGCCGGATTCGTGCATCACGGGACCATACTGGAGTGCGCCGACAAGGATTGGAATTTTTCCTTCAATCTCAACGTGCGCAGCCACTACGTCGTTATTCGTAATTTCCTGCCGAAAATGCTTCAAGCAGGCGGCGGCTCCATCATCAACGTTGCCTCGGTGGCCGGCTCGATCAAGGGTATTGCCAATCGTTTCGTATATGGCGCATCGAAAGCCGCCGTAATCGGTTTGACAAAATCCGTCGCCATTGACTATGTCAAGCAGGGCATCCGCTGCAATGCATTATGCCCGGGCACGGTCGATACGCCTTCTTTGGGCGATCGCATCAATGCCTTTGAAGATCCAGTGCAGGCTCGTAAGGATTTCATCGCACGACAACCAATGGGCCGCCTTGCGAAAGCTGAAGAATTGGCTGAGCTGTCGGTATTTCTTGCCTCGGATGAATCGGTGTTCATGACCGGGCAGGCAGTCATCATGGATGGTGGCATTACTATCTAAACGGCGAAGTGATTCGCGGGGCATACACGCTTCATCACAAGGTTACGGCGTCACAACGTTCGTTGGATCAATCGAACAGGAGAACAAATGAAACTGGTGCGTTACGGGGAAGCAGGAAAAGAAAAGCCGGGGATTATCGATGCGCAGGGCGAGATTCGCGATCTGTCCGGTTCGTTCAAGGACATCGATTCGGCCACGCTGTCGCCGGAGAGCCTTGCCAAGCTGAAAGGCATCAAGCCGGAGACACTGCCAAAAGTCAGCGGCAAGCCGCGTCTCGGCACACCGATCGCAAATGTCCCCAAGTTGATCTGCATCGGGTTGAACTATGCCGATCATGCAAAGGAATCGAATCTGCCGATTCCTCCCGAACCGGTTGTATTCATGAAAGCGATTTCCGCGATTACGGGGCCGAATGACCAGGTCAGGCTTCCCAAAGGTTCGAAAAAAGGCGATTGGGAGGTGGAACTGGCGTTCGTCATCGGCAAAAAGGCGCAAAGCGTTTCCGAAGCAGATGCGCTCAGTCATGTCGCGGGCTACTTGATCTGCAACGACGTTTCCGAACGCGAATGGCAACTAGAGCATGGCAGTCAGTGGTCCAAGGGCAAGAGCTTCGACACTTTTGCGCCCCTTGGCCCGTGGCTGGTTACTGCAGACGAAATCAAGGACCCGCAAAATCTGGCCATGTGGCTGGACGTCAATGGCCAGCGCAAGCAGACCGGCAATACCAGCACAATGATATTCGGGGTGAAAAAACTCGTGTCATATCTGTCCTACATCTGCACGCTATCCCCCGGGGATGTCGTCAGCACCGGCACACCTCCCGGTGTGGGTATGGGTATCAAACCCGCGCCGCAGTTTCTCAAGTCTGGCGATGAAATGCGCGTCGGCATTGAAGGCCTGGGCGAACAAAAACAAAAAGTATTCGGCGGTTGAGTCGACGTAATGGGCTAGAGCTGCGAGCAGCACAAGATTGCGACAGAGGCGCACCACGGTGCGCCTCTGTTGCTTTCTAGTTGCGGCTGCAACCGGCCACTAGACGACCTTTCCATTGGAGAAGCAAATGTCCGAACAGCATATGCACGTACATGGCGCTCACGAACACCAAGTCGAGCATCAGGCGCATCATGGGCCGGGCCTCGCGCAGCAAGTGGCCATCTTCACCGCGATTCTTTCTACGATCGGCGCAGTGGTCGCCTATCTTGGCGCTGCGACGCAGAATGAAGCCATGCTGTTCAAGAACGAAGCGGTGCTTAAAAAAGCCGAAGCTTCGGACCAATGGAGTTTCTATCAGTCGAAAAGCACCAAAGGCCATCTCGCCGAGCTGGCGGCCCGGCTGACCAAAGACCCCGCGCAGAATGAATTTTACAAGAAGGAGATCGCTCGCTATGACCAGGAAAAAAAAGAAATTCGCCTCAAGGCAGAAGAACTGGACAGAGAGTCGCACAAGGTGAATGACGCCAGCGAACACGCGTTGCATCCCCTGCATAAACTGGAGCAGGCGCTTACGCTGATTCAGATAGCAATCGCCATGGGATCTATCACGGCTCTGACCCGCAAACGCTGGCTGTTCATGATTGCGCTCGTTGCCGCTGCCGGCGGAATCACATTGTTCGGCATTGCACTGGCCACCTAGGGAATTGGCGATGAAAGAATGGATTTACGACTGGGGCGGCGCAAATGTCGCCATGTTCCATGCGCTCAATGCCAACCACGCGCACTGGCTCGATCAAGTCATGCTCGCGCTGACCTGGGCCGGCGATCACAACCGCTTTGCGCTTTATGTCTCATTCATCGCCTTGGTGACCTGGTGGCGGATCGCGCGCTATCCCGAGAGTCCGGCTGGCCGGGAATGGATGCTGGCGTTGGCAACATTTGCAATTGCTTACGTGCTGGATGGCTTTGTGGTGACCGGACTGAAGTCATATATGGATTTACCACGTCCATCCCTGGTATTTTTGCAGGACAGCCTCGTCGTGGTCGGTCCGGCTGAATTTCACCACAGCTTTCCAAGCGGACATGCATCGTTCGCGGCGCTGTTCGTTGCCTCGCTATGGCCGAGCGCCAGGAGCCTTGCGTTGCGCATCGCATTGGTTGTTTACGTGGTCGCTGTGTGTCTGTCGCGGCCGTATCTCGGCTTCCACTTTCCGGCGGACGTATTATTCGGCAGCTTGCTGTCGGTGCTGCTTGTAGTCGGCGTGCGCGCGGCGCTGGCGATGTGGAGGCCGCCATCGCGCGTTCGACAGGTTGAGATATGATGTCGCAACATGTTTAGATTCCAGTTCCGATTCATTTCGCTGACCGCTCTTGTCGCGCTTGTCCCCGGCGGGGCTTGGCCTGCAGAGCAACAGCTCGACGCACAGGAATCGGGGATTACGGCTGCGTCGCGCCCCACGTATTCACTGGACGCGCGTCCGCAGATCAATCGGCTGGACTTTGATTTCCGCACTGGCGAATCTTCAGCGTGGGTTAACAATAATGGCGATTTCCACTTGCACGGCTGGATTCCGCATCGAGGCCTTCTATGCGCGACCTATAGCATGGGTCTGCGCTTCGGCGTTGGTTCACCGGGTTGTTTGAACGTGGAGTGGCTGTCCGAACCGGTGTTTGTCACCTCGCAATACCAGTGCAACGGCGCGCGCGTGGAGCATGATGGCGGCGAAACATTGCCCGAAATCGGGGCGAAGCTGGCAACAATCTCGTGCGCTGAAAGAGTGGTTCGCTGCAGCGGATCCTGCAAATGACAGGGGCGGGTCAACCAATTACCCGAAGATTCGTCGGCTACTCCATCATTCACAATGTTGTGCTCGCTGTTTTCATCGGCGCCTATGCATTGTTTCCCGTGCTGGTTTGGGCGGAACTCACTCTAAGCGCTGGCGTCGAGTACCTCAACTGGACCGAAACCAGCACACCGGAAGTCACGGAGAGCGGCCCGGTGTATGCGCTTGGCGTGGCGTATACCCAGAATCGCGATGCTGGTGTGGTGTTTGGTTACCAGGGTAAGGTCTGGGGCGGGAAGGTCAATTACGACGGTGCCACGCTGTTTGGTGGCACGCCGGTCAAAAGCAACACGGATTACCTGGGAATCAGCAATGAAGCGCAAGTGCGCTGGCGCAAAGCAGGCAAGCCCTCCGGCAGACTGGACGGCGTTCTGGGCGCAGGGCTTGACCTGTGGCGCCGCACGCTTTCGACGGTTCAGTCAGAAGATTATGCAGTTGGTTATTTGCGACTAGGAGTAGAAAGCGGAAGTGACGAAATGAGCAGGTGGACGGCGTCGGTGGGATTCAAATATCCGGTATGGACTTACCTTAATGCGCATTTCAACGATATCGGATTCGATTCGAATCCGATTCTGCATCCAGGCAAAGACGTGGCTCCCTACGGCAGCTTGGGCTATCGTTTTACGCCGTCACTCCAAGTTGTCGGTTATTACGAGGGCTTCCGTTTCGGTCGGTCGGATGCCGTTCAGGCCAATGAAGTCGCAACCGGACTCGGTTCACACACGCTGGTACAGCCGGCGTCAACCATGTCAGTCTTTGGCATCAGGGCGGAATACCTGTTGCGTTAAGGCATTGCCGGGGTTGCGCAACGTGAACAAGTTATGACGACGTACGATCACCGTCTCTGTACTGCGCCGATGATGGATTGGTCAGACCGGCACTGCCGCTACTTTTTCCGGCAGCTATCACAGCGTGCCGTGCTCTACACCGAGATGGTCACCACCGGCGCGCTGATCCATGGCGACGTGCAGAGGCATCTTGCTTTTGATGCAGTGGAGCATCCAGTGGCGCTGCAACTCGGCGGATCGGATCCAGCATCACTCGCACATTGTGCCCTCCTGGGCCAGCGCTATGGATACGATGAAATCAACCTGAACTGCGGTTGTCCATCGGAGCGCGTGCAGCATGGCGCATTCGGCGCTTGCCTTATGGCAGAGCCGTACCTGGTAGCGGATTGCATCAAGGCGATGCGCGATGCGGTCGTTATTCCGGTCACGGTCAAGCACCGCCTGGGCATCGATGAGACACAAGATTATGAATTCGTGCGGGACTTTGTCGCCGCGGTGGCGCAAGCTGGCTGCACCACATTTTTCGTTCACGCCCGCAATGCCATTCTTAAGGGTCTTTCACCCAAGGAGAATCGTGTGGTGCCGCCGCTGAAATACGATTACGTTTACCGATTGAAACAGGAGTTTCCCGCATTGAGCTTCGTCGTGAACGGCGGCATAAACACGCTGGAAGCCATCGAGCCACATCTGGCGCACGTCGATGGCGTCATGTTGGGACGCATGGCGTATCAGCATCCGCACGCACTCGCACAAGCCGGGCTAAGACTTTTTGGCGATGCGCCACCATCGCGTTCTACAGTAGTGCATAAGATGCACGCCTATGCGACTCGCCAGGTGAAAAACGGCACCGCGCTACGCGCCATTGCCCGGCACATGCTGGGCCTTTATCACGGACAGCCAAGGGCAACGGTATGGCGGCGCATGTTGTCCGACGCGCAATCGCTGGCAACGAATAGTCCCGAACTCCTTCTGGATGCCCTGCACGCGACTGAAGCAAGTGCCCTTGGCTTGGCGGCAGTGAGCTGACACGGACCTGGTACGTAATGTCATCTCGTGCAGGAACGGCTTATCGACGTGATGCCTTCTTCATATTCCAGTAACCACGCTTGCGGAGCTGTCATGCCCGGGCGACCAACGTCTGCCCGCGCATGAACCCGATCCGCTTCGACACTTACTATCGTTACGAAGACCTGGTGCGTTTTCTGACCGCTTGGGCAGAGAGCTATCCGGGGCTGGTGCGCCTGGAACCCATTGGCCGGACCTACGAAGGCCGCGAGATGTACGTCGTACGCGTCACGAATTACAAAGCCGGACTTGACACCGATAAACCGGCGCTCTGGGTCGACGGCAACATTCACGCCACCGAACTGGCGGGCTCGATGGCTTGTTTGCACTTGCTGCACCGGCTGATCACGGGCTACGGCAAGGACTCCGAGATCACACGTTGCCTTGACACGCGCGCCTTCTACGTCTGCCCGCGGGTAAATCCAGACGGGGCGGAATGGGCACTGCAAGACATTCCGAAACTGATCCGTTCCAGCACGCGTCCATATCCGTATGACGAGGAATCAGTCGCAGGACTCAAGCGCGAAGACATCGATGGCGATGGCAGGATATTGACCATGCGCGTACCGGACGCCAATGGCCCATGGAAGCTGTGCGAACAGGATTCGCGCATCCTGGTGCGCCGCGATCCCACCGAGAACGGCGGACGTTACTACCGGCTGCTGCCGGAGGGCCGCATTGAGGCGTTTGACGGCGTCAACGTAAAACTGCAACCGCGGCGCGAGCGTCTCGACCTGAACCGGAATTTCCCGGCATTCTGGCGCGGGGAACATGAGCAGGCAGGCGCAGGCCCGTTCCCGACTTCCGAACCGGAAATTGCCGCGGTTACCCAATTCATCGCACGCCATCCGAACATTACCGGAGCGATCGCGTTTCACACCTACAGCGGCGTGCTGTTGCGCCCTTACTCACATCTTGCCGATGAGCAGATGCCACCGGAAGACTTGTGGACGTACCAAAAAATCGGCGACAAAGGCACAGAGTTCACCGGATACCCGGTGGCATCCGCATATCATGATTTTCGTTACCATCCGAAAGAAGTCATTACAGGCGATTTCGATTCGTGGATGTACGACCATCGCGGTGTGTTTGCCTGGACAGTGGAAATCTGGAGCCCGCAACGGCAAGCCGGCATCACCGACTACAAGTACATCGACTGGTATCGGGAACACCCGCTTGACGACGATTTGAAACTCATGCACTGGAACGATACCGCGCTCAAGGGCAACGGCTTTGTTTCCTGGTACGAGTTTGAGCACCCGCAGCTTGGGCGCGTGGAACTCGGTGGCTGGCAAAGTCTGTACACCTGGAGCAACCCTCCACCGCACATGCTGGAAAAAGAAATCGCACCGTTCTCGCGTTGGCTGACGTGGCATGCGCTGATTTCACCAAAACTGGAAGTACTTCAAGCAACGGCCACGCCGCTTGGCAAGGACACCTGGCGTGTGCGATTTGCGGTGCAGAATACCGGATGGCTGCCGAGCTACGTGACCAAAATCGCGAAGAACAGGAAACTCGCGCGCGGCGTGGTATGTGAAATTGAGCTGCCGCAACAGGCGCGGCTCGAACTTGGCAAGCTGCGAGAGGAATTAGGCCAGCTTGAAGGCCGCGCTTACAAATCGGCCGCTGCCAACACCTGGGCCGGATCGAGTGCAGATGAAACAGACGACCGCATGAGCGTCGAATGGGTGGTGCGTGCGCCCATCGGTACCAGCATCAAACTGCTTGCGCGTCACGAACGGGCAGGCGTTGCAACCACTCGTGTAACGCTCGAATAAAAAACGGCCATGAAAGCTTCCCGAACCACAGTCATTACCATCGGCGCAGCTTTCTTCGCCACCGCACTCCCGCCGTTAAGCATTGCGCTCGGCTGGCTCATCGTGCCGCCGGAAAGCCTTCCTTTGCCGCTCTGGATCTTGGGCTGTGGCGGTGCGGCACTCGCTTTCGCGGGATTGGCTTTGCTCATGCCGGAATATCTGCCGGCGCCGCGCGGCATACTTGCGGCGTTGTCCATCAGCGCACTTGCCGGAATTTTCGATTGGATCGCCTTCGGTCATTTCCAGGGCGGATGGCGCTTCATGCTGGAGACCTTGATGAACGCACTGGCCTTGCGACACAATGCGGCCCACAACGTTGTGGCGCTGTTCGCCATACTGTTGAACCTGTTGGCCTTGCTCGCCTGGACACAATGGTTCAGGGAAATGACACGCAGGGACGGAATTCCCCTTAAGCGTCCGGGTCGAAAAGCACGTTCCAGGGGAACAGCAACAGAAAGCTCCACCGCTGCACCTGAATGAATTGATCTGACACCAGGAAAGAAACAAGAATGCGGACCATCGCTTCAATCGTTATCTTTGCGGCCGTAGCGGCGTTCACAACAAAGACGGGCTATGCCGAAGACGGGAACAAGCAATATTCCAAGGACCGATTCAAGTCGGATGTAAAGGCAGTCGGCAAAGGCGCCAAAGATGCTGCCGTAGACGTAGGCCACCAGGTCGCCAACGGCACCAAGAAGGCTTATAACAGTACAAAAGACAAAATGAAGAAGGACGCAAAAGACGGCAAGCCCGGTGATGGAAGCCTTGCCCGGAAAAACGACGCGCTGCCCGCGGTCACGTCAGGCAGAAAGCCCAACTAGCGCATCGCGCTGCGCACTAAACGTTTGAGACCTGCGCTGCCGCTGTCGTTTACCTCTTTTATAACTATGATCATGCTCGATTTGCCGGAACCGCCGGACGGGTGTAGTGCAAGGCGGCGGCCATTAGCGCGACCATGAGCACATTGGCCACAATCACGACGACCATGATCCAGGTCACTTCATTGAACAACTCGTAGAGTTCCAAAGGAAGATATATCGCCGCACTGCAGGCGACCAGCCATTCCGCCCAACGCCTCTCGAGCCATAAGCCGTATGCCATGGCAAAGCGAAGCAATGCATATACTGCCGTGAAACTGGCGAATGCCCACAGCTGGGAAGACGTAACGTGCGCCGTGACCGAAAGCAGCATGCGCGCGAAGCGGCTGGTTGGATTGACATGCAAGGCCGCGATGATGCGCTCGGCAATATACGCAATATCGCGATGAAGTCCCAAGACCATGCCGACGCCGGTGAGTAACACCACGATACCTTTCAGCGCCTCGTAAACGGCAACGGCGCGCAACGTCCGAGCTAACCGCACAAGCAGGCTCCTCGCAAAAAGTCGTCACAACGCCATCGCTGCGTGCAGGGTTGCGATCGCGAAAGTTTTTGTCCTTCGGGATGCAATCGCAACAGGCTTAGTATCGGCCGCAGCAGATGCTTTCGGGGGTCGGCGTATAGATGCCTATGGGGGCTCCAAGTTCCGATGCGATGCGACATCGAACGCGCTGCCGAATTAGCTATTGATGTCGACGGCCCGTCCGCTGCCAAGCGATTGCGTAAGTGCAATGCCAATGCGAGTCGCTTCGGTCGCATCACGCAGGGTCACCGGCACGGGAAGATCACCGAGCACGGCGTCCACGAAAGCCTGCGCTTCAAGCTGGAAGGCCTCCGCAAAGCGCTCGTAGAAGGTCGGCGTGCATTCGTTGCGCACCCCTTGGGCATCAGATATCTCCACACGGTCAAGCCGCGGGTTCTGTCCGACCGTCAGGCGACCGCGTGTACCGATGATTTCGGACAACGTTTCATGTCCGTGCGCCATGGTGCGGGACGCATAGAAGCACGCGATCTGCCCGTCGCTGAATTCGCAAATCGCCACGCCATTGTCCACATCGCCGCATTGCGCCAGGCCCTCGTGGATCGCAATGGTTCCGGCCGCATAGACTCGTACTGCTGCGCCGGCGCCGAGGAACCAGCGCGCGACATCGATATCGTGAACGCACATGTCCAGCATGGCACCGCCGCTGGTGGGGGCAAATTTGACGAAAAAGCCGCTCGGATCGTTCTGGTCGGCAGTCTGCGAACGCACCAGAAACGGACGGCCGATCGCTCCTGCCTCTACCTTCGCGTAGGCATCGCGATAGCTGGGATCGAAACGCCGCACAAAACCGATCATGACTTTCTGGCTTGAGTACCTGGCGGCTTCCTCCTCCACTCTCAGGCAATCCGGTAGGTTCAACGCGAGCGGTTTCTCGGAAAACACGTGCTTGCCGGCGTGCAGCCCCTGGATGATCTGTTCAGCATGCAACGTGGTCGGCGTCACCAGGAAGACCGCATCCAATTCCGGATGGGCAAGCAGGTCCTTGTAATCTCCGTAAAGATTTTTTACGCCAAGCTTGTCACGCGCCCATTCCAGTTCGCTGGCTATCGGGCTGCAGGCAGCGACCAGATTGGCACCGAGCGTCCGGTGCGCAAGGTTAAAAGCGTGGCGTTGTCCCATGCGTCCGATACCGGCAATGCCCACGCGCAGCGGAGCGTTCATCATGGCAATGTCCTCGGGGAAAGTGCTGTACAACACGCAAAACGCGCGCAAATTGCAGGGCAGAGCGCTGCGTCGACCTGCATGGCGGTGCTCCTGTGCGACGACACCCGGATGCGAACAACGCGCATACCGGTGACGGTGGAACTGCTTGTGCCTTGCGGCTATAAGGTGACAATACGCTGCTCCTGCCAGGAACGCGTTGCCGCATCCGCAAGTTCAAGCGCCTTGATGCCATCCTGCAAGGTCGTCTTCACAGGCGTGCCTTGGGCCAAGGCATCGAAGAAGTGCGCGATTTCCAGTGCGTATGCAGTGCGATAACGTTCGAGGAAAAAATACTCCGGCTTGTCGGCGCATACGCTGGCCGCCGTATACGCGAAAACTTGCGTCGGTCGGTGATTGCCGGCCTGCAACTGGCCTTGTGCGCCGAGCACTTCGAAGCGCTGATCGTAACCGTACGCGGCGCGACGGCTAGTATTGATTTGGCACAGGCGGCCGGCTTTGGTAAGAATAGTGACTGCGGTTGAGTCGACATCCCCGGCCTCGCCGATCTGCTTTTGCACCAGGCAACTGGCGCTGGCATGCACAGTGTGCGCCTCATCGCTCAAGATCCAGCGGAACAAATCGAAGTCGTGAATCAGCATGTCCCGGAAAATGCCGCCCGAAACTTTGATATAACTGATCGGCGGTGGACCAGGATCGCGGCTGGTGATCATCAGCATTTCCGCATTGCCGATTTCGCCTGCATCGAGACGCCGCTTTAGAGCCGCGAAAGTCGGATCGAAACGCCTCTGAAATCCGATCATGCACAACACACCGGCTCTCGAAACTGAAGCGATGCAGGCGCGCGCGCGCTCCAGCGCCAGGTCGACCGGCTTCTCGCAGAAAATTGCCTTCCCCGCCGCGGCGGCACGATCAATGAGCGCAGCGTGCGTGTCAGTACTCGACGCGATGACGACCGCCTTGACCGCCTGATCCTTCAATGCGGTATCACTGTCCGCCACACGCGCTGCATGCCGTTGCGCCAATTCACCCGCTGCAGCGCTGTCGATGTCGACCACGTATTTGAGCCGAACCCCGGATTGCGCCGCCAGATTGGCCGCATGGATCTTGCCGATGCGGCCAGCGCCGAATACCGCAACGTCGATCATGTCTCCTCCACGTGATTTATGTCCCTGCCAAAGCCGATTGCTGCATCGCGGCGCCGTCAATCGTGCGTTGAGGGTTTCGGAAGATTGTACGAATTTTTCGCCAGGGTGGAAAATATGCGCTTGTGACTGGGTTCTATCGACGACACGCCCGTGTATCGTTGCACGGGCTTACGGAGGCAGACATGGGAGGAACAATCCGCTTGACCGTGGCTCAGGCATTGACGCGCTATCTCGCTCAATTGCGCACCGATCTGCCGGGCGACGTGCCGCTGTTCGGTGGCGTATTTGCGATCTTTGGCCATGGCAATGTCGCCGGAATCGGTGAGGCGCTGCATCAGGTACGCGATCGGTTGCCGACATACCGCTCGCACAATGAACAAGCCATGGCACTTTCCGCTATCGCTTTCGCAAAATCGAACATGCGCCGGCGCATGATGGCGTGCACCACCTCCATTGGGCCCGGCGCAACCAATATGGTCACTGCGGCGGCGGTTGCTCACGTGAACCGGTTGCCGGTGCTGCTGTTGCCGGGTGACATTTTCGTCTCACGCGCGCCAGATCCAGTGTTGCAGCAAGTGGAGGATTTCCATGATGGAGACCTGTCCGCGAATGACTGCCTGAGGCCCGTTTCCCGTTACTTCGACCGCATCGTGCATCCGCAGCAACTGCTGACCGCGCTGCCGCGTGCCATTCACATATTGACCGACCCGGCTCTGTGCGGTCCGGTCACACTGGCTTTGCCGCAAGATGTTCAGACCATGGCCTTCGATTGGCCGGAAGCGTTTTTTTCACCGCAAGTCACCACGCTGCGCATGCTGCCTCCCACCCCCTCGCAATTACGCGAGGCGGCCGCAATCCTGAAGCAGGCAAAACGGCCTTTAATCATCGCAGGTGGCGGGGTGCTTTACGGCGATGCCAGCAGCGTGTTGCGCGACTTCGCGCAGACGCATGGCGTACCGGTAACGGAGACCCAAGCGGGAAAAGGCGCCCTCGCGTGGGATCACTCCCTGCAACTTGGCTCGGTGGGCGTCACCGGATCCACCGCGGCCAATGCAATGGCGCGCGACGCTGATCTGATCATTGCGGTCGGCACGCGGCTGCAGGATTTCACGACCGGCTCACATTCGCTGTTCAGCCAGGCAATGTTGCTCAACCTCAATGTCAACGGCCTTGACGCCATCAAGCTCGGTGGGGTGGCGCTGCAAGCCGACGCGCGATCGGGCTTGCAGGCACTCGACACGGTGTTGCCAGGATGGAAGGCCGATGTCGCCTGGACGGCGCGAGGGGTACAACTGGCGGCGCAATGGCGCGCGCAAGTCGATTCAATTACTGGCAACCGGGATGTGAAGCTGCCTTACGAAGGCGAAATCATCGGCGCGGTGCAGCGTTCGTCAGTCGATTCGCCGGCACGAGATATCGTGGTGTGCGCCGCTGGCGGACTGCCTGGCGAACTGCACAAGCTCTGGCGCACATCGGTACCCGGCGGCTATCACCTCGAGTACGGCTATTCGTGCATGGGTTATGAGATTGCTGGAGCGCTTGGCGTCAAAATGGCCCAGCCCGATCGCGAGGTAATCGTCATCGTCGGTGACGGCAGTTATCTGATGATGAATTCCGAAATCGCCACCTCGGTCATGCTGGGCCTGAAGCTCGTAATCGTGTTGCTCGATAACCGCGGATACGGCTGCATCCACCGTCTGCAGCAGGCCTGCGGGGGCGCACCCTTCAACAACCTGTTCGACGACGGCGTTCTAACGGCAAGCGGCGCACCCCGCATTGATTTCGTGGCGCACGCGCGCGCGCTGGGGGCGCTTGCGGAAATGGCCGACGATATTGGCTCACTGGAGGCCGCGCTCAAGCGCGCACGCGCTGCCAGCCGGACTTCGCTGATTTGCATTGCCACGGATGCAAATCGTACGACGCACGAAGGCGGCTGGTGGTGGGAGGTCGCAGTGCCGGAAGTCTCGCTGCGCAGCGAAGTCACCAACGCACGCAAGTCCTACGAACAAGGCAAGCAGCAGCAAAAACCATGAACCGCAAACCTTTCGATGTAAAGATCGGCATCAATCCGATAGCTTGGGCGAATGACGATTTGCCCGAACTCGGCGGCGATACGCCGCTGGAACGCATTTTGTTCGAAGGCAGTGCCATCGGTTACCGTGGCTTCGAACTCGGCAATAAATTTCCGCGAGAACCAGAGGCGTTGCGCAAAGTACTAGCGCAGTATCAGGTGGAATTGGTGTCGGGATGGTATTCCGGCCAACTTGCCCGGCGTTCCTTAGATGAAGAGATCGCTGCCGCTGGCCCGCACTTGCAGTTACTTGCGAAGAACGGCGCGAGCGTGGTGGTCTACGGCGAAGTTGCCGATTCCGTCCAGGGCAAGCAGGACACGCCCCTTTCGCGGCGCCCCCAGTTTGGCTCCGACGCGCAATGGCAGACATACGCAAGCAGGCTCGATGCCTTTGCACACTACACGGCATCGCAGGGAATTGCGTTGGCCTATCACCACCATATGGGGGCTTATGTGCAAACCGGGCCCGATATTGACCGCCTGATGTCGCTCACCGGTCCGGAAGTCGGCTTGTTGTTCGACAGCGGTCACCTCTGCTTCGCTGGCGCCGATCCACTGGCTGTGCTGAACAAGCACATCACGCGCGTGTGTCACGTGCATTGCAAGGATGTGCGACCTGGAATTTTGGCGCAAGCGCACCAGGAAGACTGGAGCTTTCTGCATTCGGTGTTGAAAGGCGTCTTCAC
>JBJMWI010000096.1:0-17529 GCA_045810225.1 Burkholderiales bacterium
CCGCGTGAAAAAATTGCGTCCTGCGTGAGCGCCGGCACCTGCGCAAGACTGACGTTCGTGTAGGGCATCACAGCGTCATAGCCCGCATCGTAGGCCATGTTTACGTCGAACGGACTGACCTGTTCCGTCGAGGTGAACAAATGAAGAATATGAGGTTTCTCCACAGCGCCTTCCCCGCCTAATTTATCTTCACCGATGCAGCAGCCGATTGGGTCGACGCCACATCGCCCCCACGGTTGCGGCCGCGGCACACCATGAATTGGAGCTGTCCCGCACGCCACCGCTCATTGGCTGCACCGACCAGTTCGGCAGCGCGCCCGGCGCTACCGACGATTGCAAAACCGGTCGGTCCCCATGAACTTTGCCCGATACCGGCAATACCGTGGGCTTCAATCCAGTTCAGCGCTTCGGCAACCGCCGGACTCGCAAATCGCCCGCCCTGCGCCAAAGAAAAATAATCACCGGTGATGCGTTGCAGTTCACCGATAGCGCTGCCAAAACTTTCTATATTGTGTTCCGCCAGCGCGGGCAACGCTTGCATGAGCATCAAGCGGCAAAGGTGCTCTGCCATTGTTTCCGGAAACTCGGGCAGCGCCTGGAATGCAGCGTTCTCGAGCGCGCCATGCAATCCGCGCGCTGTCCGTTCGAACACCAGTACGACACGCCAGTCCGTCGGAAATTCTAACCTCGACACAATCGGCGGCGGCTCTTCGCCTGGCCCCTTGCCTCCGTCAACCAGGAAGCCGCCAAGTTCGAAAGCCCCGGCGCCGATTCCGGAGCGCTGGCCCCGTTGCACCGTCGTGGCAATTTCGCGCACGCCAACATTTTGGCCGTGAAACTTCGCGAGTGCCACGCCGACCGCAATGCCCAATTGCGTGCCCGATCCCAGTCCGACATGTTCCGGAACAGCCTGCGCGATGGCCAGCTGAACATTGTCAGAAAAGCCGTATCGCGTGCACACGGCATGCGCGTATTGCGCCGCGCGTTCAGACTGTGAACCCGCTACAGTAAAGCGAGAGGCATGCTGAACCGACAACTCAACGCACGGTCCTTCGAGGGTCAAGCCGACACTGCCGAACTTTCTTCCTCTCGATCCGTTCAGATCGAGAAACCCGAGGTGTAATCTGGCCGGGGCAGTGACCGAAACCGTGCGCACAATTTGTCCTCATCATCTTGATGCCCGTTAACATCGGGTCTTGTTGCGGAGCTAACGCGTACCATTACGCGATCAGTTAAAGTTTACCTCGCAGGCCCGCGCGGAGCAGCGAAAAGTTCATTGCATCAGTGTCCACATTCGAAGCATCAGCACCCGATATGTACAGTTATGCGACACCCTGACCGCGCCATGCCTGAAAACCGTATAGATTTGCTGCCGCGCCATGGTTGACCGGCCCCCTGCAGCAGAGATCGAAAACGTCCCTTGCCCGTTTTGCGGGCTGCTGTGTGATGATCTTCGTCTGTCGACCGACGCGGGATCCATCAATGTAAGTGCAAATGGTTGCGCAAGAAGCCGTCGATTATTTTCCGCGCAAGCTGGTCCGGGCACTGGCTGTGCAATTGAAGGTCGCGTGGCCAGTTTCGATGAAGCCTTCGCGCGCGCAGCGGAAATCTTGCGCCAGGCAAGGCGGCCGCTGCTGCTATCAGCGGGAACGGATGTCGCCGGCATGCGCTCGCTGGTGGAGTTTGCAGAACTCTCGGGAGGCATCGTCGATCATGTAAACCGCGAAACAATGTTCCGTAATCTGCGGGTACTGCAGGACACCGGCTGGATCAGCACCACCTTGACCGAAGTCCGCAATCGAGCGGACTTGCTCGTCATTGCGGGGAAAGAAATCGGCAGCCGCTTCCCGCGTTTTTTCGAGCGCTGTTTCGGCCCGTTCGAGACATTATTCGATACTGGACCGCGCGAGCTAATTTTTCTGGGATCCCTGCCTGACGATTTACCCGCGGTGCTCAAGGCCCGGGCTACTGTTTTCCCATTCGACCTCGCGCGGCTTGCGGAAGTAGTCGCGTTCCTGCGCGCTTTGTTGGCTGGGCGCCCCATGCGCGCCGGCGACGTGGCGGGACTATCCCTGGACCAGCTTTCCAGTCTGGTGTCGCGCATGCGCGCAGCAAAATATGGCGTGGTGAGCTGGACCGCAGGTGAATTCAATTTTACGCATGCCGATCTGGCCATACAGGCGATCTGTGATCTGGTGCGCGATTTAAATCGGAAAACAAGATTCACCGTGCTGCCGCTCGGCGGCAGCGACGGCGATATCACCGCACAGCAAGTCACGACCTGGCAAACCGGTTTTCCGGTGGGCGTAGATTTCGGCGTTGGCGCGCCCGCGCAAGTTTTACGCCCGCAAGCCAGCATTCTGACCGCGCACAGCGAAGTCGATGTCCTGCTATTTGTTTCCGCCTTCGATAGCGAAAAGACTCCCCCCGCCACAAGCCTGCCAACCATCGTACTTGGACGAGCCGGCATGCAAACCGGCAGCTATGCGGTTTTCATGCCGATTGGTGTTCCGGGGCTGCACCACGCTGGCCATCTGTACCGAACCGACAACGTAGTTGCGATGCGCATGCGCCAGATAGCCAATGCCGGATATCCCTCCGCGGCGGAAGTTGTGCAGAAATTGATCGTCGCAAGGCGGGAGGCGAGATGATCCGTCTCGCCGGGGGCCGGCTCTATGATCCGGTCAATGGTTTGGATGGCACCATACGCGATGTGTACATGGACCGCGGTCACATCGTTGCCGCGCCGGACGCTGGTGCGCACATCGACGCGGAATACGATGTGCAGGGACGCGTGGTCATGGCCGGCGCCATTGATTTGCACACGCACATCGGCGGCGGCAAGGTCAACATTGCGCGCGCCATGCTGCCGGAAGACCATCGCGACAACGCCTTTGCACGCACGGGAATGACCCGTTCCGGCAGCGGCCTGGTTGCCCCGTCGACATTCGCGGCCGGCTATCGCTACGCCGAAATGGGTTACACCACCTGCTTCGAACCCGCCATGCTGCCGGTGAACGCGCGCCATGCACACATGGAAATGGCGGACACGCCGATCATCGACAAGGGCGGCTATGCCCTCTTGGGCAACGACGATTTTCTGCTGCGCATGCTGGCTGCAGGAGCCGAGCAGAAACTCATCAACGACTACGTCGCCTGGACATTGCATGCGACCCAATGCATTGCAGTCAAAGTCGTCAATCCGGGCGGCATCAGTGCATTCAAGTTCAATGCGCGCAGCCTCGATGTCGACGAGCCGCATCCGCACTATCGTGTTTCTCCGCGCGCGATCCTGACGGCACTGACCCGGGCGCTGCACGAACTGCGCATACCGCATCCGTTGCACGTGCATGCAAGCAACCTGGGTGTGCCGGGCAACGTCGCCACGACGCTTGCGACCATGGAAGCCGCTGAAGGACTGCCTGTGCATCTGACCCACATTCAGTTCCACAGCTATGGCACCGAAGGTGAACGCAAATTCTCGTCGGCCGCGGCAACCATCGCGCAAGCCCTGGAGCATCATGCCAATGTTTCCGCCGACGTCGGGCAGATCATGTTCGGCCAGACCGTCACGGCCTCCGGGGATACCATGGCGCAGTACCGCAATGCGCCGCATGCGAATCCAGCCAAGTGGATGTGCATGGACATCGAATGCGACGCGGGCTGCGGCGTAGTGCCATTTCGCTATCGCGACGGCAACTTTGTCAACGCGCTGCAATGGGCGATCGGTCTGGAGTTATTCCTGCGCGTCAAAGACCCGTGGCGCCTGTTTTTGACCACGGACCACCCGAATGGCGCGCCGTTCACCAGTTACCCGCATTTGATCCGGCTGTTGATGGATCGCAATTTTCGCAACGAAAAGCTGGCCAGCATCCATCCCGAGGCGGCCGCGCACAGCCAGCTGGCACAAATGGACCGCGAATATTCGCTCTACGAGATCGCGACCATGACGCGCGCCGCACCGGCCCGCAGCGTCGGGTTAACGGATCGCGGGCATCTCGGCATCGGTGCTGCAGCGGATGTCACGGTCTATCGCGACGTCGCCGACCGCGAGCAGATGTTTGCAGCACCTCAATATGTTTTCAAAGATGGCGAGCTAGTCGCTCGCGACGGCAACATCATCAAGGTCACGCGCGGCGCAACACATGTGGTGCGGCCCGACTTTGACCGGGGGATCGAGAAACGCCTGCGCGATTATTTCGAGCGTTACCATACCATCCGGTTCGAGAACTTCCCGCTATCGACTGAAGAGCTCACGGAATTCGGCAGTCGCGAGACCGTGGTGCACCCGTGTTCAAGGCAAACCGCATGAACCTGAACGGCGTCGTAATAGACGATACCTTTGCTGAAGCTTTCGGCATGCGCGCCACCCGCATTTTGATCACCGCGCTGAACCTCAAGTGGGCCTATCACGCGGCTCGATCGCTGACCGGTTTCGCCACCTCGGTCATCGGCTGCGGCTGTGAAGCCGGCATCGAACGGGAACTTTCGCCGGATGAGACACCCGATAATCGTCCCGGAATCGCAGTGCTGCTGTTTGCCGTCTCGGCCAAGGAATTGGCCAAGCAAATCGAGCGCCGCGTGGGCCAATGCGTATTGACTGCGCCTTCTTCGGCGATCTATGCGGGGCTCGAAGGTGAACCGGTCAATCTTGTCCGCAACCTCCGGTTCTTCGGTGATGGCTTCCAGATGTCCAAAGTCATCGGCGGGCAGCGTTATTGGCGTGTGCCGGTTATGGATGGCGAATTCCTCGGCCAGGAAAGCACCGGCATGATCAAAGCAGTGGGCGGCGGCAATTTTCTCGTACTGGCGAGCGGCTTGTCCGAGGCACTTGCTGCCTGCGAGGCAGCGATATCCGCCATGTCAAAAGTGCGCGGCGTCATCATGCCGTTCCCGGGAGGCGTAGTGCGCTCCGGTTCCAAGATAGGCTCCAAGTACAAGGCGCTTTCCGCCTCGACCAACTCAGCCTTCTGCCCCACTCTGCGCGGCGCGGTGAACAGCGAATTGACAGCAGAAACCGGCGCGGTACTCGAAATCGTCATCGATGGGTTGTCGCAGAACGACGTGCGCGATGCAATGCGGGCTGGCATCGCCGCGGCCTGCTCGCTCGGCAATGCCGCAGGCGTGCAGCGCATCAGCGCGGGGAATTACGGCGGCAAGCTGGGGCCGTTCCATTTCCGATTGCACGAGATCATGCAATGACGCCATTGATCCTGACATTGCGCAAACCAGCCCGTTTCGAACTCGATATTTCCGCGGTCACGCCAGACCGGCTGGCCGGCGTGGACGTCAAGGCGGTTGCATTACCGGGCGGGCGGCGGCTTGGGGAATTGTTCGATATCACGGGCGAAGACAGACAAAACATTATCATTCGCAATCCCGACGAACGCCTGACGCATGTCGGCGCCGGCATGCGCAAGGGCGTGCTTACCGTCGAGGGAAATTGCGGCGCATACGCCGGCCTAGGCATGAGGGGTGGCACGCTCATCATCGAGGGCAACACAGGAGATTTTGCCGGAGCAGCCGTCGCCGGCAGCAGGCAAGGCATGCGCGGCGGGATTGTCGCCATTCACGGCAATGCCGGTGACCGTGCCGGCGAGCGCATGCGCCGCGGCCTCATGCTGATCAGGGGAGAGGCGGGCGCATATTGCGGTGCGAACATGCTCGCCGGAACGATTCTGGTTCTGGGTCAGGTGGGGCCGATGCCTGGATTTCAATTGAAACGCGGCTCGCTCTTGTTAGCTCACACGCCGAACCCGGTGCCTGCGACGTTCCAGGACAGCGGAGAACATTCGCTGCTGTTTCTGACGTTGCTGGAGAAACAGCTGCGGCGCGACCATCACCTGGCGAATTTCCTGCCGCCTATCAGTCGCCCCGTGCGGCGGTACTGTGGCGATATGGCGTGTGGTGGAACCGGAGAAATGCTGGTATTCGCCTGACGCGGCGTCACTGAAGATCCTTGATCTCCGACGTGCGCTCCTCGTATGCCTTCAGCATGCATTCGACGTCGTTACAGACATCGCGCACGTCATGAATCCAGGCACCCTGGCTATCCATCATGATTTGGGGCGGTATGCCGCGTTTGATGGCGGCGTGAAAGGCCGACGCCATGCGTTGGTCGGCTGCGGCGAGGCGCGAATTCGAGCACAACAGCTTCTCGCTGTTGGTCTTCGCGCGACTGCAATCCACGGCGGCCAGCGCCGGCACGGCAAAGCCCAGCACGATGGCGACGCATAAACAGCGCAGTGTGTTCATCAGATGGTCAGCCGGCCATCGTGCAGCAGTGGCACGGCGCGCAGGATGCTCAAGCCCGCCGCGTAATGCACTTCATGGGTGAGATTGCGCTCGACCATCATGCGGCCGACGCGCGCGCGCAGCAGACAATCGGCGGCGTCTTCATTGCGGAACAGGCTGCGCACCGCCAGCGCCGCGTCGGAAAAATCGCTGTTTTCATCGAGCGCGCGTGACAGCAAGTCCACCAGATAACCCGCACCGTACAGGTCTTCCAGATTGACCATGCCCATCGATCCGGAGCAGACAATGAGGATGGTCTTGCCCGGGTGCTTTTCCAATACCAGGTCTACGACCGCTTCCCCATTTACCAACGCTGCCGCATACACATGATCCGCGCGCGACGATTGCCGCAAAGCGACGGTGCCGTTGGTGGTCGAGTAAATTAACTTGCGGCCCGCTATTTTTTCTTCCATCAGCGCCAGAGGCGTCGGTGACGCAAATCCTGGCAGAGTCTCGGCATAGAGTTCGCCGGCAAGAATATAACTGCCTTGCGGATGTTTCTGCGCTTCCGCCCGTGCCCCGGCTTCATCCAAAGTCGGAATAACTTCGCTCGCGCCCTTCGCGAGCGCTGCAATGATCGTGGAAGTCGCGAACAGCACGTCCAGCACAATCGCCACCTTGCCTTCGAGGCGCTCATGGTCCAGGTCTTCTTTGCGGTACAGCACGTGGACCTTGTGCCCGAACAGCGCGCTCACTTTTCGGCGCTCCCGGGACTGCGGCGGCGAAACATCCCGTAACCCTGCATGGACATCACCAACTCTCCTTTCTGGTTGAACACTTCCCACAGATTATTGACGATGCCGATGTCGGGCTTGCTCTTCGAGGCGCGCGTTTCAAGCGTGGTACGCCGCGCGGTAATTACGTCGCCAGGACGTACCGGCTTCAACCATTTAAGGTTGTCGATGCCAGGAGAGCCAACGCTCGCGGCGTGCGCAAGGTAGGCATCGCACATCATGCGCATGACCAGGGCGCAGGTATGCCATCCGCTGGCGATCAAGCCGCCATACATCGACCGCTTCGCGGCTGCCTCGTCAATGTGAAAAGGTTGCGGATCGAACTGAGTTGCAAATGCAATGACTTCGGCCTTATCGACCAGCCTGCCGCCCAGCTGTTCGACTTCGCCGACATGGAAATCCTCCCAGTACCTTGTTGTCACCTTCGACCCCTAAAAAAAAGTCAACGCGAGAGGCGTCAGGTTGTCGCCTTGCCATAGCGGTAATCCGATTTCAAATTCTGACCCAGGATTGGCGCGGTGGCTGCATCTGCACACCGGCCTCACCGTGTTTCAGTGTGGCGAAGCGGGTGCGCTGGCTCGCCGCATTGCCGAACAACACATCAATGGCGGTCAGACGTTTGAAATAGTGGCTCACATTCAACTCATCAGTCATACCCATGCCGCCATGGAGCTGGATCGCCTGCTGGCCGATGAAGCGGCCCGCGCGGCCGGTCAGTTCCTTGGCCGCGGCAACCGTGCGCCGCCGCTCCAGATTATCCTGAGAGTCGACTTTCGAAGCGGCCAGCAACGTCATTGAGCGAGCCTGCTCGAGTTGCACCAGCATATCGACTGCCCGGTGCTGTAACGCCTGGAAGCGGCCAATGGGTTGACCGAACTGCTGGCGGGTTTTCAGATATTCGACTGTGGCCGCATGCAGTGCATCCATAATGCCGATTGCCTCGGCGCACAAGGCCGCCATCGCGCGATCGAGCACGACATCGATCAAAGGCATCGCCTGATCGAGGGTGCCGATAACGGATTCCGGACTGAGCTTCACGCCGGACAGTTGCAGGTCCAATGCGCGCGTCCCATCGAACAGCGGATAGTCCTGACCACGAAGATTTTCTTCGTCCGCCTCGACAACGAACAGCGTCACCCCACGCGCGTCCTCATCATTGCCGCTGGTTCGCGCCGTAACGATAAATTTGTCTGCCGTACTTCCGTGCAGCACCAGGGATTTCGCGCCCTCGAGCACGAAATTATTGCCGTCCCGGACAGCACGCGTCTCGACCCGTGCAAGATCGAACCGTGCGTTCGGCTCGGTATGTGCAAAAGCCATGATCAGCGAGCCGTCCATAATCCCGGGCAGCAGAATCTTTTTCTGCCACTCGGCTGCGCCCAACGCTATGCAGCTTCCTGCCAACACGACGGTCGCGAGGTAAGGCTCAATCGCGAGGCTGCGTCCCAGCGCTTGCATGACCAGCATGGTTTCCACGCCGCCCCCGCCAAACCCGCCATCCTCAGGCGAGAACGGCACGCCAAGCACGCCCAGTTCGGCCAGTCCCTGCCAGAGTTGGGCACTCATCGGCTGGCGGTCGGCCAGCATCTTGCGGCGCTGCTCGAAGCTGAAATTCTTTGCCAGGAAGCGATCCACGCTGTCCTTCAGCATGGTTTGTTCTTCGGTCAGGCTGAAATCCATGGTTTCACCTCAGCGTCTGATTGCATTTCACAGCCCGAGCACCATTTGCGCAATGATGTTGCGCTGGATTTCATTGGAGCCGCCGTAAATGGTGGTTTTGCGGAAATTGAAGTAGCGCGCGGCCAGTGGGGCAGCGTAGTCCGGGCCGACATGCGCGCCGATCCAGTGATCGCCCCAAGCCATCGGCAGATGTGGCAGCGCATGGGGACCAACGGCGTCCATCATCAGTTCGGTGAGTTCCTGCTGTATTTCGGTGCCCTTGATTTTCAGGATGGAAGCTTCCGGCCCGGGCGCCTTGCCATCGCGATCCGCGCTCGCTACCCGCAGGCACGTGATTTCGAGCGCCATCAGGTCAATCTCCACGCGCGCAACGCGATCGCGGAACAAAGGATCATCCATCAGCGGCTTGCCACCTTCCTGTTCCTGCGAGGCAATATGCTTCAGATAGTGCAACTCGCGCTTTGATGCCCCGACGCCGGCAATCCCGGTGCGTTCATGCGACAGCAGGAACTTGGCACACGTCCAGCCCCGGCCCTCTTCGCCGACCAGATTGTGTACCGGCACTTCCACGTTCTCGAACCAGATCTCATTGACTTCGTGCTCGCCATCCAGCGTGATGATCGGGCGAACGGTAATTCCGGGCGAATGCATGTCGATCAGCAGAAATGAAATGCCATCCTGCTTTTTGCTTTCATTGGACGTGCGAACCAGGCAGAAACACATGTCGGCCCATTGGCCATGCGTATTCCAGGTTTTCTGTCCATTGACAATGTACTGGTCGCCTTTGCGCTCAGCGCGCGTTTTCAGCGACGCCAGATCCGAACCCGAACCCGGCTCGGAATAGCCCTGGCACCACCAGTCCTCGCTCGAAAGGATGCGCGGCAGGTAATGCTTTTTTTGCTGCTCGGTGCCGAACGCAATAATCACCGGCCCGACCATGTGCAGCCCGAACGGCGTCAGGCGCGGCGCGCCCGCTGCTGCGCTTTCATCTTCAAAAATAAAACGCTGGATAGCAGACCAGCCCGTGCCGCCGTAGGACACCGGCCAACCCGCGGCAATCCAGCCCTTCTCGAACAGTATTTTCTGCCAGCGTACGTAATCGTCCTTGCCGAGTCGCTTGTGCTCCAGCACTTTGCGGGACAGGTCCCCCGGCAAGTGGGTGCGGATGAATTCGCGTACTTCGGCGCGGAATGCCGTTTCTTCTGTCGTGTAGTTCAGATCCATAGGCGGTACCCGGGGGGATCGTTGTGACGGACGTTTTGGAATCACCCGCCAACCAAGGATAAGCGATGCTAAAGGGGTCAGGCAAATCCGTGCTGGAAAGCATGCACCACGCGGCACTATAATAAATGCCCACATCAAGGCTCTTGCGCGGCCCGTTCCGGGGCTCACCGCCAAGGAGGAGATCATGAACATGCCAGACGAAAAAGCTCTGCATCATTTGAATACCTCGCTGAACCTGGATCCGCTGTGGATCCCCTTTACGGCAAATCGGCAGTTCAAGGCTGCGCCACGTTTGCTGGTGTCGGCCAAGGACATGCATTACCAAACCCACGATGGCCGCAAGATCCTGGACGGCATTGCCGGTCTGTGGGCCGTCAACGCCGGCCACTGTCGCCGCCCAATCGTGGATGCGATCAAGCAGCAAGCGGAAACCATCGATTACGCAACCGGTTTCCAGATGCACCATCCGGCGGCATTCCAGGCGGCCGAAAAACTCGTGTCGATCACGCCGCCGGGCCTCAACCGCGTGTTCTTCTGCAATTCCGGATCGGAAGCGGTCGACACGGCGTTGAAAGTCGCGCTTGCGTACCATCGCGTGCGTGGCGAAGGAACCCGGCGCATCTTGATCGGGCGCGAACGTGGCTATCACGGCGTGGGCTTTGGCGGCATTTCGGTTGGCGGTATGGTCGGCAATCGCAAGACGTTCGGCAACATGCTGGGATCGGTGGATCATCTGCGCCATACGCACGACCCGTCGCGCAACCCTTTCTCGCGCGGATTGCCGGAGCACGGCGCGGAACTCGCCGATGATCTGGAACGGTTGGTACAACTGCATGACGCGTCCAATATCGCGGCAGTCATTATCGAGCCGGTCGCAGGCTCCACCGGCGTACTGCTACCGCCAAAAGGTTACCTGCAGCGGCTGCGCAGCATTTGCGACAAATACGGCATCCTGCTCATATTCGATGAAGTCATCACCGGCTTCGGGCGCACCGGCAAGGCTTTCGCGGCGCAGACCTTCGGCGTCACGCCTGACATCATCACCTGCGCCAAAGCATTGACCAACGCCGCCGTCCCAATGGGCGGCGTGATCGTGAAGCAGGGAATTTACGACACGTTCATGGAAAAAGGCGGCCCCGATTCGGCCATCGAGTTCTTCCACGGCTATACCTACTCCGGTCATCCGCTTGCTGCGGCCGCGGCTTGCGCTTCCCTCGATTTGTTCAGGGCGGAAAAATTGTTCGAGCGCGTCGCCGAACTGGCACCGTACTGGGAAGACGCGGCACATTCGCTAAAAGGTCTACCGCACGTGATCGACATCCGTACGATCGGCCTTGTGGCCGGGATAGAGCTGCAGCCGATGGCCGAAAAACCAGGGGCGCGGGCATTCGACGCGTTCCTGCGCGCCTACGACAAGAATGTGCTGATTCGAACCACCGGCGATACGATTGCACTGTCTCCGCCGTTCATCATCGAGAAGGCACAGATCGACCAGATATTCCAAACCGTGCGCGATGTGCTCAAGGCGCTGCCGTAGCCACAGGATGGAAACGTAATGAAGTTCGTCATCGCCCAGATGCAGCATGAGACCAATACGTTCTCCCCGGTTGCGACACCGTGGGAGGCGTTCGGCAACAACGGCCCGATGCTGGGCGAAGCCGCCGGTGAAGCGATGCGTGGGACGAACTTTGCGATGGCCGCTTTTCTTGATCTCGCCCGGCAGGCCGGCGCGCAAGTCGTAACGCCAATCGCCGCGTGGGCAAATCCAAGCGGGCCGGTGGACGGCGTCGCCTACGACCGCATCTGCAATGCGATATGCGAAGCGGTCGCCCGCGGATGCGATGCCGTGCTGCTGGACCTGCATGGCGCCATGGTCGTTGCCGATCGTACCGATGACGGCGAAGGCACGCTACTGGAGAAAGTGCGTGCCATTGCACCGCGCGCGCCGATCGCAGTGTCACTGGACCTGCATGCCAATGTCACGGAGCGCATGGTAAGCAATTGCGATGTGATAGCCGGTTATAAAACCTATCCGCACGTGGATCAATACGAATCGGGACAGCTTGCTGGTTCACTGTTGCTGCGCATGATGCAAGGTCAGATCAAACCGGTCATGGCGTGGGGCAACGCTCCAATTCTCGCCCAGACGCTGCGCCAGAACACAGCGGAAGGCGCAATGAAGGATTTTGTCGCGGCCGCCCGTGCTGCGGAGAGCGGCGGACTGCTCGCGGCAACCGCTTTCGGCGGTTTTCAGATGGCCGACATCCATGATGCGGGGTTAAGTGTAGTCACCGTCGCAGATGCAAACCGGCCTGCCGCCGAGACCGCCTGCAACGCCATCCTCGATGTGGCCTGGGCGCAAAAGGAAGACTTCATTTACCACGGACAACCGCTACAGGACGCGATCGCACAAGCCAAGCGCATGGGCGAACAGTCGGGCGGACCGATTCTGCTGCTGGATCACGCCGACAACTGCGCTTCCGGCTCCACGCAGGACACGATGTACGTGCTCAAGGAGGCGCTGCGCCAGGGTTTGTCTGGAATAGCCGTGGCACCAATTCGTGATCCGGAAGCGGTTGCCAAAATGGTCGCTGCGGGCGTGGGCGCGCGCGTGACGTTGGCCGTGGGCGGCAAGATGGACATGCCGTCGATCCGGCGCAAAGGCGAGCCGCTCACCTTGACTGGGGTGATCCGCACCATCACCGATGGGGAATACACCATCACCGGTCCGCAGTTCACCGGCTTGCGCTGCTTCATGGGCAGGACTGCAGTGCTGGACACTGGCGTAGCCCAGGTAGTGGTTTGCGAGCGTAATCAGGAACCCTGGGACCGCGGTGTATACGAGAGTGTCGGCATCGATCCCGCACGCCAGCGTTACCTGCTACTCAAATCGCGCATGTACTTCCGTCCCGTGTTCCTGCCAATTGCCAAGGGCATGGTGTTCTGTGATGCCCCCGGTGTGTCGTCATCGGACTGGACCGAATTTGAATACCGCAAACTCCGGCGGCCGATTTATCCGCTGGATCAACATTTCGCCAACGGCCGCAACGCCATGGCCGCGTAACGCAGCAGGACCAGAACAGGAGAAGCATTGTGAACAAGCCCTTGAACCAGGCAGCGGTCCTGGAAGAACTGCATCACTACATCGGCGGCACGGAAGTCGCAGGCGGCAGCGGTCGTCATGGCGATATCTATAACCCTGCGTTGGGCAGCGTAAAGGCACGTGTGCCGTTTGCAAGTCCGGCCGAAGTTTCCGCCGCAGTCGATGCCGCGCAGAAGGCGTTTCCTGCATGGGCCGCCACGCCGCCGCTGCGCCGTGCGCGCGTGATGTTCAAGTTCAAGGAATTACTGGATGCGCACGCCGACAAGCTCGCAGCAATTGTGACCAGCGAGCATGGCAAGGTTCTGTCCGATGCCAGGGGTGAAGTCACCCGAGGCATTGAAGTCGTCGAATTCGCCTGTGGCATACCGCAATTGCTCAAGGGGGAATACACCGAGCAGGTTGGCACAGGCGTGGACAGCTACTCGGTGCGCCAGCCGCTGGGCATATGTGCCGGAATTACGCCGTTCAATTTCCCGGTCATGGTGCCGATGTGGATGTTCCCGGTCGCCATTGCCTGCGGCAACACCTTTATTCTAAAACCGTCGGAGCGCGATCCATCAGCGAGCCTTTATCTTGCGCAATTGCTGAAGGAAGCCGGCTTGCCAGACGGCGTGTTCAATGTCGTGCATGGCGACAAAATCGCAGTGGATGCGCTGCTGAATGAGTCGCGCATTGCGGCGGTGAGCTTTGTCGGGTCCACGCCAATTGCTGAATATATCTACCGCACCGGCACCGCGTCAGGCAAGCGCGTGCAAGCGCTGGGCGGCGCGAAAAACCACCTGGTGGTCATGCCGGATGCCGATCTTGAGCAGGCCGTGGATGCGTTGATCGGCGCGGCCTACGGTTCCGCCGGCGAGCGATGCATGGCGATCTCGGTTGCGGTAGCGGTGGGAAATGTCGCCGATAAGCTGGTGGAGAAATTGGCCGAACGTGCCAAGGCATTGAAAATTGACACGGGCACCAGCGATGCGGCCGAGATGGGGCCGTTGGTCACGCGCCAGCATCTCGACAAGGTGCGCGGTTACGTCGAGCTCGGTGTCAAGGAAGGCGCAAAGCTTGTCGTTGATGGTCGCGGACTGAAGGTCAAAGGATTTGAGAATGGCTTCTTCCTCGGCGGTTGCCTGTTCGATCAGGTCACGCCAAACATGACGATCTACCGCGAAGAGGTATTTGGTCCGGTACTCGCGATCACGCGCGTGCCCGATTTCGAGTCTGCCGTGGAACTCGTCAATAAGCATGAATTCGGCAATGGCGTCTCGTTGTTCACCCGGGATGGAGACTGCGCGCGGGAGTTCGCCATGCGTATCCAGATCGGTATGGTTGGCATTAACGTGCCGATCCCGGTGCCGATGGCGTTTCACAGTTTTGGCGGCTGGAAGCGTTCGCTGTTCGGCGACCATTACGCCTACGGGCCCGAGGGAGTGCGCTTTTACACGCATTTGAAGACCGTGACCACGCGCTGGCCGACCGGCATCCGCAAAGGCGCGGAGTTCATCATGCCAACGATGAAATAGTTGAGCCCATAGAGGAGCACCCCGTGCGTATTTTGATTGCACTCATGTTGGCAGGCGCGATGCTGTCTGCCTGCGACAGGAACAAACCACCCACGCCGAAGTCGGAAGCCGTCTCGGACACTCATCCCGTGAAGAATGTCGAGACGCTGCCGTCTGGAAACATTCAGGAAGGCGCGCGTACCATGAATCGGGCATCTGATCTGGGCAAGACTCTGGAGCAACAGAAGCAAGACCGCGACAACACTTCCGAGTCGCAGAACAAATAGCCCGACCGCTCATGGGTAGAATCGGCACGGCGCAAGCATTACGACAACTCATTGGGATGCCCAATGCGCTGGTGCCGCACAAGATCCATCCTCAGCTGAATGCGCGCGCCGTCGCGTTCATTGCGAGGTCGCCGCTGTTGATGCTCTCTACGGTGGACGAGCAGGGACAGCCGAGTGTCTCGCCCAAGGGCGATCCCGCGGGCTTCGTGCAGGTCGCAGACAATCAAACGTTACTCATACCGGAACGCAAGGGCAACAAACTGATTTTTACCCTGACCAACATACTGCTCAATCCCTGCGTCGGATTGATATTCCTCGTTCCAGGTACCAGCGAGACATTACGCGTTCAAGGCCAGGCGGAACTGCTGGACGATGCCGAATTATGCGCAAAATTTACGGCGCGCGGGCGCGATGCGCTGCTGGTCATCCGGGTGCGCATAACGCAGTGCTATTTCCATTGCGCCAAGGCTTTCCTGCGCGGCGAGGTGTGGGACTCCGCGACCTGGCCGCAAAAGATGACGATTTCTTTCGGTGAGGAAATCGCCGAAAGCGGCGGCATGGGTGTCGATCAAATCAAGGAATTCGATCAAGCCGTCTCGGGCCGCTATAAGTCCGACTTGTGAAATCAAGCGGCCTGTCTGAAACTGTTGCATGCGTTGCCCACGCCGCCGCAGTGCAGCCGGGCACATCTAGCCATAACCTCAGGGCCGCCACATGAACCGTTTGCTCAAGGCTGTTGCGATCGCGGTACTGGTCAGCTTGGCGGCCTGCGCCACAACAAAAAAAGCCGAACCCGAAATACCGAAACCCGTCCCGACGCCGCCGGCGCAAATATTCATTCACGACAGATCCGTCATTCCAGGTGAGCGGGCCGGGCCGATCGAGCTCGGGATGTCGCTGCGCAAGCTGGTCGAGGTATTTGGGGAACCGGTATCCAGCAGCTCAAGCCGCATTCCGAGCGGCCGTAGCGCACTGCTGTATCGCTACGCGGACCCGGATGCTTCACCTGATGGCGCGTTGCTGGTAATGGTGAGGGAATACGATAATACCGTTTACTCGATTCAGATCGACCGGATAGAAAGTTTTAAAACGCGCGAAGGCGTGCACTACGGCTCCTCGGAAGCGTTGGTGCGCGCCGGTCTTGGCAGACCGCAATCCATTCAGGAGTCCACCACCGGGGAAATACCCCGCGAGTATTGCTATATCAGCGGACTGGGTGTGCAACTGGATCCGACTGGACATGTCGCGAGCCTGATCGTGTTTCCCGGTGCGGACTTGCGCAAGATTTGCAAGGCGCAACCGCCCAAGACTCCCTGAGTGTCGGCAGCCGCTACGCGACCAGCGGGAAACGACGCTGCAATACAAAATCCGCTTGGGGGCGCGGTTGCACGAACACGCTCAATTCCGCATGGTTCGTATCGGCAGCGAGCGCCGGGGCGAACAAGTTTCGCAACCAAGGCAGTAGCAAGGCCGTATCCTGATCGTCGAGGCGCTGCGTCAGTGTCATGTGAAAGCGGTACTCGTCTAAAACAAACGGGTATCCCCACCGCTCCAGCAGATCTTTCTGATGCGCGGTCAATCCGGCGGCGAGCCTGCGCTCGCGCTCCGCTGCGTCAAGCGGCGCGCGCAACGCGTCCAAAGTTGTCACGCAACGCTGCTCCAGCGCCATCAATTGCCCAGCCACACCCGCCGGGCGCAGAGCAAGGAACCCGCTTATCGTGTCGACTTGCAGCGCTGGCATCACGAACGCAGGAAGCGAACGCGTCAGCTGTGCGACGCGCGTCATCAACTGCCGTTCGTCCACGCCTTTTGCCAATATGAAAGGGGCCCTGAGCGTGGCATGGAAACCGTATTGCCTGGCTGAACGCGTTAGTTGCCCGATGCGCTGCGCCTGGTATCCCGGCACATCGGGTTGAGTAAGCTGCACGCCGGTCTCAGGGTCGCGGCCAAGCCAGCGGCAACCCGTTTGCCAAAGCAAAGAAGCGCGCGCGGGAACTAGGTACAACGCATAACGCGGGGTAGTCACGATAGGGTTTGAAAACTAATGGCTGCAGTATCATACGGCCTTACCGAATTTGCAGGTTCTCAAGAGTCTTCCTTATGCAACGTCTCATCACCAACGCGCGCATCGTCACGGCTAGCGACTCCTTCATCGGCACCATCACGGTTGACCAAGGCTTGATCGGACAGTACGACAGTGGGCGCACATCCGTGCCCGGCGCCGAAGATTGGCAAGGCGACTATCTGGTTGCTGGTCTCGTGGAATTGCATACGGACAATCTTGAGAAACACCTCGAGCCTCGACCTGGCGTGCGCTGGCCGGCAATGTCGGCGCTGCTCACGCACGATGCGCAGATCGCGAGTGCAGGCATCACCACGGTACTCGATGCAATGGGCGTGGGCGATTTCGACGCACGCTCGATACGCGCCAGCGGCCTGCTGGCGGCGACCGAAGCGCTGAAGCACGCGCGCGAACATGGATTGCTGCGAGCCGCACATCTATTGCACATGCGCTGCGAAATTGCCTGTGACAATGTGGTCGGGGTCGTGGAGCCCTTTCTCGATGATCCGACGGTCAGGCTGGTGTCCCTGATGGACCATACCCCGGGCCAACGCCAGTGGATGGACGTCGAGAAATTCCGCACCTACACACAGCGCAACCAGAAGTGGAGCGACGAATATCTTGCGCAGGTAGTAAAGGAACGCATGGACAT
>JBJMWI010000097.1:0-3480 GCA_045810225.1 Burkholderiales bacterium
GGCTAGCGGCGGGTTGCCGCGTTTACATAATGCGCTCGCCCGGAGAAGGTCTGCAATGTGAATTATGGATGCCGCAGATTTGCAATTGAAGAGCTCGATATGACAGTCCGGGCCCAGGCGCGTATGCTATTTGAGTGTTCAAGCAATCGCCGAGACTCCAATGGAGATTGCTAGTTATAGCCTTGAGCCGCGGAGCCCGCCTTTGTCGGTACGCCTTGTACCGCTCTGCAGATTTTTCCAAGCACATTCTCATCGCGCCACGCCAATTCAAGGAGGTATCGATCATGAAGCTCTCTCGAAATGCTGCACGCCTATCCCTCGCGATAGCACTTGGTGTCTTTGTTGCCGGGCATGCAATTGCGGTCGACTTCGTGGAAGCCGCACCGAAGCAATCCACGGTGCTGGTCGATAACGAGAAAGTGCGCGTCATCCGAGCCACTTTCAAGAAGGGTGACAAAGTCCCCATGCACTCGCATCCAGATATTGTTGTTTACATAGTGAAAGGCGGGAAAACAAAATTCACAAACGAGGACGGGAAGGTGATGGAATCGGACAATAAGACGGGCGAATCATTTTTCCGCGCAGCCACGACGCACTCGCATGAACACCTCGGCGACTCAGAAGCAATCGTGATCGAGTTGAAAAAGTAGCGCATCTCATGCGGCTATCGTCCGGCGCGCGGCACATGCCTTGAGCCGCAAAGGGCTACCGCCTGTAGAAGTTCAAACGGAAGAAGGCTAATGAAACTTTATGCCAATATTTCGCTTATGGGCGCGTTGTTTCCTTCTCGATTTTGTTCCATACCGACAGCTTTGCAGAAAGCTTAAAGATAGGCGTAATGGTCGGTCTCATGGACCCACGCCATTTATGGCAAACATCAGTTGAACGCTTCAAGGCCGCGGCCGAACTGTTCAACGAGCGGGGTGGAATACCCGGTTTCGTCAGCCTACCGGCCAGAACAGACAAGAGGGTTCCGTACCGACTTGGCAAACAACACAACACCATTAGCGCGATCCTTCCGGCATTCGCTGCATCAATCGCGCACGTACGAGGTCGATGTGGCTGCGCAAGTTATAAAGGAAGTGCGAAAACATGATTGGCACGCGCAGCTGGTTGGCGCGGCTTTCCAGGCGCCCTAGCCGCTCGAGCAGGTCCTTTACCGGTTCATCTGACTTACGCGCCTCCAATTCGGCTTCGAGGAATTTTAATTCGCCATAAAGAATGAAGACTCGTCGCCGTACGATGTATCCATAACTCGCCGGGATAAAGCGGAACAGCGGAATCACTACCCCAATGACAGGAATCAGAATCAGCAAAAGCCGGCCGACAAAAACGGCGAGCCAGAACGGAAGGTAGCGTTGCAGGAACGGGGCACCAGTGTGGAAAAATTCTCGGGCCTCCTCGCTTAGCGGCAGATCGATCGGTTCCGACGCCGGAAATTGCCCCGCTTTCTGGAAAATGCCCGGTGTGCCATGGACCTGGGATGCCGCATCGAGCAGGAGATATTGAAGTGCACGATGCAGGTCGCTGCGCACCACCAAACTGGCCTTGGGTGCAAACAGCACGAGGTCTGTGGCCGGTATGTTTTTCGCGAGATCGGCTACTCCTTGCGGAACTACAAGCTTGCTGAGATAGGGACGCTGTGCAATGTGGGCATCGGCGCGCGGGAATGGCAGCACGCTGATCCGGTCTGACGTAAGCAGCTGGCGCACTGCTGGGGTCTCCCACGCCGCGACCATGAACGCCACATCCAGATCGCCCTTCAACATCGCCTCGGCAGCATCCGGCATCAACATGCTGCGAATATCCATCTCCAAAGGATCCATTCCGAGCGCCGCGATCAGGTCTATTGCGAGGTGGCGAGTACCGCTTCCCAAGGGGCCAACGGATACGCGCTTGCCATTGAACATTTCTTTTGAACGACGTGGAGGTTTTCCTCGATAAAACACCCACACTGGCTCATAGAAAACGGTTCCAAGAGAAACCAGTTTGGGGGACTCCCTTGCCGTCGTCACGCCACCTTGTAAAAAGGCGACGCTTACTCCGGATTTCGGATCGTTCAAACGCTGCAGGCTGTCGGCCGATCCTTTGGTCGATACCAGTCGCAGTTCGACACCGTGTACCGCAAGTAATGCGCGGTAGCTTTCAGCGAATTCTTGCTGAACCGTCCCTTCCGCGCCTGCCGCCATAGTGATAGTTCTGGGCGGTGCGGGCCCGATGATAATCAGCATGGTCGCGACGCTGGCGATCATCACCGCAACGACCACTGCGGTGATGACCCTCATGGTCCGCCGTCCGTGCAGGAAATGCGCGGAATTCATCAACTGTTATCTGTCGTTGGCCACATTACGGTGACTGTTATTGTTCTTGCGCCGGTCGCGCCACTGGCGTGGGAGCGCGGCGTTGCCGTCTGATTGCGAAGGAAGGATTTTAACGCGCCAAAGGGCGTCCGGACCAACGCTACTCTATCCGTTTAGTTCGACGCGGTGTTCGAGGTGACCACGGCGGCCCTGCGCAACCAGCGGCGGAGCAACAACTCTGCCAGCACCGAGTTTCGCAGCCGGAATGCCGAAGCGATGGCGGACTCGAACCGCGCCCTGGCGATTTCCGGAATCAAATCACGCTCCAGAAATTGCTTCACTACAAGATGCATGCGTTGGTGAACGACGAGCTCCGCCACAATCAATAGCGGCATTGCTACTAGGAACCGGACATTGACTTCGATGTCCAGGAGAAAAGGCACGGCCACGTCCTCGCCGAGTAAGTGCCGGTTGAGGCCGGCCAGCAGCACGAGCGGCAGCCAGGCGAACAGCGAAATGACCACGATGCGTGGCCGGAGCAGTTCGAGCGTAGTTCTTGATAGATGTGCGCGGCGAAACAGTTGATACAGCGGACCGCCGAGCACCAGCGAAAACTCAAACGGCTCTTCCACTTCGGCTGAATTATCCATAATCCCCTTGGAGAAACATGTTCGCTATTCAGGAAATTGGATCAAAAAACGGGACATGCATCCCGCTTTGTTTCGGTTCGGGAGATAGTGCGCTCGATTGTTCGATTACGCCACCAACGCGCCACGTTGGAACTGATCAAGCCCTGGCTAATGGATTCAACCAGCTAATTCTAAAACAAGCGGCGTTCGATAGGATATCGAGTGGAGGTTATGGAGTGAACCGGGCGTTTCAACCAGTAACGCGGTGGCCAGATTGGGTCTTGTGCGCTATGAAACCATGAACGCTGGCCCGGCAACACGCCCGGATTTTTGGCCCATGTTCTTGATTGTTCCTTATACCGATGGCATGCAGGTCTATAACAACAAACAATGAATCCGACAAATTCGTAGTCCGCATCAGCACTTTTTCAGGTATGGCGGTGGGAATCCTCAAGCGATGGGCCGATTGCCTGAACGCGATTCGCTTTCTAGTGTGGTGAATGGCCGGGAGAACGGTCCTTCGCAACACCGTCTGGAAAAGTCAAATGAAT
>JBJMWI010000098.1:0-4984 GCA_045810225.1 Burkholderiales bacterium
CGTATTGATGATGGCCCATGGCTTATGGTGGGCTAGTGCGCTCTCCGCGGAATCCACATCCGCGATATCGAGTTGCTTGCGCGTGAGCAACCGGAAATTCAACCCGCGCTGCTCGCAGGCTCGCGCAAATGCGCTGGCCAAGGTGCCTGAAGCACCGGTGATCAGGATCGGCGCAGTATTGCTGCCCATTGCTTGGGCTTCCAACGCTAGCGTGCCGGTGTTGTCGAGGTGCAAAGGTTCGCAGGTCAATCGCACCGGCCTGCGCCACCAGCCGGGTGCGGAAAGTACGGGATGCTCGGGAACCTGTCCGTTCGCAAGGTTGCGCATCAGCTGCGCCAATGCGGTAGGCCTCGGCGCTGGCCCGCGCAGATCGAAGGGCCCCGGCTCATAGTAGCCGTTGCAGCGGGTCACCAGACAGTTCCAGTCGAATGACCCAAGCAAGGCCCAGACAGTCACCGCGCGTACATCAACGCCGCGTGCAACGGCCAGTTCGGCGCTGCGCCAGATTTCCACCAGCCAGCGCATTTGTTCTTCCCGTGTCGAATCGATATGGGCTTCGGTAATGGCAATCGGTAATCCAAAACGCTCATCGGCTTCATCGAGCAATTGACCTAAGCCCCCCGAAGGGGCCGCCAGGCAGCGCACGGCTTCGATATCGACGTAAGCATGGCGGCCGTTTCCGCCTGGTGGCCGGTACGGATGCCTCAGCAAGTTATCGTCGAGGACGCGCTCACTGGTAACGTAATAGTTAATACCGATTACATCGGGTACGCAGACGTTTTCCGAAAACCACATCAGTTCGCGCGGATCGGCACGGCAACATCGCGTGAGCCAATTCCACAAGTAATGATGCGGATCACCCTTGCCACATAAAAGGTCCCACGAGAGCCAGCGCAATTCGTTGTTGAACTCCGCCTGGTACGCAAGCAAAGGAGTGCTGTAGGTCTTGCCCAGATCATCGGTCTGAACCAGTTGCGCGTCAGGACGGATCCGGCGTATTGCTGCCATTGCCAGGACGGTCGCCCGGCACTCGTTATGCAGGGCCGTCCAGAACTCCGGTTCGCTGCGCGCGTGCGGATACCAGAATCCGTACAGCGCACTGAAGCGCGCCGTGGTCAGCGGTTCATTGATTGGCGTGTAGCGAAACAAGTCCGGATAGCGGCTCGCAACTGTTGCGGCGTATGCCACGAATTTGTCCGGAAACTTGGGATCGAGCAGACTGGTATGGCGCGGGCCGCTGCCATGGTGGAGCAGCCCGGCGATCGGTGTGACGCCCAAATCCCGTAGCAGAGAGAGCCGTTCATCCGACCAACTCCAGTCAGGCTCCGCGCCGTCGGCGTGAACACGTTCCCAGAGGATCGGATAACGCAGTGCAGTAATGCCGAGCGCGGCAAACTTACGCAAATCATCGGGGCGCGTGTGATGTCCATTGCGCTCGAGCTGACTGAAGTAGACATCATCAACTCGATTTACCGTGCACTCCAGCCCGCCCCAAAGTTCGAGTCGATGTTTCGCGCTTGCCTGAGTCCCGTCACTCATCGCCGTCAGTATTATTCTCTGCGCCGGGCAGGGCGCGACCCCACGTCAACTAACTGCGCTTCGGCTCTTACTGGTTGCCGGCGACGCCAGTGCTGCCGGAGTGGATACGACACGGGGCAACGTTCTATCCAGCGTGGCGATTGCTGGCGCACCAATTTTCTGCATGATGCCTTCGGCTGCCTTCAGCGCGGCGCCCACGCATTGATCCATGTTGTAGTAGCGATATTGCGCAAGACGTCCGACAAACGTGACATCCTGCTCTTTGCGCGCGAGTGCTTCGTAGCGTTTGAACAGCGCTTCGTTCTCCGGGCGCGGCACCGGGTAATAAGGATCGCCACTGGCCTGCGGATATTCGCGCACGATTGAAGTACCTGCGTGCCGCTGCCCCGTCAGATGCTTGAATTCGGTAATGCGAGTGAACTCATGATCGTTCGGATAATTTACCGTCCCGACCGGCTGATGTTGCGCCGTCTGCTCCAGATGCTCATGTTCGAATCGCAGTGAACGGTACGGCAGCTTGCCATAGCAGTAGGCGAAGTACGCGTCAATTGGACCGGTGTAGACGATGTGCCGCGCGGTGATCTTGCGCCGCATGGAAAAATAATCGCTATCGACTTCAACCCGGATGTTGGGATGATCCAGCATGCGATGGAACATCGCGGTATAGCCATCAAGTGGCATGTTCTGAAATTCGTCCGTGAAATAGCGATCATCGCGATTGGTGCGCGTCGGAATGCGCGCTGCCACCGATGCCGCTAGTTCCGAGGGATCCAGTCCCCATTGCTTGCGCGTATAGCCGCGAAAGAATTTCTCGTAAAGATCGCGCCCGACAGCGTTCAGGACGACGTCTTCACTGGTTTTGATCGGATGACGCGGCTCGCGTACCGAATCGAAAAAGGGCTGTATCGTCGTCTCATCGAGATGCAGTCCGTACAAGCGATTCACGGTATCGATGTTGATTGGAATGGGCACAAACTGGTCATCTACTTTCGCGAGCACGCGATGCTCGTACGCGCGCCATTCGGTAAAATTGGATAAATATTCGGCAATCCTTACACCGTTGGTGTGGAAGATATGGGGCCCGTATGGATGAATTGTGATTCCGTGCTTGTCTACGGTGTCGTAGGCGTTTCCGCCCACATGGGCACGCTTGTCGACAATGAGGACATCAAAACCCTGGCTGGCGAGCCGTTCAGCGACGACACACCCGGAAAAACCAGCTCCTACCACTAGCGCGTCTAATTTCGTCATTTGGTTCTCTTGGAGAGGCGCGGCGAGACCTGCTTGTACGCAATCCGCGCGTTTAAAAGGTACGGCGATTTCTTATCGGTATAGCAGATTCCGTGCCGATGGGATCGACGACACACGTTATCGCGTGCCATCGGCGGCTTGCGATCAGGGCGCGCCAACCATGCGCGCGCGCATTTGCGCAACGATTGCGTCCCAGGATGAAGACCGTGCAAGCTCGATTCCCCGATCAATGAGAGCACAATCCGGAGACGTGTAGGCGAGCATGGTTGCCGCAATGAACTCGTCCGCGTCGAGAGCGACTTGCACGATCGGGGTGAAATTACGCACGACATCGGGCACGGCCGTCGAAATGACCGGTTTGCCTGCGGCCATGTACTCGAGCGTCTTCGTTGGATTGATGTACTGCGTGGCTTCGTTCAGTGCGAAAGGCATGAGACAAACATCGAACGACTTCACCAGCGGCGGAAGCTGCGCATACGTACGCTGACCCAGCCAATGAATATTTGGCGCCCGTGGCAAGGTTGCCGGGTCAACTTTGGCACTGGGTCCAACCATCACCAGAGATCCTTGTGGAAAGGCCTTTGCAAGCTGCGACAACAAATCGTAGTCGAGGCGTTCGTCAATCACGCCAAAATAACCGAGGACAGGATGCGGGAGATCGGCGACTTCGGCGGGCAGCACAGTGTCACTGCGCTGTGCGAGCGCGTAGTGTTCCGCATCCACACCGCAACCGAAGAAATGCACATTGTCATGATGCCGGGCTTTGGATTCGAACAGTCGATAGCCGCCGGTGAAGATCACGTCGGCATTGGACATGAGAAAGCGTTCGCGCTTTGCGATGTCGGGTGGAGCAAAACGGAAATTGGCCAACTCGTCCATGCAGTCATAGACGGTTAGAACGGAATTGAATTGGCCCAGCATAAGGGGGGCCGTCATCGGAGAGTAAAACCACTCAACCGGAGAATTGAAGCGCCCCGCGAGCAACGGATGCGCGCGCAGCGCGCGCTTGAGCATTGGCAACACGGCGCTGCACTGCGCATCTGTCGATGTGGCGAAGTCGGCCGGCAGCACGGGTACTACCCGTACAATGTTCGCCTGCGGCACAGTAATCCGCAGCTCCGTCGTGCTGCCTTCGGACAACGGCTGTTCCAGAAACAGAACTGGATGGTGCTCAGCCAGACGCGAGAAGATTTGCTGTGGACGCTGCCACACAAAATCCCAGCGCAAGTGGCAGTGAACGATGATGGGTGAATGCGCTATGCAGACAGACGGCCGCAATGCCGGAGCACGCGTTACCGCAGCTTGGCTCGCGCCGGCACTTGCGCCGGACTCAGAAATCGGGTCGGCAGTGATTTGTTTCAACATATTCCTCGTATGGTTTGATAAAGGCCGTGCAATCGATGGATGTTTCGGAACGCATGCGGCCTTAGGCGGTCTTCGTAATACGACCATGCAGGATGGTCCAGAGTTCGCACGCGGGCAATAGCCCTGTCGGATTCGCGATTTGTTACCAAAATAAGGAGGAAAAACTTGACACCAGCGTATCCACGCCCACTGATGGAACGGAAGGATTGGACTTCTCTTGATGGCACGTGGAAATTTTTTTACGACGACGATCGCAAATACGTCCATCCCACGGATATAAACGAATGGCCCATGCAAATCGTCGTGCCGTTTCCGCCGGAATCGAAGGCGAGCGGAATCGGCGATCGAGGGCTGCATCGAGGTTGCTGGTATGAGCGCAACTTCACTATGCGTCGGGGGCCGGGACGCGTGCTATTGCATTTCGGCGCCGTGGACTACATCGCGCGCGTGTGGATCAACGGCCATCTGGTCGCATTTCACGAGGGCGGCCATACGCCATTCAGTGCGGAAATCACGCCGGTGCTGAATGAATCCGGCGAGCAGACGGTAACCGTCATGGTGGAAGACGATCCCGCGGAACTAACCACACCGCGCGGCAAACAGGACTGGCAGCTCGAGCCGCATTCGATCTGGTATCCGCGCACCACCGGCATCTGGCAGACCGTATGGCTTGAACGCGTCAACGAGACGTATATCTCGAAGATACGCTGGACGCCGCGCTTCGATGGGTTTGCCATTAGCTTCGAAGCTCGCATAAAGGGCAGACAAACCGAAGACCTGCAAGTCGAAGTGACTGTGCGCCACAAGAATAGAATCCTCGCGCGTGATT
>JBJMWI010000099.1:0-5629 GCA_045810225.1 Burkholderiales bacterium
GATGGACTTCGACTACGATACTTCGGCTGACTTCCCCGCGCTGAAGACCTACGACTGGATGCCCGCTACCGGTAACGCGGCGACCGACCAACTATTGATCAAGAGAATTCGCAGCGCTGCGGATTCCGAACTCAACGCCAAGGGACGCGCGCTTGACTCCGCGAATCCGGATTTTCTGATTGCCATGCAGCTCTCCGGCAAGACCGTTTATGGAGGATCTACGGGAGTTGGCATGTCGGTCGGCATTCCCGTCGGCAAAGCGGGGAGAATCTCGGTGGGAGGAGGAAAAAGCAAACCGATCGAAAAGAAAGAAGGAACGCTGGTGCTCGATTTCCTTGATGCGAAGACAAAGGCACTGTTGTGGCAGGGGACCGCGTCCGGAGCAGTAGAACCGGCCGCTTCACCGGAGGAACAGCAAACGCGGATCAATGAAGTGATTTCGCAGATGCTCGCGCGCTTCCCGCCCCAGTGACGGCAGCGGATTATTCCTAACCTCAAGACACTTCTAGGTCATGCAGCGTAAACAATCTTGTCCTGTTTGGTCGACAACGTAGTGCCCGCCTGCCCCGCTATGATCTTGCCCAAATCCGCGAGCGCGCCAATTGCCGCACGCTTGCCGGTTGCCACGGCGAAGCGGCAGGCGGCGTCGACCTTCGGCCCCATGGAACCCGCTGCGAATGACATGGCGCTTAAGGCGGCAGGGGAAGCACTGCGGATCGCCTTCTGGGTAGGCTTCCCCCAATCGACATAAACTGCGTCGGCGTCAGTCAGCATCACAAACAAATCGGCATTCAGTTCGCGTGCCAGCAGTTCCGATGCAAGATCCTTGTCGATGACGCATTCAATGCCGGCTAGCTTGCGCGGCGTGCCCGGCTCGTACATGGTCGGGATACCACCACCGCCAGCCGCGATCACGATGGTGTTGTGTTCGAGCAGCCATTTGATGGGACGAAGCTCGAAGATGCGCTTCGGTTGCGGAGAGGCCACCACCCGGCGCCATTTGTCGCCGTCCTGCTTGAAAACCCAATTCTTCTCCTTTGCAAGCCGATCGGCATCTGCTTTCTCATACACTGGGCCGATGAACTTGGTTGGGTCCTTGAACGCAACATCGCCGGGATCGACCTCGATCATCGTGAGCAGCGTGGCAAAGGGCCGCTCGAACGGCAACAGGTTGCCGAGTTCCTGTTCGATCATGTAGCCAATCGAGCCCTCCGTTTGCGCGCCCAATACGTCTAGCGGATAGGTCTCTACCTTGGCATAGGCCGCGCCTTGCAGCGCCAGCAACCCAACTTGCGGGCCATTGCCGTGCCCGACCACGAGCTGATGCTCGCGCGCGACCGGCGCGAGCGCCTCGCAGGCGACGCGCACATTCGCGCGCATGTTTTGCGCAGTCATTGGTTCTCCCCTGCGTAGGAGCGCGTTACCCCCAAGGGCGACGAGAATCAGCATGCTTTATCCTTTCGGCGAACGGTTCAGCCACAGGTATACCGGGATGCCGAGCAACATCAGGATCAGCCCGTGCAGCACCGCTTCGGCCCCGCAACCGTAGAGCGTGAAAATGGAAAACGCGAAAGCGATCCACTCGACCGGCGAAGCGCGCCCGGTCTTGCGGATCAGAGCCACCCCCAGCGCGCAGAACGCGTACGGCACGACGGCGGCCATGGTCGCCAAATTGACCACCTGGTTGTAGAAGGCCTGGGCGTTATCCGCTCCAGCGGCCGCCATCAGGAGCAGCGCGGTCGCGAGCGACGCGGAAATAATAATGCCCATCGCCGGAACGCCCCGTCGCGACAAATTCGCAAACACCTGCGGGAATAATCCATCGCGCGCAGCGGCCATGGGCACCTGCCCCATGGTAAGCGTCCAGCCGTTCAGCGCGCCAATCGACGAGAGCGCGATCGCCACCGCGATGATCGTGCCGCCCCATGGTCCCCACAGCACCCGCGCCGCGTCGCTGAACGGCGAAACCGATGCCGTGAGCTGGTCGTGCGGTACGAGACCAAACACAACTACGGTGCCGATGACATAGAAGGAAGCGGAGATCACGATGCCGAGCACCGTGGAGCGCGGGATGGTGCGTGCCGGGTCGCGCACGTCGCCCGCCGGCACGGTGGCCGACTCCATTCCGAGGTAGGCAAACATCGTAAGCGGTGCAAGCGCCGCGAGCGACGCGACCAAAGGCTGGCCGCTCGGATTCCAGCCGCCGAAGTTTTCCACCTTGATGAAGAAGACGCCGACGAGCACCAGCACGATAAAAGGCGCGAGCTTCGTGAAGGTGGTCACCGTGGCAAAGGTGCCTGCGGCTTTGACACCGCGCAGATTCACCAGCGTCATCGCCCAAATTGCGCCGATGCCGAGCGCAAGCGCCATCGGCCGGCTTTGCAACTGAGGGAAGAGATTGAACAGTGCGCCCGCGAATGCAAAAGCAATTGCCGGCAGCGATGCCCAGATGGAGATCCAGTAAACCCAGCCGATCAGGAAGCCGGCGAAATCTCCGTACGCCAAGCGCGTATAGGCGTACGGTCCTCCGGTCGCAGGCGCGAGTGTCGCGAGGCGCGCGAAGGCGAGTCCGAGGCAGATCGCGCCGATGCCCATGGCGATCCACATCGCAATGGCGAGCAGGCCGTAAGGCGCGACCGCCGAAGGGGAAACGTAGAAGCCCGAGCCGATAGTGTTCCCGACCACCACCGAAGTGCAGGCGATGAGGCCAAGCCCGGCCCCTTTCCTGGTTTCAGTCTCCGAGCGTGGCAACCAGGATCGCCTTGATCGTATGCATACGGTTTTCCGCCTGCTCGAAAGCCAGGTTGTAGTCGGACTCGAACACGTCGTCCGTGACCTCGAGACCGTTGCTGATGCCATACGTATCCGCAATCTGCTTGCCCAATACGGTTTCGGTATCGTGGAAAGCGGGCAAACAGTGCATGAACTTCACGTGCGGACTGCCGCTCGCTTTCATCAATTGCGTGTTCACCTGATAAGGCAGCAACAAGTCGATGCGCTCCTTCCATACTTCTTTCGGTTCGCCCATCGATACCCAGACATCGGTGTGAATGAAATCAACCCCCTTGACGGCCTGCTTCGGATCTTCGCTCAGCGTCAGCTTGCCGCCGTACGTCTTCTCGAGCTCGCGAGCGATTGCGACGAACTCATCCGCAGGCCAAAGCTTTTTCGGCCCGCACAGGCGCACATCCATTCCCATCAGGCAGCCAACGATCATGAGGGAGTGGCCCATGTTATTGCGCGTATCTCCGAGGAAGGCGTACTTGATCTCATGGATCGGTTTGTCGCTGTGTTCGCGCATGGTCATCACGTCGGCGAGCATCTGTGTCGGGTGGTACTCGGCAGTGAGCCCGTTGAATACCGGCACGCCGGCATACTTGGCAAGCGTTTCCACGCCGCTCTGGCTTGCACCACGGTACTCGATTGCGTCGTACATACGCCCCAGCACGCGCGCGGTGTCCTTGAACGATTCCTTGTGGCCGATTTGCGAGCCGGCCGGATCGAGGTAAGTCACGTTTGCGCCCTGGTCGTAGCATGCGACTTCAAAAGCGCAGCGCGTGCGCGTGGACGTCTTTTCAAAAATCAGGCAGATCTCCTTGCCGTCGAGATGCTTTTGCTCCGTGCGCGCATATTTCGCGCGTTTCAGGTCGCGTGCGAGGTCGAGCAAATAGCGGAATTCACGCTGGGTGCAGTCTTGCACCGTCAGCAGAGAACGGTTGCGTAAGTTGAAGCTCATGTTGAATGGTCTCCTGAATAATTATTCGATATGCGTACCGGTTTTAGAACACCGGATCACGCGAGATGGGGCACGTCATGCAGTGACCGCCACCGCGGCCCCGGCCGAGTTCCGAACCGCGCACCGTGACGACCTCGACACCAGCCTTGCGCAGCAGCGTATTGGTATAGGTGTTGCGGTCGTAGGCCACAACCACACCCGGTGAGAGAGCAACGACATTGTTGCCGTCGTCCCATTGCTCCCGCTGTGCCTGCCAGGCATTGCCACCGGTCTGAATGACGCGAAGCTCCTTGAGGCCGAGCGATTCTTTAACCACATCGAACAAATGTCCCTTGTCGGCATGAACTTCGACGCGTCCGTCCCCGGTGGGACGTGCGCTATAGCAGCGAATCGAGTCAACGACTTCGGGAAAGACCGTGCACAGGTCGCGATCGCAGAAAGTGAACACGGTGTCCAGATGCATGGCGGCCCGGCTCTTCGGCATCAGGCACCCAATGACGCGAGTTGCCGCCTTGTGTTTGAAGAGTTCCGCCGCAACCTGATACACCGCTTGCGGTGTGGTGCGCTCTCCCATGCCAATCAGCACGACGCCTTTGCCGACCGGCATGACATCCCCGCCTTCGATGCTCGATGCACCGAAGTTCTCATCCGAGTCACCCCACCAGACTTTAAAATCGCCGCCTTTGAAGCGTGGGTGAAACTTATAGATGGCCCGTTGCAGCAGCGTTTCCGGTTTGCGCGCGGGCCAAAACATCGGATTGCACGTCACCCCGTTATAGATCCAGCACGAGGGATCGCGCTGAAATAGCGTATTTGGTATGGGCGGAATAAAAAAATCGGTACCGCCGAAGGCATCGGCAAGCATCGTCGCCCATTCGCTTTTGGGAATATCAAGGATCGCAATGCCGCCAATCAGATGCTCGGCCAGCTGCTTCGCCGGCATTTCGTCCAGCCATGGACGCAGTAATCCCACCGAACTCAGGCCAACATCGTTGACCGTGATACGGCGGTCCAATACCCAGGCGCGAGCGGCCTTGTCCTGCAAGGTCTCCGCTAGCAAATCGTGCAGTTCAAGGACCTCCACACCGTGATCCCGCATCTTCAGCACAAAATCATAGTGGTCCTTTTGTGCTTCCTGCACCCAAAGCATGTCGTCGAATAAAAGATCCGAAGCATTGCCCGGTGTCAGGCGTTGATGCGCCAACCCTGGCCTGCAGACCAGTACCGTGCGCAACTTCCCTACTTCGCTGTGAACGCCGAGTTTTTGCATGTTTGTCCTTTTCTAATCGGGTAACGCGCTTTGCCGAAAGAACACAAGCGCATCCTTGCCGGATTTGCCAAACCACTGTTCGTACAAAGCGCCTATATCTGCGGAAGAAAACAACTTGCTCAAGGCCCGATCCACGGTAAGGCGAAAGTCTTCGTCGCCCCGTTTGAGAGCCAGCGCGACCGGTTCGGGCGCGAAAGTGCGCTCAAGCACTAACAGCTTCCGCGCCGACGGACTGCGTTTTGCGAACTCGATCAGCATCGGGCGATCCCCAAAAAATACATTTGCGGTGCCCTCGAGTACGTGTTTGACGCCGGCATCGTAACTATCAACGGGCACAACGTCGGCGGCGATCTGGAATGTTGCCATGCGCTCTGCCAGCCATTTCTGCGCCGACGTTCCGACAACCACCGAGAAGATTTGCTTTTCCAGGAACTTCGCCGGCGAGGCACGCCAGATCGGTTGCGATGCCGCCTGGCCTTCTGTCAGTACTTCACGCAACCGGCGCGAGGAATCTGAGCGCACAATCGCGCCGACCCCACCCGGGAAAATCGGAATCGAAAACGCAACGTCCTTGCGTTTGGTCAATGTTTCACTTTGAGCGGCGCACAGCAGATCGATCTTGC
>JBJMWI010000100.1:0-19688 GCA_045810225.1 Burkholderiales bacterium
GTTGGCGACGTACAGACCATTTCCAGCGCGATCGACTTGTGCACCGGATCGGGCTGTCTCGCCATCCTGCTGGCTCTGGTTTTTCCAAATGCACGCGTCGATGCAACCGATCTGTCGGCCGACGCGCTTGCGGTTGCCGAACTCAACATCGCTGAATACGAACTGCGCGATCGAGTTCATCTGACGCGCGGCGATTTATTTGCCGGCCTTGCGGGGCGCTACGATTTGATTATTGCGAATCCGCCTTACGTGAATGAGGACGCGATGGCGCGTTTGCCGGCGGAATATCGTGCCGAGCCGGTCATGGCGCTTGCCGGCGGGCAGGATGGACTTCACCTTGTGCGCCGCGTTCTGGCGGAGGCTCCCCGCTATTTGACCGAGCGTGGTTTGTTGATCATGGAAATCGGCCACAACCGCGAAGCATTGGAGCAAAGCTTCCCACGCCTGCCGTTTACCTGGCTTGAGACCTCGGGCGGTGACGGTTTGGTGTTTCTGTTGAGCGCCGAGGAGTTGGCTCTTTGATGTGATCACCGTCAGCTTCCGCTGGACTGCCGGCCCATTCCAGCAATTCGCTGATCTCCGATTCCTTGAGTTCGATCCAATTGCCACGCTTGAGCCTTGGCGGCAGGCTCACGATACCGAAACGTACGCGCATCAGCCGGCTGACCTGCACTCCCAGCGCTTCGAACATCCGGCGTACGACCCGGTTTCTACCTTCCTTTAAGACCACGCGATACCAGCGATTGCGGCCCTCGCCGCCCTGATCGTCCAGCACTTCGAACTTGGCAGCGCCATCGGAAAGTCGCACGCCCGTTTTAAGTTCCTGTATCTGTACCGGAGACAGTGTGCCGAAGATACGCGCCGCGTATTCACGCTCGACCTCGAAGCGAGGATGCATCAACCGGTTGGCCAATTCGCCGGAGGTGGTAAAGATCAGTAACCCTCCGGTATTGAAATCGAGCCGCCCCACCGCAATCCATTTGGCGCTGCGAATCGCCGGGAGTTTTTCAAACACGCTGCGGCGTCCCTGCGGGTCATCCCGGCTGACGATCTCGCCGTCCGTCTTGTGATAGATGATTACCCGCGGCAGACGCGACGTGACCTTGAATTTAATTTGCCGGCGTCCAACTTGAATCGCATCCTCGGTGGTCACGCGCGTGCCGAGCGTCGCAGGCTCTCCGTTGACCTTAACTTTGCCGGCCTTGATGACTTCTTCCATCGCGCGCCGCGAGCCTAGTCCCGATTGCGCCAACACTTTCTGCAATTTCTGGGAACGCGGCGCCGCCGGGGCAGCCGTCGACAACTTGGGCGGTACGGCCAGATCCCGCTTCGCAGCAGGCCGTGCCGGCTTGCGCGATCCCTTGGCGACCGGGGGCGTGCTCTTCGGCGTGCGCCGAGGCGAAGCCCGCCGTGCGCCCGGCTTTGCGCCGGGTCCGGCAGCCATCAGAGCGCCCTCCGCTCTAGGATGGCCTGTGCCAATGTGCCGCTGTCGACATGCTCGAGTTCGCCGCCTACCGGCAAGCCGCGCGCGATGCGCGAGACTTTCATGCCGCGTGCACCAAGCAACTCACCCACGTAGTGGGCCGTAGCTTCACCCTCAACCGTGAAATTGGTGGCGAGGATGGTTTCCCGCACCACGCCATCCAGTGCTCGCTGGACCAGACGATCGAGTTGAATGTCCTTCGGTCCAACCCCGTCGAGCGGCGAGAGCCGGCCCATCAAGACGAAATACATTCCGTCGTAAGCCTGCGCCTGCTCCATCATCAGCAGATCGGCCGGCGTCTCCACAACGCACAATGAGGTTTGGTCGCGTCGCGTCGAACTGCATAGTTCGCAAATGACCTGCTCGGTAAAATTATTGCAGCGTTCGCAATGCCTGACTTTCGCCAAAGCCTGACCGAGCGCGCGTCCGAGCCGATGCGCGCCGGGCTGATCACGCTGCAGCAAGTGAAACGCCATGCGCTGCGCGGATTTCGGCCCAACGCCGGGCAGGCAGCGCAGGGCTTCGATCAGTTCTTCGACGGTGGAGGGCGTTTTCAATTAGCTAAAGTGAGTGATTAGTGGATCGGCTAGTGGCTCGATGATCACGCGCAGGCCTTTGACAGCCAGCCGCTAGTCACCAGCCACTGGACACTAGAACGGCAGTTTCATGCCGGGCGGCAGTCCAAACCCGGATGTCAATCCGCCCATTTTTTCCTGCGTCATGGATTCCACGCGCCGCACGGCGTCATTGATGGCGGCCGCAATAAGGTCTTCCAGCATATCCTTGTCGTCGCCCATCAAACTCGGATCAATGCTCACGCGTTTAACATCATGACGTCCGGTCATCGTGACTTTCACCATGCCGGCGCCGGCCTGGCCTTCTATCTCCATGGCAGCAATTTCGTCCTGCGCCTTCTTCAGATTTTCCTGCATTTGCTGGGCCTGTTTCATGAGGCCGGCAAGCTGACCTTTCATCATATGCTTATCCTCGAACTAAACCGGTTTTATGGAAGTATCCTTGATGCGCGCATCAAAATTCTCGACGAGCTCGCGTACGAATGGATCAGTGTCAATCGACTGGATCGCGTGCGCGAGTTTGACCTGGCGTTCCTGATTTTCGATCTCGGCGGGGGTCTTGCCGCTGCCCCCGATTGAAATGCGCAGCCGGAACTTGCGGCCGAAATATTCGCCTAGCGCTGACTGCAATTTCTCCGTGTAGGCTTTTTCCAGCAAATGTTTGTGCGCTTCGGGCACGACCAGCTCCAGATTGTCCCCCTGCAGCGACTTGAATTCACAATTGTCACCCAGCATGCGCGCCATGCCGCCGACTTTGATGCGCCCCACCAGGCTTCTCCAGTCCGACAATTGCTCAGTGATGGTTGGGTCTTCGACTGATTGGGCAGGCGGTTCCAACACGGGAGGCGGCTGCGGCGCAGGCACGGCGTTGCGTTGCGGTGGTGCGGCGGGTTTCGGTTTGGAACTTTCGGCAGGATTCGCGCGATCTGCCGCAGGTTTCGCTTGCGCACCGACATCAGGCCGGGCGGTTGGACCGGAAGGAATACTGCCAGCGGCTTCTACCGGAACAAAGGCCAGCATGCGCATCAATGTCATGGTGAAGCCGGCAAACTCATCGGGGGCAAGGCCGAGGTCATCACGGCCGCGGATGGCAATCTGATACAGCAACTGCACGTCTTCCGCAGCGAACTTGCCGGCGAGCGCCATGAGCGCATCGCGTTCCGGCTCGTCATCGGCCAGTGCATCGGGCACTGTTTGCGCCAGCGCGATCCGGTGCAGCAATGTGGCGAGTTCCTGCAGTGCTGTCTCCAGCGAAAGGCTGCGCGCGTTCATGCGCTCTGCTTCAGCAAGCAATCCGGGACCATCATTACGCGTCAGTGCATCCAGGATTGCGTACAGGTAGCCACGATCCACGGCGCCCAGCATCTCGCGCACGGCCGTTTCTTCCACCCGGCCAGCGCCATACGCGATGGCCTGGTCCAGCAGGGACAGTGCATCCCGCATGCTGCCTTGCGCCGCGCGCCCCAACAGGTTCAGCGCCGGAACATCGAACGGCACGCCTTCCTTGCCGAGCACGTTTTCCAGCTGGCCACGAATCTGCGGCAGGGGAATCTGTTTGAGATTGAACTGCAGGCAGCGCGACAGCACAGTCACCGGAATTTTCTGCGGATCAGTCGTTGCGAGGATAAACTTGACGTGGGCCGGCGGTTCTTCGAGCGTCTTTAGCATCGCGTTGAACGCCGAGCGCGAAAGCATATGCACTTCGTCGATGATGTACACCTTGAAGCGACCGCTGGCAGGCGAATACAGCGCGTTCTCCAGCAACTCCCGCATGTTATCGACCTGCGTATTCGATGCGGCGTCGAGTTCGATCAGGTCGACGAAACGCCCGCCATCGATCTCGACACAGGCAGCGCATTTGCCACATGGCGTTGCAGTAATGCCGGTTTCGCAATTCAGTGCCTTGGCAAGGATGCGCGCGAGCGTGGTTTTGCCCACACCGCGGGTGCCGGTCAGCAAATAGGCATGGTGCAGCCGGTTCTGCGACAGCGCATTGCTGATTGCGCGCACCACGTGTTCCTGACCGACCAGTTCGCTGAAATTCTTCGGGCGCCACTTGCGGGCCAGCGCGAGCGTCACAATGATCTCCTGCAGATGGCTGATCGCATGGCGGTAGCGGCGCTAAGGTCACCGCCGGATAGCCCACCCAGGTTCATCCGATACAAATTATTCATCCGTCAACACGCTTCGCCAATTTCAAATGAGGTGGCGAGCCTTACCCCCGGCACTTGCAGAAAATAGCTGTGGCTGCTTCCTTCCGGACCTGACCAGGTTCACTACCATGCAATGCGGGGAGGCCCGCCATTGAAAAACAGCGCAGTCTACAGCACTGCGACCGGTATCTTTCCTATCTTTGTCTGCCATTCGCGCGGACCGGTCTGGTGCACCGAAGTGCCATTTGAATCAACCGCGACTGTGACCGGCATATCTTTGACTTCGAATTCGTAGATCGCTTCCATGCCGAGGTCGGCGAAGGCGACCACGCGGGACGATTTGATCGCTTTCGATACCAGGTAAGCCGCGCCGCCGACTGCCATCAGATAAACCGCCTTGTGCTTGCGGATGGCCTCGATCGCCACAGGACCGCGTTCCGCCTTGCCGATCATGCCGAGCAATCCCGTCTGCCCCAGCATAGTCTCCGTAAACTTGTCCATACGCGTCGCGGTGGTAGGCCCCGCCGGACCAACTACTTCATCGCGCACTGCATCCACCGGACCAACGTAATAAATGAAGCGGTTGGTGAAGTCCACACCTGGGGGAAGCCGCTCCCCTTTGCTGAGCAGATCCTGGATGCGCTTGTGGGCCGCATCCCGCCCGGTCAGGATCTTGCCATTCAGCAATAACGATTCTCCGGGTTTCCAGCCTGCGATCTGCTCACGCGTAACCTTGGCCAAATCGATACGGCGCGATGACGCCGCGGGTGCCCAATGCACATCGGGCCAGCGCTGCAGATCCGGCGGTTCGAGCCGGGCGGCACCGCTGCCATCCAGCGTAAAGTGCACGTGGCGAGTAGCCGCGCAGTTCGGAATCATCGCTATCGGCAGCGAGGCGGCATGCGTGGGATAGTCCAGAATCTTTACGTCCAGTACGGTGGTCAGGCCACCGAGCCCTTGTGCGCCAATGCCCAGCGCGTTGACCTTGTCGCACAGTTCGACACGCAATTCTTCGATCCGGTTCTTGGGGCCGCGCTGCTTGAGCTCATGCATGTCGATGGGCTCCATCAGCGCTTCCTTGGCCAGGACCATTGCCTTTTCCGCCGTGCCGCCGATGCCGATACCCAGCATGCCTGGTGGACACCAGCCTGCGCCCATGGTGGGCACCGTTTTCATGACCCAATCCACGATGCTGTCGGACGGATTCAGCATCACAAATTTTGATTTGTTCTCTGAGCCTCCGCCTTTCGCGGCAATTTTCACATCCACGGTCTTGCCCGGCACGATTTCCATGTGGATGACCGCCGGCGTGTTGTCGCGGGTGTTCTTTCGGCTCCCGGCGGGATCCGAGAGAATGGAAGCGCGCAGCTTGTTATCCGGATGCAGGTATGCACGCCGCACACCCTCATTGACCATGTCGGCAACACCCATGGTCGCGCCTGTCCACTGCACATCCATGCCTATGCGCAGAAAGGCGACGACGATACCCGTGTCCTGGCACACCGGCCGCTTGCCTTCGGCACACATCCTCGAATTCGTCAGGATCTGTGCAATTGCATCGCGTGCCGCTTCGGATTGCTCGATACGGTAAGCTTCGCCGAGTGCCTCGATATAGTCGACCGGGTGGTAATACGAGATGTATTGCAGGGCATCTGCGATGCTCTCAATAAAATCTTCCTGGGCAATCGCGGTCATGTCGGGGGTGAAAGTGACGCGGAATCAAATCAACATTCGGAGTTGGCAGTATATCGCATGCATCGTCTGATGGACGGTTGATGATTGATGCACGGTGCATTAACAGCGGCAGGCTGGAGCACGACTTGGCTATAATTCCCTTAAGGATCTCCCGCGCAAGCAAATGGTAATTGGAGGAAGCAATGAGCTCTATTGAATCGGTGCTTAATGAGACCAGGGTGTTCCCGCCGGCTGCCGATTTCATCAAGCAGGCCAACGTGTCGGGCATGCCCGCCTATAACGCCCTTTGTGCAGAAGCCGAACGAGACTACGAAGGATTCTGGGCGCGAATGGCCAGAGAACAGCTTATCTGGCAAAAGCCTTTCTCGAGCGTGCTCGACAGCAGCAAGGCGCCCTTCTTCAAATGGTTCGCCGATGGCGAGTTGAATATTTCGTATAACTGCCTCGATCGCCATCTCAATAGCCAACCGAACAAGACAGCGATTATTTTCGAGGCCGATGACGGCACGATCAGCAAGATCACCTACAAGCAGCTCTACCATCGCGTCTGCCAGTTCGCCAATGCACTGAAGTCACTCGGTGTGCGCACCGGCGAACGCGTCATCATCTATATGCCGATGTCGATCGAGGCGGTCATCGCCATGCAGGCCTGCGCGCGCATCGGCGCCACTCACTCGGTCGTATTCGGCGGATTCTCTTCCAAGAGCATTCAGGAACGCATCATCGACGCCGGCGCGATCGCTGTCATCACGGCGGATGGTCAAATGCGCGGCGGCAAGGAAATCCCGCTCAAGCGCGCGATCGACGAAGCACTCGCGATGGGCGGCTGTGAAGCCATTCGCAATGTGGTGGTGTACAAACGCACTGGCAGCGCGACTAACATGGCATCACCCCGGGATATCTGGTGGCACGCTCTGGTGCAGAACCAGCCCGATGTGTGTGAACCGGTCTGGGTTGGCGCGGAACACCCGTTGTTCATTCTGTACACGTCGGGCTCGACCGGGAAACCGAAAGGCGTTCAACACGCAAGTGCGGGCTACCTGCTACAAGCCATGCTGACCATGAAGTGGGTGTTCGACATCAAGCCTGCGGACGTCTTCTGGTGCACGGCCGATGTCGGCTGGGTGACCGGCCACACTTATATTACCTACGGACCGCTCGCGGTCGGGGCTACGCAAATCGTGTTCGAAGGCGTTCCGACTTTTCCGGACGCGGGCCGCTTCTGGAAAATCATCCAGGATCATGCCGTCTCCGTGTTCTATACCGCGCCTACAGCAATCCGCTCGTTGATCAAGGCCGGCGCCGATCTGCCGAAGAAATACAATCTCGCAAGCCTGCGCCTGCTGGGCTCAGTGGGCGAGCCCATCAATCCGGAAGCCTGGATGTGGTACTTCCATACCGTGGGCGGCGGGCGTTGTCCGATCGTCGATACCTGGTGGCAAACCGAGACGGGAGGACACATGATCACGCCGTTGCCCGGCGCGACGACACTGAAACCGGGTTCGTGCACCTTGCCTCTGCCGGGCATCATGGCCGCGATCGTCGATGAGACCGGGCACGATGTCGAGAAAGGCAAAGGCGGCATTCTGGTCATCAAAAAACCTTGGCCTTCCATGATCCGCAACATCTGGGGCGATCCGGACCGATACAAAAAAAGCTACTACCCGGAGGAGTTCAAGGGGCGCTATTACCTGGCTGGCGACGGCGCGAGCCGCGATCTCGACGGATACTTCTGGATCATGGGCCGCATCGACGATGTGCTGAACGTATCCGGCCATCGTTTGGGGACCATGGAAATTGAATCGGCGCTGGTTGCCAACACCAAGCTGGTTGCCGAAGCCGCTGTAGTCGGACGTCCCGACGAACTCACGGGTGAAGCGGTCGTTGCCTTCGTGGTCACCAAAGGGCCACGCCCCACTGGCGAGGAGGCCAAGCGCATGGCGCAGGAACTGCGTGACTGGGTCGGCAAGGAGATTGGGGCGATCGCGAAGCCGAAGGACATCCGTTTCGGCGACAACCTTCCCAAAACGCGTTCCGGAAAAATCATGCGCCGGCTGCTGCGCTCCATTGCCCGAGGCGAGGAAATCACTCAGGATATTTCCACGCTGGAAAATCCTGCCATATTGGAACAGTTAAAACAGGGAATCTGACCGGCTGCTCATTTGACGGAAATATCAGCGCGCCACCTGCACACCCTTCAAGACCGGCGGAAGTTCAGTGCGCAGTTGCGGCAGATAGCGCGGATATTCCCGCACCAGGAATTCAATCAGCCGCTCTCTCACATGGCAGCGCAAATCCCAGTTCTGCCCAGCGGATGCGGAACTGACTAGCACGCGTATCTGCATGGCCCGATCCGTCGCGTCCGTGACCTGCGCAACGCAAACCCGATGATCCCATTCAGCGCGGTGCGCGCAGATTTCGGCGAGTTCCTTGCGCAATGCATCGACCGGGAAGCCGAAATCAACCCACAACAGCACCGCACCGACGATCTGCGATGAAGTCCGGGTCCAGTTCTGAAACGGATGTTCGATGAACCATTGCAACGGCACGATCAGACGCCGCTCATCCCAAAGTGCTACGACCACATACGAACCGGTAATCTCGCTGATCCTGCCCCACTCCCCTTCCACGATCACGACGTCGTCGAGTCTGATCGGCTGAGTCAGCGCAATCTGCAATCCCGCGAGCAGATTGCCGAGCAGCGGCTTGGCCGCGAAGCCCACGACCAACCCTGCGACGCCAGCCGAGGCCAGCAATCCCATGCCGATCTGGCGCACGCTTGGGAATGTCATCAGCGCAGCGGCCAATCCGAACAGAAACACAAAGACCATGAAAGTCCGGCCCAGCATGCGTGCCTGGGTCTGGATGCGCCGTGCATGCAAATTGTCATCGGCGGTGGACGGATACATCACAGCGATGATCTTGCTTGCTGCGCGCAGCATTCTGATCACCAGCCAGGTCAGCGCGCCGATCAAGACGACGACCGTGAAATGGCGCACGCCGGTGATCAGGTAAAGCGCATCCGATGAGGCTTGCCAGACGGCTTGCAGCGCCAGTGCGGACACGGCCAGCAGTGCCGGCTCCTCGGTGCAGTCCACCATCGTGCGCAGTGCATCGTGCTGGCGTTGCCACCGCTTAAGGATCTTAAGCACGATGCGCAAGGCGATTACAGCGGTCAACAAGACCAGTGAAGCCGCGATGGCGGCACTCGGCCATGAGTAAAAAATTGCTTGCGAGTTTATCGCCTGATCCATATAGAGATCGTCATTGGGCAGCGGCTACGCCGCCGCGATTCAATTATCTTAGCTGCTGCTTACGCGACACCATGGACCAGTACCGCGCCGGGCACGCTGCGGAACAGGTCCGCCATGCGCACCGCACCACCCTCGAGGCGATGGACGCGATCGTCCAATACGTTGCGCAACACGCAGCCTTCGTCCAGAAAGGGCAACTCGACTCGGGTATCTTGCCAGATCGGCTCGGCACAGGGCAGTTGGTTTTCCTTGACGCCAAGGGTGGCGAACAGACGTCCGGCAATGGCGATCACGCACGCATTTTCATGGCGGCGCACGTACGCAACGACATGCGCGGCGCGCTCACCTTGCACCTGCAGCGCGGTGTAGCTGCCGTACATAAACAGTTCGGAAGCTCGCGCACGTAATGCCAGCAGCCTGCTCATGAAGTAAAGTTTGGCCCGGCCATCGTGCATATGGCTGAAGACGTCCTCATGAGATTCGATCTCGGCCAGCAGCTGCCGGCGCAGCGTGTAATCCACCGGGCGGCGATTGTCGGGATCGACCAGTGAGAAATCCCATATCTCATTGCCCTGGTAACAGTCCGGCACCCCGGGTGACGTCAACTTGACGAGCACCATGGAAAGGCTGTTCAGCATGCCGAACCAGATCAGCGGACGCACTGCCTCGCGAAAATCCTGCAGGAAGAGATTGCGCCCCGTGTCGGACAGCAGCGCACGCACGAACTGCGTGACGGCCCGCTCGTACTCCTCATTGTGATTCACCCAGCTGGTATGTGTCTTGGCCTCGCGCACGGCCTTCAACATGTAGCGCTCGATGCGCGCGCAATAGTCGGTCAAGACGCCAGCTTCATCTTCCATGGGAAAACTGCCGATCAGTGTCTGATAGAGCAGGTATTCATCGTTTCTGGCCGGCGCGAGCTGGTCAGCGACTTTTCGCTTCTTGCTGCGGTTGAGCCGGCTCCAGCGGCGAAGTTTCAGGCGCCACGCGGCCGGAAGCTCGGACAGCACGTCGATGCGCATGCGAACGTCTTCAGATCGCTTGTTGTCATGCGTGGATGTGGCGAGCATGGTATGCGGCCATTTTGCCGCGCGATCCGCGCTGGCGCCGTGAAAGGCGTTGACGCTATAACCAAATGTCGATGGATCGCCGCCCACGTCGTTAAGCGAGACCAGCCGGTTGTAAACATAGAAGCTCGTGTCTTCCACGCCTTTTGCCATCACGGGCGCGGTCACCTGCTGGAATTTTCGCGCAAAGTAGCGCACCTGCGCGGCGTCCGGGGCAGCCGCTTCGGCAAGCAAGGCCGATTTGATGAAATCAAAAATGCTGTTGTCCGCGGAGGGGATGTGCCGGCGCGCACGCTCAACCGCCCATTCGATGTAACGCCTGTCCTCCGCGCTCACGCCGTTGGCAACATACGTCCGGTAGACCGGAAATGCCACGATGACTTCGGTGAGCGCCTGGCGCAGCGAATTCGATGTGTAGTCCCGCGTGTAACGGTCCGCGCGCGCGATGCGCGCCAGCCGGCTGCTCAGCGTGGTCAGTTCGCTGGCCAGGGCACCCTGCAGCACGAGCCTTTTACACTGCGCTGTTACCTCTTGGTACGAGGCCTGCTGTGCGGTAAAGGAGTGGTATAGCCGCGTGAAAGACGCCTGCGCCTCGGTATCGACGAACAGTCCGTTGACGAGGTTGGCGAAACGGTAACCGGTCGTGCCGTCTACCGCCCAAGTATCCGGCATCGCTTCGAACGGCGCGATTATTTTCTCCACACTGACATAGAGCGGTTCATGATCCGCCGGGTCCGGCCGCTGTTGTGCAAGTGCGGTGGTCGTCTCGCGCAATCTTCGGAAATAAGCAGCCGGATCAAACAGCCCATCGGGATGATCAATACGCAGGGCATCTACCTGGCCGGCGGCCACCAGCTCGAATACCAGCTTGTGGGTGGCCTGGAACACCGCCTCATCCTCGACGCGCAAGGCGGCAAGCTCGTTGATGTCGAAAAAACGCCGGTAATTTATTTCGTCGGCGGCCACGCGCCAAAACGCCAACCGGTAAGCCTGCGCTTCGAGCAGCTGATGCAACAGATCGAAACTGGCGGGCTCGCCCGCGACGCCGTTCAACGAGCGCATCGCCGCCTCGATGGCGACGCTCATCTCGTTGTGCGCGACGACCAAGTCTGCAAGGCGTCGCTTGCAGTGCTCCTTGGCATGATGGCGCGCGAGTTTTTCTTCCGGGACGGTTGCATCGCGCGGAGACAGAGCTCCGAACGCAGTCGCAAGTGTTTTGAGTTCTCCGAGCGCCGCGTCCGGTATACCGGCAATAGATGCGGCCCCCAACACATGAGCCAGTATGCGCGGATACTCGCTCGGATCAATCGGAAAACGGCTGTCGTAATAATGAATGCTGAAACTGCCGGTTGCGGCGTCGAACCCGAGCGTAATTTCGCCGCGTTCCAGCACAAAACCGTAATGGTCTCCGAGCACCGGTACCAGTACGCGGTTGGTCAAGTCCGGATTGCCCGGATGCCAGTCGATGTCGAAGTAGTCCGCGTAGACAGAAGCGTGGCCATTTTCGAGGACGTCGAGCCACCAGGCATTGTCCGCACCAAGCACGCCCATATGGTTCGGCACGATATCGATCATTTGTGCCATGCCATGCGCGCGCAGCGCCGCAACAAACGCCTTGAGGTCTTCCGCACTGCCTATCTCCGGATTCAGCGTTTGATGATCGACGATGTCGTAACCGTGCGGGCTGCCGGGACGAGCGCGCAAATAAGGCGAACAGTACACATGGCTGATGCCGAGTTCAGCCAGATACGGAATGATGGCAAGCGCGTCGCGTAAGCGAAAACCGCCGTGCAGTTGCAGCCGGTAGGTCGCGCGCGGAATGCGCGTCGCCCGAGCCGGCGCCGACAGGCGCCGCCTGGTTTCAGCGTCGGGCCGGGCACGCTCCGGCATCAGGCCGTTGCTGTGTTCGGCCGAATAAGCGTCCGCGTGTCTCGCTTCAGGCACGGATCGGCTCCAGCGTCCATAACGCGGACCAGGCTGGAAGCGCAGCCGCCGCTGCTGCTCCAGGTGCGGCAAACAGCAATTCTCCGGGTGCATCGGGAACATTGGCCCAAGCCGCTTCAGAGAAGTTAGCACGCAGGTGCAGCCGCGAGCCATTCCCCAGCGTCCAATCCACGCTCAGCCCTGCCCCGTCGACCGCGAACTCTGCCGCATGGCGAGAGCCCGCGAGATGCGGGACAAGCCGACGGCGCCGTAATTCCAGTAAATCACTGAACAGCGTATGCCACTCGGCGTGGCGAGTTTTCACGACTTCGCTCCAATCAAGCTTCGACGCTGTGAAGGTTTGTTCTGTTCCGGGGTCGGGGATGCGGGCCTGCGCCTGCGGCGTGCGAAAGCGCTCGAAAGCAGCAAACTCTTCGCGCCGGCCCTGCACGACCTTCGGTGCCAGCTCGGGGCCGAAGTCGCAGAAAAACAAGAACGGCGAGCTGGCCGCGAATTCCTCTCCCATGAACAACAGCGGCACCGAAGGCGCAAGCAGCAGGCAGATAGTTTCCAGGCGCTGCACCGGCGCAGGCACCAGCGCGCTGAGACGCTCGCCCAGTGCACGATTGCCAATCTGGTCATGGTTCTGAATGAAGTTGACGAAGGCGCTTGGCGGTAAGCCCGACGAGATTTCTCCACGCGTGCGGCCGCCGCGGTATTGTGAAATTTCCCCCTGGTAGCCAAAGCCCTGCGCCAGGGCGCGTCCCAACCACCACAGCGGCTTGTGCGCATAATCGCCGTAATAGCCGTCGCGTTCGCCCGTGGCCAGCACGTGGAAGGCATGATGCACATCGTCATTCCATTGCGCGCTTGCGTAGCGCGGCTGGCCGTGGCTGCGTACCAGGCGGGCGGCTTCATTGCGGTCATTTTCGAGCACGATGTGCACTTCCCGCTGTTGCCCGGGCCCGGCGCGTACGGCTGCGGCCAACTCATCGATGATGTCAGGCCGCGAGTCATCCGCGATGGCATGCACTGCATCCAGACGCAAGCCGTCGAAGTGGAACTCCTCCAGCCAGTACAGCGCGTTGTGGATGAAGAAGTCGCGCACGACCCGCGCGCGCTCGCCGTCATAGTTGATGGCCGCGCCCCAAGGCGTTACATGAGCGGGATTGAAAAATTGCGGCGCGTAAGTGTGCAGATAATTTCCTTCCGGGCCGAAATGGTTGTAGACCACGTCCAGGAACATCATGAGTCCGCGCGCATGCGCCCCAGCGACCAGGCTTTTCAGGTCTTCGGGCGAGCCGTACGAGGAATCCGGCGCGAACGGCAGCACGCCGTCGTAGCCCCAATTGCGCTTGCCCGGAAAATCCGCGACCGGCATGAGTTCCACCGCGGTAACGCCCAGGCGCACCAGGTAATCGAGCCGTTCAATGGCCGCGTTGAATGTTCCCGCCGGCGTAAAGGTACCGACGTGCAATTCGTAGATCACCGCCTCTTCCCACGGGCGACCGCGCCAAGATGCATCCGGCCATTCGAATGCGTGTGGATCAATGACGGCACTTGCTGAATGCACGTCCTGCGGATTGAAGCGAGATGCGGGATCCGGCACGCTGATGCGCTGATCAATCGAAAAGGAATAGCGCGTGCCGTGCTCGATGCCTTCAAGCCTTAATGCGAACCAGCCTTCTGCGGTAGAAGCCATGGGCGTGCTCGATTTCCCCTGTGGATAAATAATATCCAACCGGACTTCGGAGACTTGCGGCGCCCAAAGCTTGAAACGCACGGCACCGTTGCCGTCGAACTCGGCTCCGAACGGCATGTGATGGTGGCGTTTCATTCAAGCACGCGCAATTTGCCGCAACAGCGCGAGTGAACGGCCCTGTAACGAGTACAGCTCGCCGCTGCGCAGCATGCCATGCTCGGGCATGCCGGTATTGAAGGCCGTGTCTATCAACGCGATCCATTCCCTCGGTGCAGTCGCTGCGGTGGGCAAACAAAACGGCACCGTGTCGTGGTGCGCATTGAACAGCAGCAGAAAGCTGGCGTCGCGAACCGGTTGTCCGCGCATATCGGTTTCGCCCAGCGAATCGCCCGCGAGATAAACGCCAAGGCAACGTGCAAAGTCAGTATTCCATTCGTGCTCGGTCATCTCGGTACCATCCGGCTTCAGCCAGACGATATCCTTGCTCGCTGAATCGCCCACCGCCTGGCCCAGAAAAAATCCGCGCCGCCGGAATATCGGGTGTTCGCGCCGCGTGGCGATCATCCGGGACGCGAATTCCAACAGATTGCGTCGCGTGCCATCCAGATTCCAGTCGATCCAGGAAATTTCATTGTCTTGACAATAGGCATTGTTGTTGCCGCCCTGCGTGCGCCCCATCTCGTCGCCGGCCACGAGCATCGGCACGCCTTGGGAAAGCATCAGCGTGGCCAGAAAGTTGCGCTTCTGGCGTTCCCGCAATGCATTCACGACGGGGTCCTCGGTGGGGCCTTCCGCGCCGCAGTTCCAGGACAGGTTATTGCTGTTGCCGTCGCGATTTTCTTCCCCGTTGGCTTCGTTGTGCTTGTCGTTGTATGAAACCAAATCGTGCAGGGTAAAGCCGTCGTGCGCCGTGATGAAGTTCACGCTGGCGGAGGGACTGCGTCCGCTGCGGCCGTAAAGATCGCTCGATCCGGTCAGCCGGCGCGCAAAATCGCCGATCACGCCGCCGTCACCCTTCCAGTACGCGCGCATGGTGTCTCGGTACTGGTCATTCCATTCCGCCCAGCCCACCGGGAAATTACCGACCTGATAACCTCCCTCGCCGAGATCCCAGGGTTCCGCAATCAGCTTAACCTGCGATAGCACGGGATCCTGACGCAGAATGTCGAAGAAGGCTCCCAGCCGATCCACTTCGTGCAACTCGCGCGCCAACGCTGCCGCGAGATCGAAACGGAATCCGTCGACGTGCATCTCGGTGACCCAGTACCGCAGGGAATCCATGATCAACTGCAGCACGCGCGGGTTGCGCATGTTCAGCGTATTGCCGCAGCCGGTGTAGTCCTGGTAGTAGCGTTTGTCCTCCGCTACCAGCCGATAGTAAGCGGCATTGTCAATGCCGCGGAAACACAATGTTGGGCCGCACTGGTTTCCCTCTGCGGTATGGTTGTAGACGACATCCAGGATCACTTCCATGCCGGCGCTGTGCAGCGTCTTCACCATGGTCTTGAATTCGGCTACTTTGCCCGAGGCGCTGTAGCGTTTCTCCGGTGCAAAAAATCCGATGGTGTTGTAGCCCCAGTAATTACGCAGTCCGCGTTCGACGAGCTGGCGATCGTCGACAAAGGCATGCACCGGCATCAGCTCGATTGTCGTCACACCGAGCCGGCGCAGATGATCGATGACCGGCGGGCAAGCCAGCCCGGCGTAGGTGCCGCGCAACGCCGGCGGCACTTCGGGATGGTTGCGGGTAAATCCGCCGACATGCACCTCGTAGACCACCATATCGTTCCACGGAATATCCGGCCGGCGTTCCTCCGCCCAAGTGAACGCGCCGTCAATGACCTTGCACTTTGGCATGCCGGCTGCGTCATCGCGCCGATCGAACGAGAGATCCACGCGTTTGTGGCCGATGGTGTAGCCGAAATGCGCATCGCTCCACTGCAATGCGCCCACGATATTGCGCGCATAGGGATCCAGAAGCAGTTTGTTCGGGTTGAAGCGATGGCCATTGTCCGGCTGATAGGGTCCGTGCACGCGGTACCCATACAGCATTCCGGGACGCGCCTCCGGCAAATAACAATGCCAGATCTCGTCGGTACGCTCCTTGAGTTCTATGCGTTGAATTTCACGGCGGCCGCTTGCATCGAACAGACACAGTTCGACTTTCTGGGCATATTCTGAAAACAGCGCGAAATTCACGCCTTCGCCATCCCAGTGCGCTCCGAGCGGATGAGGCCGGCCGGGCCACACCGCGGTAACGGGGCGTGCCGGCATTTTTGAGCCACTGCTTCGATTCGAAATGATGTCGGTAGTGTTGTCCATTACGCGATGTCTTTAGCCATTAGTTTTGCCTGCTAGCGGGAAATTTTCGAGCGCGCCCAAGTCGACCGTCGCCACAATCGGCAGATGGTCCGATGCCATGCGCGCGCTGTCGCTGACATGGACACTGATGTTCTTCAGTGCACGGCGCGGTTCGACCCAGATACGGTCGAGCGCAAACAGCGGCCTGCCGGCGGGAAAGGTCGCGAGCGCAGGCGTATGTTGGAAGTGCCGGTGCATCCAGCGCAGCGGCCTGCCCCACAGGAACCATTCATTGACGTCCCCGAGGAGCACAGTCGGGTGAGCGCGGTCTTGTTCGATGATCTGCAGCAAGCGCTGTGTCTGATCGCGCCGTTCGGCAGGACGCAGACCCAGATGCGTGGCAATGACGCGAAAACTGTGACTTCCCTGCCTGAGGCACGCGTCGATTGCAGCCCGCGGCTCGCACCTGGCCATGCTCAGATCCCAGTGATGCACTTCTCCGTGCATCAGGCCGGTGAGTATGGCATTGCCATACTGGCCTGATGCAGTGATCAAAGTTGGTCCTGCAATGGCGGTGAGGCCGCAGGCATCGCTGAGATAGCGCAGCATATTGAAGCCTGGCATGCCGAGCGAAATCTCCTGCAAGCCGATAACGTCTGCACCGATCTCGTCGATGACGGCCGCAATTCGGGCCGGCCTGAACTCGCCGTCCCGTCCAATACCGAGATGAATGTTATAGGACGCAAACTTGACCTCGCTGCGCGGCTGCCGGCTGCGCGAAGGCAACGGGCCCGCAAGCTCTGAAGGCTTTCCATGCAACGGCTGGGCTGGCTGGTTCAATTCAAACTCACGGGCGCTGATGTTCACCTGGCAGGCACTCCGGCTCAGCGATAGTCGCCGCGCGCCCGGTGTTTTATTTCCCGTGGCGGACCGACACGCAAGTCGCGCGAGACCGCTATGGATTCAGGTTGCATCATTGCGCCTGCGCGGTTTTGTTATTAAAAAACCATTTGCGCCCAGCAAATGCGCCTGCGGCGAGCAGAACAACGGCGCCGACAACGGGCCAGTAGTTGATCGTGCTGGGGTCGCGGATGCCAGCTTCCAGCTGGTCCCCGATCATTACGGTGGCGAGCGTGCCCGGTACCAACCCGATAGCGGTACCGAGCGTGTAGTGCCAGAGTTTGACGCGTATCGCCCCGGCAACCAGCCCCACCACTGCGAATGGCCCCGCCGGCAACAGGCGCAAAGCGGTAACCGCCAGCAGGCCTCTACGCCGCAGCACTTCACTCACGCGATTGAGTTTTTCACCGGCTACCCGGCGAACGGTACCGCGATCGAACAATCGTCCGGCAACATATGTCATCTCCGCGGACAGCATGACGCCGGTAAACGAATAGATGACCCCTAACTTGGTGCCGAACGCCACAATGGCAAACAGCGTAATGAGCGGCCGCGGAAACATTACAAAGCAGGCCGGCGTGTACGCCAGTACAACCAACAACGGCGCCCACCAACTGCCGGCAAAATCGTGCGCCCAGCCGATGATGTTGTCGGGGGTGGCGAGTTGCGCAAGCGGCGTGAAGCGCCATGCGAGCAGCAAGCCCGCCACCGCTACGAGCGCCGTCAGCGCCACACCCCAGCGAAATCCGGATTTGGCTGGCGTCATGCTGGGCGCAAATTGCTCGATCAGCTGGTCCAACGACACCGGACGTTCCGGATCCGCCAGTGCCGCGACACTGATGGCAGCGTCTGAAATTTCGGGGGGATCTTGCAAAACGCTCAAGGTGCGCCCATTTCCCTGCAGCGCGCGTATCGCACCATTCAGTGACCCTTCGCGCGCTGCCGCTTCCCTGATCTTCGGCAAGGTGACAGCCAGATGTTCGGCAAGCAACCCGTCACGGAAATCGCGGATGGCAGCGGAAGTCGCCTGATTGCCTCCGGCTTCAATCGCCAGATCGCATTCGGTGTCCGCACCCATCGAGCGGTTGCAAATATTTGCGGAACCGATGCGCAGCCATTGATCGTCCACCACCATGATTTTGGAATGCACGTCGACGCATGTTCCTTCCCTGAGCGCCGGCACATGCGGGAAGTACACACCGAAACGGTTCCAGCGATCGGCTTCGCGCAATTGCTTGATCATCTTCGTGCGCAAGACCTCCATGGTCTTTTCCTCTAGCCAGCCATGGCTCAGCAGCCGGATTACCAGAATCACTTCAGGGCCATTCGCCTCTCCCAGTCGAGCTGCCAGCGCTTCGCCGATCCGCTGGGCAGTAAAATACTGGTTCTCGATGTAGATCTGCCGTTTTGCGCTGGCGATCATGTCGAGATAGAGCGCTTCGATTTCACGCACTTCAGATTGCGTTGGCGTGCCCGGTATGGTGCGGGCGATCGCGACCGTCACATCGGTTACGTCTGGAACGATTTCTTCCGGCCATGGATCACCGATTCCCGCAATTACCGGTATGTCCTCTCCCGTGGCATTGCGCCAGCGCGCTCGGGCAAGTTCGCCCAAGGCCTTCGCCGGCTCGCCACTGACCATCAGCATTGCATCGTGAAAAGGCGGGTATGGACTGCCATTGACCAGCCGTCTGGGCTCATCGGCCCGATGCTCGCAGGTATCCCAGCGCCGATTGGTCAGATCCAGTCCGCCGGAAAATGCGACCGCGTCGTCTATGACGACCACTTTTTGATGGTGCGAACTGGCGACCGGATGGGTGTTGTCGTAACGCAAATGAACGCGATGCCGCGGTCTCCAGCCCAGACCATAGACCGGCGGGATTTCCCGGTCCGTGCCGTACACCATTGGGTAATCCCAATCGAGCACATAGATATTGAGATGACGCTTGCGTCTGACCAGAAAGTTCAGGAAGTCTCCCAGCAGCGCGGGGTGATTGCCGGGATTTTGTTCGCATGACAGCGGGGTTCGGCTGTCAAAATCCCAGGCCAGAATGATGATTGAACGACTCGCCCGCATTGCGGCCTTGGCAAACGTGCTGAAATAATTCTCAGCATCCACGAGGAATGCCGCGCGGTCTGCGCGTGCCACACGCCAGCAATTGCGATCTGGCTCGAACAATGTCTTGGGGCGGTTGTCTTGAAGGGGCGTATCCATTCTCATGCGTCCATCCGAAGGCCAAATCTTTCCTGAACTGCCGCTTTATCGGGCTATTTCCTGGAACTCTGCATTGTTAATGTGCGCACGCTGGCGCTGGGGTCAGTGAAGATAGAGAGTTCGATTCCCAACTTGGTTCAATGCCGTATGTAGCCCGTGTGCCGGTGCATGAAGTGCTGAGACCATCCCCAAGTGGATACCGGTCTTTGACCATAGCCGATGAGGACTAAGTGAAGGGCGAACCTGCTTCGCGCCGCGGTTTCGGACACGACGCAAGGTATTGAAGTTTCGAAACCCTTTGTGTCTTTGACTTGAAAAGGGGTCTCAAGTATTCTTCGCGCCTTCCGCAAAGCCAAGCGCCGCACGGCTGCGTCGGGAAATGCGGAGAGGTGGATGAGTGGTTTAAGTCGCACGCCTGGA
>JBJMWI010000101.1:0-7071 GCA_045810225.1 Burkholderiales bacterium
TTATCAATAACATTCCCGCAGAGACCGAAGCATCTGCGTGTTCATTCCTAGTTCCTTAGCGGCTTACCCGTTTTCAGCATGTGCTCAATGCGAGCTTGGGTCTTCTCGGTAGCAATCAGTTCCATGAACGCCTGCCGCTCGAGATCAAGATACCAGTCCTCGGTGAGCAGCGTGCCGGGTTCCACGTCGCCACCACACATCACATAGGCGATCTTGCTGCCTATAAGAAAATCGTGCGCGGATATGTAATGGCCAGCCTGCATGTTTGTCATGGCCATTTTGAATGTCGCAATCGCACTTCGACCTGCCGCTGGAATGTTTCGCGTGCGCAAAGGAGGACGGTACCCCGCCTCAGCCATTGCCTCGAGTTCCGCCTTGGCGACATGCAGCAGTTCAAATCGGTTCATCACAATGCGGTCACTGGACCGCAAAAATCCCAACTCTCGGGAATGTTCCGCGCTCTTGCCAACTTGTGCCGTTGCCACGTTTTGAAAATAGTTCTTCAGGAAAGGAAAGGCATCGCCCCCTTTGGCTTCGGCCGCCGCTCGCATTGCAAGTTCCTTGCAACCGCCGCCGGCAGGTAACAGACCGACTCCCGCTTCCACCAGGCCAATGTAGCTTTCAAGTGAGACCACCGCTTTATCACAGTGCATAGTGAACTCACAGCCCCCGCCGAGGGCCATGCCGTCCACGGCTGCGACAGTCGGAATCATGCAATAGCGCAGCGCCTGCGAAGTGGCCTGGAACTGTTCGACCACTTGCTCCACTTTTTCCAATCGCCCGGCCATCAGCGAATCGGCCACGTTCAACTTGAATGCCGCCTTCAGAATGGCCGACTGCGCTTCACGCTTGAACTTCTTCATCATGGAGGCGAACGCGGTGGGTTTCTGCGTGCTTTGCCTGGTTCCGCCGCCGGATAAATTCGCACCAACTGAAAATGGTGGCTCTGTCTGCCAGATGATCAGTCCCTTGAAGTTGCCCTCGGACTCTTCGATGGCTTGCATGACCCCATCAAGCACATCTTCGCCAATGGCATGCATCTTTGTCTTGAAACTAAGGATGCCGATATCATCACCCGTGGTCCACATGCGCGTTGCTTCGGTTTCGAAAACCGTCGTGCCGTATACCGAACTTTCACTGATGAGCCGATCAGGAAACGGCTGGCGACCATACACGGGCAAGCTGGAACGCGGCTTGTAAGCGCGTTGCGCCGGACTCCAGGAACCCTGTGCCTGGTGTACGCCATCGCATTGCGGGTCAGTGGCCCACTCGGGCAATGGCACGGAAGCCATGCTTTTGCCGGCCGCGATGTCCTCCGCAATCCACTTCGCCATCTGTTGCCATCCGGCCGCCTGCCAGACCTCGAACGCACCTTGGCTCCAGCCAAATCCCCAACGCACCGCCAAATCAAGATCACGGGCGTTATCTGCGATACTTTCAAGATGAACTGCGCAGTAATGCAGCATGTCGCGGAAGACGGACCAAATGAATTGCGCCTGCGGATGCTGGCTTGCACGTAACTGCGTAAAGCGTTCTGCAACGTTCTTGTTCTTCAGAATAGAAACGACTGTCTCATCAGCTTCGCCCGCGGAAAGCCGGTACGCTCCTTGTTTAAGGTCGAGCACTTGTATTTCACGGCCTTGCTTGCGATAGATTCCCCGCCCTGTTTTCTGGCCCAGCGCTTTTTGGTCCAGCAACTGGGTGAACCAGTTCGGAACCTGGTAGTACCGGTGCCACGGGTCGTTGGGTAATTTGTCTTTCATCGTATTGATGACATGCGCTAACGTGTCCAATCCAACGACGTCAGCAGTACGATAGGTCGCGCTTTTGGGCCGTCCGATAAGCGTTCCGGTCAGCGCATCGACCTCATCGAATCCCAGCCCGAGTCTTTGCGTATGGTAGAAAGCCGCCAGGATGGAAAAGACTCCAACGCGGTTGGCAATAAAATTCGGGGTGTCTTTAGCACGAACCACACCTTTTCCGAGCGTGGTGACAAGAAAGGCCTCGAGCCGGTCTAAAATCGCCGGATCGGTCGTGCGTCCGCCGATCAATTCCACCAGATGCATGTAGCGGGGCGGATTAAAAAAATGCACGCCGCAAAAGCGCGAGCGTGCGTGCTCGGGCATGGCCTCGGACAAAGAATTGATGGAAAGGCCCGAAGTGTTGCTTGCAAATATGGTGCTTTCGCCGAGGTGCGGAGCAATCCTCTCGTACAAGGATTTTTTCCAGTCCATGCGCTCGGAAATCGCCTCGATGACCAAGTCACACTCTTTAAGTAATTCCAAGTCCTGATCGTAGTTTGCCGACTGGATGTAATCGGCACGGCTGGATACGGAAAGCGGGCTTGGTTCCAGTTTTTTAAGGCTGTCGACGGCCTTGCGAACGTTGCCGTTGGGATCGCTTTCGTTCGCCGGCAATTCAAACAGGATCGCTTCGACTCCAGCGTTCACCAGGTGAGCGGCAATCTGGGAACCCATGACTCCGGCGCCAAGAACAGCGACTTTGCGGACGAGAGATTTGACTGGCGGTGCCATGTTGCCTTTAGAGTTGCAACGGCCTGGCGGCGTTCCACCAAGCCGGAAATGAAAGACGGTGGCAGGCAGAAGCCCGCCACCGGGAAAATCTAGAAGCTCATGGTGTACTGAACGCTAAAAATATCAATTGATCCGCTGTACGTGCCGGCCACGGTTGATGCGGTTCCTGGTATGGGCGTCGGTGTAGACGCACCAAGCGTTTGTTGGCTGCGAGTGGAGTTTATTTCGGCATCCTTCAGGAAGATGTGCGAGTACGCAAAGTCCAGTTTGCCACTTTGTGCCACCTTCAGCCCGGCGCCAATTGATAGCCAGGTACGATCTGTATCCGGCAACCGGACCGAACGAGTAGTCGCACTCTTGACCGGGGTCTGGTCGTAAGCCACGCCGCCTCTAAGGGTCCACTTTTCGTTCAACTTGTAGTTGGCCCCAATTGAATAACGCCAAGTGTCATCGAAATCCAAAAGCAGACTGTCGCGCAAGGTTCCGTTTGTTGAATTTACGATATTGATTCGGCTAATCTCGCTCCAGCGCGTGAAGGTAGCGTCTGCGAGAAACTCCCACTGTTCGTTCAGGCGTTGCGCCAAGCTTAACGAAAAAGAATCCGGGAGGGTAACATCCGCAGTGGTTGCTCCACCGGCTGCCGCAATAGGAACGCCGGTAACGGTATTGACAGTAGTTGTTCCTTCCAGCTTGTATTCGAGCTTTGACCGATAGCTTGCGCCGATTTTGGTGGAGGGTGAAGGCTGAAAAAGGACGCCTATGTTCCATCCCCATGCATCATCGTTGGCATCCACCTCGGCTCGGCCTTCGACCGGCACGGGGAGAAGCACAGCGTTCGTCAGATTCGCATCAAGGTGCTGATAATTCACTCCAGCACCAATAGCGAAGGTGTCGTTTACTTTGAAAGACAAGGCGGGATTGATGTTATAGGTAGTGAGTTCCGATTTGATGCCCTGAAAGCGTCCTACCCAATTGTCGTCGTACTCCGTCACCAGGCCGAACGGGGCATTGATTCCGATACCAAAGTTTAGCCGGTCGCCAATTGGCATCACGAAATACAGGTTGGGCACAACCGCCAGCCCTCCTGCGTCACCCCCGTTCCCTCCGGGTTGACTTCCTATAGCTTGCGCACCCAACGAAATTGAAGAGCCCGAGTTGTTGAGTTTTGCGCTCAGATCGATTGCATGCGCACCGATCGTAAACTGCATGCCCTGCAACTTCGACATGCCCGCAGGATTGTAAAAAATGGTGCTGGGATCCTCTGCCGTTGCTGCCGCTCCCGCAAATGCATTGCCCATGCCGCTAGCGCTTTGTTCGATTAGCGCAAATCCCGCGGCCGAGGCGGACGATGCTGTGCCAACGATAGCCCATGCGATCGCCAATACAGTCAAGATTGTTTGATATTTTTTGTGCATTTACCTCTCCTTGTTGAAATAAAAACGAACCGACATGTGCCACATGATGCAATTCTTCAGATTGATCCCCGGTCGAGTGGTCGCGGACGCCGCTCATCGTCCACGGCTACATAGGTCAAAGTGGCTTCGGTAACTTTGACCACTTCGTGCAAGGTGCGCCGGCGCGCATAAACTTCGACGTCAACGGTAATCGACGTACGGCCGGTTCTTACCACATTTGCATAAAAGCTCACCAAGTCGCCGATCATGACAGGCTGCTTGAATATGAAAGAGTTGACAGCGACAGTAGCAACGCGCCCTTTTGCAAGTTCGATCGCGGGAATGCTCCCCGCAATATCAACCTGCGACATGATCCATCCACCGAAGATATCGCCCGTGTAGTTCGCATCTGAAGGCATGGGCACGACACGCAATGTCGGCTCGCGCTTCACCGGAAGAGACGCTGTTCCGTGAGAGGCCGGTTTTTGTTCAGTGACCGGCATAGAGACTTTCGAATTCTTTGCTGTGCGATTCCACAACTTTTGCACGTTTCAATTTCATTGTGGGTGTCAGCAACCCGTTTTCAATTGTCCAAGGTTCCTTCATCACCGCTATGCGGTTGATTTTTGCGTAACCCGGAAAGGATTTTATTTGTTTCTGAACGCAGTCCAGCAGGAAAGTCTCTACTGAGCGGTTTCCCGATATGCCTTCCAATGTCTCCGGCATCCCGTGCTGAAGGGCCGCTTTTCGCCATTGGTCCGGATTGAGCACAACAAAGGCGCTGAGGTATGGCCGGCCTTCGCCCAAGATCATGACTTGTTCGAACAGAGAGTTCTGCAGGATAGCGGCTTCCATATCCACAGGTGGGACCTTTTCCCCGGTCGACATTACTATGATTTCTTTTAAGCGCCCGGTAATGTAAAGATGTCCCGCTTCGTCAAACCGCGCTGTATCGCCGGTATTAAGCCATCCATCAGCAGTGAACATTGCCTTGGTTGCATCCGGCAAATTCCAGTAGCCCAGCATGACATTGGAACCCTTGACCAGCAACGCATCCTTCTCGCCCAGCTTCACTTGCACCCCGGGAATGGGCTTTCCAATACTGGCTGGAATGTTGTCGTCTAATCGGTTGGTGCTGACGACCGGGCTGGTCTCTGTAAGCCCATATCCTTGGAGGATGGGCAAGCCCAACCCCACAAACAGCTTTGCAATATCCGGAGCGAGCGCCGCGCCACCGCTTACCGCTGCGCGAAGCCTGCCACCCAAACGCGCCATAACCTTGTGAGCAACCAAGCGGTCAAGGAGTGGCCATAAGAGGAAGGCAGCTTTCCATGGCCCTCTTCCTTGTTGATATTCAAACCTCGCCCATCCGACTTCCACTGCGTGCTCGAATAGCTTCCTGCGCAACGCCGGACCTTCTGCGAGCCGGGACTTTATGTTTGCGTAAACCCGTTCGTAGATTCGCGGGACGGAGATCATGATTGTCGGGCGTATGGCGACGAGATCCTCCCCCAATTGAGCAATCGAGCGCGCATATGCCACGCGCGCACCAGCCATCATCGTCAGGTAGCATCCGGCAGTTCGCTCAAGCGTGTGCGACAACGGTAGAAACGACAGGAATAGGTCTTGGGTAGTGACGTCGAAACATTGCAATGCCGAAGCTGCATTTTCCAACATGTTTTTGTGCGACAGCATGACGCCCTTCGGTTTTCCGGTGGTCCCGGACGTATAGATAATGCTTGTCAGTTTCGTGCCATCCTGGTTGACGTGCCGGACCGAGCCGGTCGTTTTAGGCAACCAATGAACAACACTTTTGACGCGTGGATCAGTCGCTGGACCGGAAAGCGTATTAATGGACAGAATTCGCTTGAGCCCCGTGAGCTGGTCCTGCAAGTCCGCAAACATTGTCCATTGGTCGGCGCTTTCCAAGACCAAAATCTTGGCGCCTGAATCCTTCAGTATGTATGCGGTGTTATCGGGACGGTCAGACGTGTAAAGCGGCACGTTTACCAGGTCAAGCCCCATCGCGGCCTGATCAAAGACCACCCAATTCACGCTGTTGCGCAGCATTATTGCCACTCGGTCGCCGGGTTGTAAGCCCTCGGCTTCGAACCCAGCCTGCCAACGCGCCACAAGCCCTGCAACATCTCCCCAGCTATAGTCTTTCCACACGCCAGGTTCATCAAAACTTTGATACGCGACTGCATTCGGAGAGCGACGCACGCGTTCTTGAAACAACCCGTCCAGAGTGCGGGCGATCTCAGGGCTTATGACATCGCGTTTGAGGGCCATAGCCTTTCCTCTGAAGTTGCGTTGCTGTCCATTGCAGTATAGCTTCGCTACCGGTTTTGCTTATCTAATTCGCTATAAAAAAGCGGAGCCAGTCTAACTCTGGCCCCGCTTGCTGTTTCGCACCTTTTGGCAGTGCCATAGGTGCGATCTATTACCGCTTAGAGGCTGGTACCAACTGAGTGGAACTCAGCAGGGCCAACTCAAGCAACTCAAGACTTCGCTTGGCGGCGAACATCACTTGGCGTTGCATGCGTTCCGTAATGGCATAGTGCTTGACAATTTCAAGCGCGAATTTCGGATGTTCATCATCGTAATGACAGTGTTCCCGAATCCACTTGTACGTCTTTGGATTCATGTCAACGCCCGGGCGGTCGCGGTATGACTCGAACCCGCTGGCGATTTTTCTTGCGAGCGCGCCTGCAACGCCCTCGATCGCAAAACTGGTCGCGGCGACCGCTTCGGCAAGGGAACCCTTGGCGTTGACTCGCCAGACCCAGTCCGTGAGCGACTGCACATCTCGCAAAATCGGCGTCTCGCCTTCCGCCAAATTGAGCATCTGCTGACGGTCCAGACCAAAGCCTTCCCCCATCCAGAGCCAATGTTCGGCGTGCGCGCGTTCGATCCGAATATTCTCGATCAGGAATGTCCGAGAAAAGTCATCTTCGACCTTGATCAAACCTTCAGCCAAGAATTTCGGAAAGTCATAAATAAACGGATAAATTTGCAGAATCCAGCCCTGCATCTGCTCGACGCTGAGCCGAGCAGACGCCACAGACTGTGCCCATTGTCCGTTCACCACATTGTCCCAGTGGGGAGCCACGAATTCATACAACGACGAAACCCACCGGGGG
>JBJMWI010000102.1:0-36547 GCA_045810225.1 Burkholderiales bacterium
GCGCCGCTGTCAGCGGGTGGCGAAGTGTGCTGCACGGCCGGATTCAACGCGCTGAAGTTCTTTTCCTGGATGAAAGAAGTCCATCCGACGTGGTACACGGCAGTCCCTACCATGCACCAGGCCATACTCGGACGCGCGGCGAACAATATCGAGATCATCAAATCATGTTCATTGCGCTTCATCCGCTCGTCGTCCTCTTCCCTGCCTCCGCAGGTGATCCGGGAACTGGAGGAGACGTTCGGGGTGCCGGTGATCGAAGCCTACGGCATGACTGAAGCCGCACACCAGATGGCCAGCAATCCGCTGCCACCCCGCAAACGCAAGCCGGGCACGGTAGGACAGGCAGCGGGCCCCAAGGTCTGCGTAATTGATGCTCGGGGCAACCCACTGCCGGCAGGCGTCGTGGGAGAAATCGCGATCCAGGGCGAGAACGTCATGAACGGCTATGAGAACAATCCGAAGGCGAACGCCGAAGCCTACGCCGACGTCTGGTTCCGTACCGGCGACCAGGGCATCATGGATGCCGAAGGCTACGTTACGATCACCGGGCGCTTGAAGGAAATCATCAATCGCGGCGGGGAGAAAATTTCCCCACGCGAAGTGGACGAGGTGCTGATGGATCATCCATGCGTGCAGCAATGTGTGACCTTCTCGGTTCCGCATCCAAAGCTTGGCGAAGACGTCGCCGCTGCCGTTGTGCTGCGCGAAGGCGCGCAAGCCAGCGAACGGGATCTGCGCGAGTTCGCTGCAATTCGACTGGCCGAGTTCAAAGTACCGCGCAAGATTATTATTCTCGCCGAGATTCCAAAGGGCGCCACCGGGAAACTGCAACGCATTGGCCTTGCCCAAAAACTCGGGCTCGCATAGGACGCAAATCATTCCTTTCGAACCGCAAGACAAACGGGCGCCAATGCGGCGCCCGTTTGTCCCGGAAAAGTGCGGGCCATCGGCCCGCTCGATCAGAACCGCAGCGTGAAATCTGCTTGGAGCAATTGATACTTGTCGATGGTCGCAACGTTCGACGAGTCGTCGTTAAACCCACCAGTACCCATTTGATCGTTGATCCGGTGCGCGCGTCCGTAACGCAACGTCGTAATGATGCCGTTCGCCGGACTATAGGCACCGGCGATGAAGTAGCCTTCCACGTTAGTGCGCTCGAAGAAGTCGGAATCAATCATGTTCTGATCGAGCGCGAACTGCTGAATGCGTTGGTAAAACGTCCGTAGTTCCCAAGTGCCTTTCTTGGCGGAACTGCCCAGCGCCGGACCTTGGCTTAGTGATTGCGGCACACCGGAACTTGCAAGCGACAGTCCGATCATCATTGCCTTGTTGTCGCCACCAAACTGGGGTGTGGCGCTGGCAGCTGCGCGTTTGTTGCCGTCGATATTCCAGGCATATTCCCCGAACACGGCCCCTGACAAATCGGCCACCGGGAAGCGAAATTCCATCGGAATTTCGACAATCTGCAGATTGCGCACACCAAGATCTGCAGCCGAACCACCCGTGCCCTGGAAGTTTGTATTGAAGACCGTATCGTCTTGCGTCAGGCGGTATTTGTAATAATTCGCGGCCACTCTCGCAGAGCTATTCTCGGAGAACCGGTACGCACCTCCCACTTCAGTCGCGAACAAAATCGTCGACATGCTCGAGCCAAAGCCAAGGCTCGGATTGTCAAGCGTCGTACCGTTCCAGGCGCCGGTGCGCTTGCCTATTTGCGAATAGATATATTGGCCGGCCGTGGCAAATAAAGTGGCGTTGTCGCTTAGCTTCCAGCTAAACCTTTCAGTCAGGCCTTCCGGCGTGATATCCGGATCCCACACCATTGAACTGGTGTAGAGCGGATTGGTCTGCCGCCCGGCGATCACCTGCGCCCAGTCCGTGGGTTTCCAGCCGATAAAGGCCAAGCCGACGGCGACCGCGTCGGAACTCTTGTTCGATTGGCTGCTCTTTGATCCGTTGCTGCTGTTGTCGTCCCCCATGGTGACCCACGCCGAGCGTCCATAGGTGCCCGTGTCCAAGCGCAACCCATAAAAAAAGTTCTCGCTGGCATCGCCGCGCAAGCCTACGCGCAAAGCATAGCGCCAACGCTGGCGCTCCTCGGACGTTGCGGTATCGGTAGGCGCGCGGGCGATCCGGTCTTCATAGCGCAAACGCACATCGCCGAACAGTTCCACGCTCTTCAGAACTTCCGGGACCTTGATGGTCGAGGCAGCCGTCGCTTGCGCCCTTTGCTCCTTCTCGGATTCCGAGGCATTTTTCAAGGCTTCCGCGCGTCGGTCCGCGCGGGCTTCAGTGCGCATCTGCTGATAATCCTCATCGCTGAGCACACCTTTTTCGTGCAACTTGTCGAGCAACGTTTCCATGTCTGCGGATGCGGGTGTACTCACTACCCCGATTGCCGCGATTGCAATCGCCAGAATAAGGCGTTTGGATGTGCTGGCCGAACCTTCCATTACTATGTCTCCCGGTTGAAAAGCTGGGCATCCCGGTATCAGGGATGCTCGATGGGAGCGGATTTTGGCGGTTGTCTGTTACAGGCAGATTGCAGCGACATGGCTGTTGCGTGACACAACGATTGCAACGCAACGTGCCGAAACTAGCGGAGGACGATCAGCATCAAAATGACTAAGACGGCCGCGAGACCCCAGCTGAGCAGACGAATGTGGCGTTGCTGGCTCAGCAACAACGAGACCATAACTGTCTCGCTTCCGAAAGCCGAGCGCTCTGCAAGCGAACGATGCAGCAGGCGCGGCAACTGCGGAAGCAGGACACTCCATTGCTGCGCTTCCTTGCCGAGGTTGCGCAACAATGCGCGCCAGCCCACTTGCTCTGACATCCAACGCTCGAGAAAAGGTTTTGCTGTCGCCCAGAGATCGAGCTCAGGATCAAGATCCCGGCCGAGCCCTTCAATGTTCAGTAGTGTTTTCTGCAGCAGGACGAGCTGAGGTTGCACTTCAATGTTGAAGCGCCGCGATGTCTGAAACAGGCGCAGCAACACTTTGCCGAACGATATTTCCTTGAGCGGTTTATCGAAGATGGGTTCGCACACGGCGCGGATCGCGGTTTCGAATTCCTCGATTCGCGTGTCGGCGGGAATCCAGCCGGATTCCAGATGGATTTGCGCAACACGCCGGTAATCGCGCCGGAAGAAAGCCAGAAAATTTTGCGCGAGGTAATTTTTGTCAACTTCGTTCAAAGTACCCATGATGCCGAAGTCGAGCGCGATGTAGCGGCCGTCGCCTGCCACCAGAATGTTACCGGGATGCATATCGGCATGGAAAAAGCCGTCGCGGAATACCTGCGTGAAGAAAATCTCCACGCCGGCGCGCGCCAGCTTCGGTACATCGATGCCTTGCTTGCGCAAGCGTTCCACCTGGCTGATGGGCGTGCCGACCATGCGCTCCATGACCATGACTTCGGTACCGCAATAGTCCCAGAACACTTCCGGAACGACCAGCAGGGGCGAATTATCGAAGTTACGTCGCAACTGACTGGCGTTCGCGGCTTCGCGCAGCAAATCCAATTCATCCCGGAGATGGCGCTCGAACTCTGCCACGACTTCTCTCGGCTTGAGACGACGCCCGTCAGCCCAGAGTCTTTCCATCAGACTGGCGGCTACGTTCAGCAGCGCAACGTCTTCAACAATCACCGGTGCAATGCCGGGGCGCAAAACCTTGACGGCAACTTCACGGCCTCCGGGCAGCACCGCAAAGTGTACCTGCGCCACCGAAGCGCTGGCCGTCGCTACGGCATCGAAATGCTCGAATACCTGTCGGACCGGCAAGCGATAGGTACGCTCAATGGTTCGATACACCTGCTCGACCGGGAACGGCGGCACCTGATCCTGCAATTTCGCCAATTCGTCGGCGATGTCCAGCGGGATCAAGTCGCGCCGTGTGGACAGTACCTGGCCGAATTTCACGAATATTGGGCCGAGCGCCTCCAGTGCCAGACGCAAGCGCTCACCTCGCGGGCGCGCAAGGCGGCGCCAGAACAACACGACGGATAACAGCGGGCGCAGTACGCGAACGCGTTCATGCCCGAGGAAAAATTCGTCGAGTCCATAGCGCAGCGAAACAAGCAGGATTTTAAGCAGCCGCAGCAGGTGCATGCGCCAGGACCGTTCAGCTGCCGCCGGTGCGCCGCTGCAGCCGCTCGATGCGCTTGTCGAGCCGCTCCACGGCATCGCGCAGTTCATCGACCTCGGCCACGAACTCCGTCGCCTGCAAGGGCGTGACGAGCAGATGTTTTTCCTCAGTCAGGTATTCTGCCAGCCCGGTTGCGATGCTGGCGGCGCCTTGCTTCGGCCATGCAGCGGCCGCGCGTCCGGCAGCAACCAGGCGATGCGCCGCGATGTCGCCGACCAGCCTGCTCAGATCTTCTTCGACGTCCCAGTTGATATTGGCGGCAATCCCAGATAGCGCCGCGGCAAAGTCGGTGTCTCCTTCTATCTCTGCATTACGCCATGCTATTTCGCGCTCGGCCATAAATTGCAACGCGCTCGCGGGCGTCAGTCGAATAGTGACGGACGGCGCCGCGCCAGTTTCGGCAGGACGCAACATTCCTTCCGCATCCACTACGACAGCGATGTGCATTGGAAAAATTTCGAACACAGCCACTTTGCCTGCATGCGCTGTCAGATTTGCACGCGCCCATTCCGCGCTGGCCAGCAAATGATTTACGAACGAGCTGAACGGGCGGGACAGCATTGCCTCAAAGTTTATGACCGACATGCAGCGCCACCACCCCCGCGCTCAAGTTGTAATAGTCAACGCTTTCGCAACCGGCCTGTTCCATCATCTGCTTCAGTTCTTCCTGGTCTGGATGCTTGCGAATTGATTCCACAAGATAACGGTAGCTGTCGGCGTCGCCGGTGACGAGTTTGCCCAGCAGAGGCAGCACGCGGAAGGAATACGCGTCATAGGCGCGGCGCAACGGCTGCCAGACTTGCGAAAATTCCAGCACCAGCACGCGTCCCCCGGCGCGCACGACGCGCAGCATTTCGGCGAGAGCCCTGTCCTTGTGCGTCATGTTGCGCAAACCGAAGCCAACGATGGCACAGTCGAAGTAACCGCTTGGCAAGGGCAAGTGCTCGGCGTCGCTCTGCAGCAGGGGCGTTATGCGGCCAGCATCGATGAGGCGATCGCGTCCACGCGTGAGCATTTCCCGGTTGATATCCGTCAGCCAGACCTCACCTGCTGCGCCAACCCGGGAAGCAAACAACAATGACAGGTCACCCGTTCCGCCCGCCACGTCGAGCACCCGGCCGCCCTCGCGCACTCCGCTCAACTCGACTGCAAAGCGTTTCCACAGACGGTGCAAGCCGCCCGACATCAAGTCATTCATGATGTCATAGCGGTTCGCGACCGCGCTGAATACGCCGGCGACTTTTCTTGCTTTTTCGTCTTCGCGTACCGTCTGGAAACCGAAGTTCGTGAATTTCTCGGGATTCATGCGCGCGTGCGTCTCAGATTTTTTTCCATGTCGATTTATTGGCCGGCTCTGCGCCAGGTTTACCGGCCGGCTCCCGGTGCAAACCCTCCATGGCCAGTCTTTCAACATACCGCTGCCATAAGCGAGGCTGATCTTCCCCGAGATGATAAAGATAGTCCCAGGAATACAGCCCCGTGTCGTGCCCGTCACTGAACACCAGCTTCACGGCGTAGTTGCCGACCGGCTCGATCGCGGTTATTTCTACCTCTTTTTTGCCTTCCTGAAGGACTTCCTGACCAGGGCCATGTCCGCGCACTTCTGCCGACGGCGAATAAACGCGCAAATACTCGCAGGACAACGCAAATGTTTTGCCGTCGTCAAAGCCGATTTCCAGCAGACGCGACTTCTGGTGCAATTTTATTTCGATGGGACGAGGCGTCCCGGGTTGAAGTCCTGCCACGGCTGCCGAAGAGTTTGGTCGTTGGGGGTTGAGGTTTACCATCATAGCGGGCAAGCACAAGCGCGTCGCCTGCGGTCATGCGCTTGTAACATTTGCTTCATAGTATTGCAAACCTGGAAAACGGGGGAAAATGTCGCGCTATGGCAGCAACTGTCCTGGTCGTTGAAGATGAACCAGCGATTCTGGAATTAATCGCCTATAACCTGAAACAAGCCGGTCACCAGCCACTGAGGGCCGAAAATGCAGAGCAGGCGCTGGTGCTCGTGGCCAATGCGCTGCCCGACTTGGTCCTGCTCGACTGGATGCTGCCCGGGCTTTCGGGTATCGATTTCGCCAAACGTCTGCGCGCCGACAAGCGCACGCGCGCGATACCCATCATCATGCTGACCGCACGCTCCGAGGAACAGGACAAGCTGCAAGGACTGGAGATCGGCGCTGACGATTACATTACCAAACCATTTTCGCCACGCGAATTGAATGCCCGCATCAAAGCGGTATTGCGGCGGCGCGCGCCGGAGATGACGGACGACATAGTGAAACTCGGTGGATTAAGCCTGGATCCGTCCAGCCACCGTGTGACTGGAAAAGGCCAGCCGATCGATTTGGGTCCCACCGAATTCCGCCTGCTGCATTTTCTGATGACGCATCCCGAGCGCGTCCATTCGCGCACGCAACTGCTCGACCAGATTTGGGGCGACCACGTATTCGTGGAGGAGCGCACCGTGGACGTGCACATTCGTCGGCTACGCAAAGCACTTGAACCCACTCATCTGGATGGTCTCGTGCAGACAGTTCGCGGTACCGGGTACCGCTTTTCAGCGTCCTGATGCGCCTATAGGTGAAGCATAATTCTGCGATAATGCGCCGCGTTTCAGTCGAGGGACAAATCGCTTGAATTATCTGTGGGGCAGGCCCCTCAGCACGCTCTTTCTGATCGGAATAATCGCGCTACTGTCCTGGCCATTGCTGGGTTATCGCAGCGCGCTGCTGTTGCTGTGCCTGATGCTGCTAGGTTTGCTGCTGCACCACCTGCGCAATCTTTCCCTGCTTTATCGCTGGTTGCAGCATCCGCACTCGCAATCCCTGCCCACGGGTTCCGGTGCCTGGGAGTATTTGTCGTCTCATATGCTGAAAATGCTCAAGCGCCAGCGCGATACCGAAACAAGGCTCAACGAGGCGTTGTCGCGCTTTCAGCTCGCCGGTGCCGCACTGCCCGACGCAGTAGTCATTCTCGATGGCGCCGACCGCATTGAATGGTGCAACCCGAGCGCGGAAAATTATTTTGGTCTCGACAATAACCGTGACCGCGGCCAGCAGATTACCTACATTCTCCGGCAGCCACAGTTTGTGCAGCACCTGGCCTCAGAGCATGCGGGCGAGCCGCTGGTGCTTAGAATGACGCGACCGGCTGGCGAAATGGCGATTGCCGTGCAACAGGTGCCGTATGGCGAGAACCACAAGCTCCTGCTGGGCCGCGATATCACGCGCTGGGAACGCCTGGAAACAACGCGACGCGATTTCGTGGCCAATGTTTCCCATGAATTACGCACGCCGCTTACCGTCGTTGGCGGCTTTCTCGAGACTCTGGCCGACATGGACGTGCCTGATCCGGAAATGTCCGAGCGCGCCATCGGTTTGATGAGGCAGCAGACCATCCGCATGACTAGGCTGGTGGAGGATTTGCTGACCCTGTCACGTCTCGAGAGCGCACAAAATCCGTCGCGAGAGGAAGATATCAACGTGCCGGAAATGTTGCGCGCTATTTTGCAGGACGCGCTTGCGCTTTCTGCCGGTCATCATCAAATCCGTCTGGTTGCCGACAGTGCCGACTGTATCAAGGGCAATACCGAAGAATTACGCAGCGCATTCAGCAATCTCGTCAGCAATGCGGTGCGTTATACGCCTGATGGCGGCGTGATCGAGATTAGCTGGAGGTTACGCGATGCCAATCTTGTTTTTGCGGTCAAAGACAACGGCATTGGCATCGAACCGCAGCACATCAACCGCTTGACTGAACGCTTCTATCGCGTGGACCGCAGCCGTTCACGTGAAACCGGGGGCACAGGACTCGGGCTTGCCATCGTAAAGCACGTGGTAAACCGCCACCAGGGCTTGCTGGAAATTGAAAGTACACCGGGCAAGGGCAGCACGTTTTCGGTTCTGTTTCCGGAGACTCGCCGGCTGGCGAATGCGCGCACTGCAACGCTCGTGAAAGTGCCCGCCTAGCGTTTCGCCAGGATGTCATCCAGCCGCTGATGCAACAGCGCGGCGAAATTTGCGGGTAGTGCCCGCACGCCGTCGCGTACTCGTGCTGACCAGACGGCATTCGGGAAATGCGGATCGTCGGCAAATCTTGGTATTACGTGCCAGTGCAGATGGGGAACCATGTTGCCAAGACTCGCCAGATTGATTTTTGCCGGGGCCAGCAAGGCGCGCAAGCTGTGCTCTACGGCGAATACGAGACTCATGAATCGTGTCCTTTCGGCGTCGGACAGATCGGTCATTTCCGTCTGGTGCGCCTTCCAAATGACTCGACAGAAACCAGGATGCTCTAAATCTCCGACCAGTACGATCCGGGCAAACCGATCTTCCCATATCGTGGTCCCCCCAGGCTCTTTACAGAGTATGCATGCAGCTGCGGTGGTTGCCGTTTGGCCAAGTGATGGCGTCATATCAGGTATATGGTAATCCGGCAGGCAGGCATCGTATTCATCAGATCAGAATCCGCTCAGTTGCAGATCTACCGCTATGGCTCGATCGCGCTGACCGCGTCAAGCCATGAGACGCGCGATCAGGTAGTAACGGCAGAACTTGCCGACCGCCATAAAAAAGATCGACCATCCGCTGTTAAGCCTGAGCCAGCCGGCGGCAACGCATAACGGATCGCCCATGATTGGAACCCACGACAGCAGCAGAACCGGCGAGCCCCACCGGCGAACCCGGTCCAATGCAGGCCCGGGCAATCTCGCTTCCGGTACCAGTCGGCCGATCAGATAGGAACTCGCGCCACCCAGCGTATTGCCGCCAGTTGCCACGGCAAGCGCGGGCCAGAGGCTGGCACCGGCCGCCAGCACGGCCGCAAAGATGATCTCTGACCCACCTGGGAGCAACGTTGCTGCAAGGAAGCTGCTCAAGAACAAGCCTCCCAGGCCAATCGGTCCGTCCATGCTAATTGTCCTTTGTGATGCTTGGCCCTGACCCCTGACGACCCTCACGCAGCGGCGATAACATCCACAATCGAAGCAAGCCTAATGATCGCTCGCTTCTGACGTATCCGCGGATTGATAATCAGGCAGCGGCCATGGGGATAGGCTGCAAAAGTAAAGACAGGCGAAATTGCGATGATGAATATCGGGCAAAACCGGCATGCTCGACAAGAGATTTGGCGCGCCCGGAGGGAGTCGAACCCACGACCTTCGGCTTCGGAGGCCGACACTCTATCCAGCTGAGCTACGGGCGCATGGATTGGCCAGTGTACGGGCAAAGCCGATGCGCGTCCATGCCATGCTTCTTCAACACAGTGCCTATGGCCTATAATCTGGCTCCCCAAAGAATTGGCTAAAAGGATTTGCATGTCGGAAGCACGTGCCGAAGAGCACTCCTCGCTCATCAAAACCCCCCAGCAGCTGATCGTGGTCGTGCTTCTGTCATTTTTGGTTCCGGTCATCGGTATCATCATGATCGCCAGTTACGCCACTGGCGGAATCAAGCTCGGTCCCGAAAACCCGGCCGCAGTGGCGCAGCGACTTAAACCTGTCGGTGAAGTCAACATCGGGGAAGTACCGCCTGGTGCCGCAGCAGCCCCGGCCAAGCCCGCTGCGCCAAGTCCAGCCAAGGCCGCTTCCGCCGGCGGCGCGGATGCCGGCAAGGCGCTGTACAACAGCGTATGCGTCGCGTGCCACGGCGCTGGCATCGCGGGCGCACCTAAGGCCGGTGACAAAGCGGCGTGGAAGGCGCGCATTGCGCAAGGCAAGGACGTTCTCTACAACAGCGCGCTCCATGGGAAGAACGCCATGCCGCCGAAGGGAGGGGCGTCCGCGCCGGACGCCGACGTGAAAGCAGCGGTCGATTATCTGGTGAGCCAGAGCAAATAGCGGCGCCAGTCGCTCACGCGCATAACAACGAACGGGCCGCGAACGAACGCACCCGCCGCTGTCCGGCACGCCGAACCTAATCACCGCCAACAATACGGCCCTGACATGGCGACCTACGCGATAGGTGATCTGCAGGGCTGCTTTGATTCTCTGCAGCAGTTGATAGGCGCAATAGGCTATCGCGCGGCGGAAGACAGACTCTGGTTTGTCGGCGATCTGGTGAACCGCGGTCCGCAAAGTCTGGAAATACTGCGCTTCGTGCGATCACTGGGAAGACGGGCCATCAGCGTACTGGGCAATCATGATCTGCATTTGCTGATGGTTGCCGAGGGACGTGCCAAGCCGCACCGCAAGGACACTTTCGACGAAATACTGACTGCGCCCGACCGTGATGAGTTACTGCTATGGCTGCGCGGTTTGCCACTCATGCACGAAGAAGGAGACTTCGCGATGGTGCACGCAGGATTGTTGCCATCGTGGAGTATCGCCCAGGCGCAAGCGCTTGCCAGCGAAGCGGAGCAGGCGTTGCGCGGCCCGGATTGGCGCAACTTGCTGTCGCAACTGTACGGCAACCACCCCGACCACTGGGACGATACGCTGACCGGCTACGACCGCTACCGGGTCATCATCAACGCAATGACGCGCTTGCGCATTTGCACACCTGACGGCCGCATGGAATTCAATCACAAGGGCACACTCGGTGATATTCCCGCAGGCTACCTGCCCTGGTTCTCCGTACCAGGACGCAAGAGCGCCACAACGACAATCGTATGCGGGCACTGGTCGGCGCTGGGTCTCCTATCGCAGCAGAATCTGCTCGCGCTGGACTCTGGCTGCCTGTGGGGCGGACAACTCAGCGCGGTGCGCCTTGAGGACCGGCGGACATATCAGGTTTCCTGTCCGAGGCTGGCAGATTAAGCGCAGCCGCAATCGCGCTCTGCATTTGTGCAGCAAGTTCCCGCCGCGATTTGTTGCCGGCATCAACTGGCGGCAAAAACATCATTTCGGCCACGATGAACCGCTGCGCCAGGATCATCCGCAGCGATTCGGCCAGTGTTGTGTCCCCGACATAACTGGCGTCCACATTGACGTCGCCATTTTCGTCGCGATAGCGCAGCGCTACCGGATACACCAACGCGCCGTGAACTACCGCAGGCTGCAGCAACGAAGCGTGAAATCGCATCAGTTCCGTGCCATCCGTAGTCGAGCCTTCCGGAAAAATACCGATGCCATCACCCCGGCTGATTGCGTCATGTATGGTTTGATTGATGCGGGCCGCGTGGCGGCTTTTGCCACGCTCAACAAACAACGTTCCCGCGCGGGCAGACATCCAGCCGATCACCGGCCATCGGCGCACCTCGGCTTTGGCCACGAATCTGACCTGCCAGACCGAATGAATCACTGGTATATCGAGCCAGGACACATGATTCGCAACCAGCACTGCGGCCCGCCGCACATCATCCGGAGCATGTCCCTGCATCCTGATACCCACCCGCAAAATGGCAAGCAAGCGCGCCGACCAGCGGCCTACCGCGCGGTTACGTTGTAACCGCCCGTAGAAAGGAAACAGCAACGCGATTTCGAGCAGCCCGCCGAAGACGTGCAGCAACAGCCGCAAAACGCGGTAAAGCCGGACCGCCGGCGCAGTGCTCCGGCGATTTGCAGTGCGGCTCACGAGCGACTGATCGCGCGATTCATTACTTACCAAGGTGCGCGATGGAACGCTTCGCGAAAGCGCTGGCTGATTTCGTCACGGGTGAACTCATGATTTTGCGCGCCGCGGTGCGCGATCTTCAGTGAACCGAGCAACGACGCCAACCTGCCGGTGGTCGCCCAATCCAGGTCATTCGCAATCCCGTACAAAAGTCCTGCCCGATAGGCATCGCCGCAGCCGGTCGGATCAACCACCTGCGTGGCTTGCACCGCAGGAATGGTTTGCATGCTGCCATTCACGAAAACCTGCGATCCTTGCGCGCCGCGCGTAACGACGAGTGCTTTGACCAGTCTGGATAAATCTTCGATGGTATTGCCCGTGCGTTCCTGCAGCAGCCTTGCTTCGTAATCGTTGGCCGCAACATAGTCCGCCTGCCTGATAAAACTCAAGAGTTCTTCCCCGGTGTACATTGGCAATCCCTGGCCCGGATCGAAAATGAACGGGATGCCTGCCTCGTGAAACTCGCGCGCGTGTTGCAGCATGCCGTCCCGCCCGTCGGGCGCGATGATGCCAAGCCCGACATCGCGCGCATCGGAAACATGGTTGTGGTGTGAAAAATTCATCGCGCCAGGATGAAACGCCGTGATCTGATTGTCGTCCTGATCCGTGGTAATGAAGGCCTGAGCCGTAAACGTATCGGCAACCTGCCGCACATGCGTCTGGAGCAGCCGGAGTTTCTCCAACCGATAAGCGTAAGGCTGGTAGTCCTGCCCGACGGTTGCCATGATTAGCGGGTCCCCGCCGAGCATCTTCAGCGAGTATGCAATGTTGCCGGCACATCCGCCGAATTCCCGCCGCATGTCTGGCACCAGGAACGACACATTCAATACGTGGATCTGGTCGGGGAGGATGTGATTTTTGAAGCGATCCTTGAACACCATGATGGTGTCGTAGGCGATGGAACCGCATATCAGCGTGCGCATGATGTAATCCGGAGATGATCCAGTTGGATTCAGCGTTCGAGGACCAGTGCCTTGAAACCGAGCTCTTTCTGTATGCGTTCGGCGGCGCTATCCGCTTGCGTGCGACTAGCATACGGACCGGCGTGCACCCGGTACAGGGATCCTTTGTGATTCACTGTCATGGAATCGGCCAGCCAACCGAGATCCAGGCGCATCTTGCGCAAGAAATCCTCGGCGTTCTGAGCCGCAGAAAACGCGCCAAGCTGCACATAGATTCCAACCGGGTCCACTTCCGGGCTGACTGCAGCCGGCTCCGGCGCAGATAGCCGTTCAGGTTGGACGGTACGCTCGATCTCCGCGGGGGGTCCTGCTGTGGCCGTGATCGGCGGCCGCGCATCGCGTCCGGGAATGATGGCTTCCACCTCGACTACGCCGCTGCCTCGTCCCAGCAATCCCAACCGCTGTGCCGCCAAATAAGACAGATCGATCAGTCTGTCCTGATGAAAAGGGCCACGATCATTGATGCGCACAATCACTGATCTGCCGTTAACGAGGTTGGTGACCCGTGCATAGCTCGGCAAGGGTAGCAATGTATGCGCCGCGGTCATCGCATACATGTCATACACTTCGCCGCATGAGGTTTTTTGTCCGTGATAACGCTTGCCGTACCAGCTCGCCACGCCGCGTGCCTTATAAGGCGTAAGTTCGGTGTAAGGACGGTAGGCGTGACCCAGCGCGCTATAAGGCCGGCTGGTGGAGCGATTGATCGGTTCAAGCCTGGGTACCGGCTCGGAAATCGTGTCCAGGTTCGAGGGTGGATTAGCGCCCGGCCCGTCGTCGAGGTAATAGCCACCCGGCTTGGTAGAACCGGGTGAGCGGGATGGATTGCTGCCGCAACCGAACAGCATCATGACGCCCAACGTTGCAATCCAGAATGCGGAGAACCGGCGGCCGGGGACCATGCATTGGTGTGGTCGCAAAGCCCCGTCCTAGGTTTGCACAAGCCGCCGGTGCGTATGGACGCTCATCAGCAACCCGATGCCGAATAGTATGGTCACCAGCGATGTGCCGCCATAGCTGATCAGCGGCAATGGCACGCCGACTACCGGCAATATGCCGCTGACCATTCCCATGTTGACGAATGCATAGGTAAAGAAGGTAAGCGTAACAGCGCCTGCAATCAGGCGTGTGAACAAGGTCGGAGCGTTGGCGGCGATCACCAGGCCGCGGCCAATGACGAGCAGGAAAAGTACCATCAATACCAGATTGCCGATCATGCCGAACTCTTCCGCATACACCGCAAAAATGAAATCGGTGGTGCGTTCCGGCAAAAAGTCGAGGTGAGATTGCGTGCCATTCAACCAGCCCTTTCCAAAGAACCCGCCCGATCCGAGCGCAATGGTCGACTGGATCGTGTGATAGCCCGCGCCGAGAGGATCTTGTGAAGGGTCGAGCAATGTCAGCACACGCTGGCGCTGGTAGTCATGCAACATTGACCACAGGAAGGGCACGCTGGCGCCGCCCAGCACGCCGAGTCCGACCAGAATTTTCCAGGACAGACCGGCCAGAAAAAGCACGTACGATCCTGCCGCGGTCACCAGCAGCGCGGTGCCGAGATCGGGTTGGCGCGCAATCAGCAGCACCGGTACGATGACAAGCACCGCCCCCACGGCGAAGTCGCGCATTTTCAAAATGGCTTCGTAGCGATCGAAATACCATGCAAGCAGCAGCGGTACGGCTATCTTCATCAGTTCCGACGGTTGAATGCGAGTAAAGCCAAGATTTAGCCAGCGCCTGGCTCCATTGACGACTTCACCGGCAACCGCCACGCCGATCAGCAGCACGAGCCCGACCAGATATAGCGGAAGCGCAATGCGCGAAAGAAAGTGCAGCGGCACATTCGCCGCAATCCACATGACAGCCAGGGCAGCGCAAATATTGACGGCTTGACCGATCACGCGCTCCGGGCTTTGTCCTGACGCGCTAAACAAAGTCATCAGGCCCATCAGCAACAAAGCCGTGATCAGACCCATGAGATAGCGATCGATATGCTTGACCAGGTAAGCCAGCAAGCGATTAATCATCTTCCTCGTCCTCTTTCTGGACGCTTGGCTTGGGAGGCACCGGTTCCTTGCCGAGCAGGTAAAAGTCCAGCACCTGACGCGCGATCGGTGCGGCGGTGCTGCCGCCGTGGCCGCCGTTTTCTACCAGAATTGCGAGTGCAATTTTTGGATCGTCGGCCGGCGCATAGGCAATGAATAACGCGTGATCGCGGTGGCGTTCGTTGACCTTGTTCTCCTCGTACTTCTGGCCTTTCATCCCGATAACCTGCGCCGTGCCGGTTTTGCCGGCGAACAGGTATTTTGCGTTCATGCCGGCCCACGCCGCGGTACCGCCGGGTTTGGTCACATCGATCATTGCATCGCGCACGCGTTTGATATTGTCAGTCGATAGCGGCAGTTCTGCTCTTGGTTGGGGTTCTATCACAGTCACGGCATCGGTCTGGCTGTCCTGGATTTGCTTCACCACATGGGGCCGGAACACCCGCCCGTCATTCGCAAGAATGGCCGTCGCGAAGGCCAGCTGCAATGGCGTAGCCAGGTTGTAGCCCTGTCCAATGCCGACGGAAATCGTGTCACCAACAAACCATTTTTGCTGAAAGCGCCGCTGCTTCCATTCCTGGGACGGCAGCAGGCCGGCGACTTCGCCCTCCAGATCGATCCCGGTCTTCTGACCCAGCCCGAAGCGGCCAATGAACTGGTGGATGGCGTCGATACCGATATCCTGTGCGAGGCCGTAGAAATACGTATCGCAAGACTGCACGATTGCTTTATGCAAATCCACAATTCCGTGGCCACCGGCCTTCCAATCCCGATAGAGGTGGCCGCCTCCCCCGCTCAATACGAAATAACCTGGATCGCTAATGGTGAACGTAGGTTTGCGCTTGCCCAGTTCCAGTCCGGCCAGCGCCATGAAGGGCTTGAACGTGGAGCCGGGCGGATACATGCCCTGCAGCGCCCGATTGTTCAACGGGTGGTCCGGTGAATTGTTGAGCGCATCCCAGTTCTGCGGATCGATGCCTTCCACGAACAAATTCGGATCAAAACCTGGCTTGGATACCAGTGCCAGCACGCCGCCGGTGGAGGGCTCTATGGCTACCAGCGAACCCCGATGCTCGCCAAACGCCTGCTCGGCGATCTGCTGCAATCTGGCATCGAGCGCGAGCGTGAGATTGTTGCCGGAAACCGGAAGGATGCTGCGCAGCGTTCTGACCGATTTGCCGTTGGCATCGGTTTCAACATGTTCATAGCCGGTGACTCCGCGCAGTTCTGTCTCGTAACGCTGCTCGAGTCCAACCTTGCCGATATAGTCGGACGCGCTGTAATTGGACGCCGTGCCCAGTTCGCGCAAATGGTCCACGTCATTGTCGCTCAGGCGCCCGATGTAGCCGACAACATGAGAGGCGATCTCGCCGTTGGGGTAATGCCGAAACAGCCGGGCATTTAGCTCTACGCCAGGAAAACGGTAGTTGTTTACCGCGATGCGCGCAACTTCCTCGTCGTTCAGGCGGGTGCGAATCGGGATGCTGGCGAAGTCGTGGCCCTCCTCCAGCAATTTTTGAAAGCGTTTACGGTCCTTGGGCGTGATTTCAACCAACGCCGACAGTTCCGCGATGGTCGTCTCCAGGTCGCGCACCAGAGTAGGCGTAATCTCCAGCGTATAGGCGGCGAAGTTGTGCGCCAGGACCACGCCGTTGCGGTCCAGAATCAAGCCGCGGTTGGGGACCACCGGAACAATGAAGATGCGATTTTGTTCAGCCAGCGTGTGGTAATACTCATGCTGAACGACTTGTACATAGAAGAAGCGCACGAGCAGCAGGAAAAAAGCGAACAGAACCGCGCCCCCTGCCAGCGCGAGCCTGAGTTGAAAGTAGTAGAGCTCTCGCTGGTGATCGCGCAGCTCGACGGCGCGGTTCATTGCCAAAGGACGTGCCGGGTAGTAACTGGACTGTGGCCGCTCACGCTTCGTCCGGATCGTGGCGCTGGCGCAGCGGAATCTTCAGCAGCACATCCATCGCCGGCCACAGCAGCGCCCCGGTGATGCTGGAAAGGAAATACCACCAGCCGGGAAACGCATCGCCCGCTGCATGACGTACTGCCAGCACGATCAGTTGCATGGTGACCAGCAATGGCAGTACATGCAGCATCTGGTGACGCATGTCGAACATGGAAACCCTGCGGTGCAATGCGATTGCCGCAAACATCATCACCGAGTAGGCAAGCGCGTGCTGCCCGAACAGGCTGCCGTCGGCGACGTCCATTGCCAGACCCAGCAGCCATGCCGGTAGAAATCCGATTTTGCGCGGCTGGTAGATCCCCCAGTAAAGCAGTACCAGCGCGACGAAATCGGGCCGCAAGGCGAGTATCCAACCTGTCAACGGCAGCAGATTGGCCATCAGCGCGACGAACAGCGTGATCGTCAGGTACACCGGCTTTACCGGCAGCAGGATTTCTTCGCTGGCGCTCAGCTTGCCGAACATCGGCGCGCGCATCATCCGCCCTTCCTCACCTTTTTGGTCTTGCTTTTTTTCGACTCCGGCGCAATAGGGTAATCCGGGAGAGGCGCGAGCCGCGACATCACCAATACCTGCCGGTTTTTGTTCGCGCCGGCGGACGGCGTGCAGGTTATCTTGGCGAATGGATAAGCAGCGTTTCGCTCAATGTTCGTAACCACCGCGACTGGCAGCCCGGGCGGGTACACGCCATCAATGCCGGAAGTCACCAGCAGGTCGCCATTTTCGACGTCGGTGTTGACTGGCATGAATCGCAAGTCGAGGGCACCGTCGTATCCTATGCCAAATATGGCCGCACGCAAGCCGTTGCGCACGACCTGTACGGGAACAACTTGCTCACGATCACTGACCAGCGCTATTTCCGCGGTCCACGGGAATACGCGTGTAACCTGACCGATCAGCCCGGTGTCGTCGACCACCGCAGCACCTTCCTCGATGCCTTGCGAAGATCCTTTGTCGATGATGACTTTTCGGCTGAAAGCGTCCCGGCCGACGTAGAGGATCTCGGCCACCGTCGATGTCTGCTCGGCACGCTCCTGGATCTCCAGCAGTTCGCGCAGATGCTGGTTTTCCGCGATGAGGGCTTGCTGCGACTGTAATTGACCGGCATTCAGAAAGTTTTCGTGCGCCAGGCGATCGTTCTCGTGCTGAAGATACGATTGCGAAACGAAAAAATTGCTGATACGCGAAGCTGCCTGGGCTGGTGAGTCAGCCAGTTCCTGCAGCGGATACAAGATGACCGCGATGACCTTGCGCGCCGCTTCCATGTAATGGAAGCGGCCATCGGCGTAGAGCAGGGTAAGAGACAACAGCGTGAAAAAACCGAGGCGGGCGAATAGGCTGGGGCCTCGTCTGAAGAAAGGCGGTGGCGAGGATTGCATCTAGCTGACGGTGGGCGCTCTTCTCGCTATGCCAGACATGGACGCTGGCGAGGACAAAGGACCGTTCGCTGCCTTGTCTCGCCTCACGCCGGATTACCCACGTTCTGTCAGTCGTTAGTGAAAATGGTCGCTAGCTTGTCTACTTTTTCCAGCGCACGGCCCGAACCGCGGACGACACAGGTCAAGGGGTCGTCGGCGACGATGACCGGCAAACCGGTCTCTTCCATGAGCAACCGGTCGATGTCCCGAAGAAGAGCCCCGCCGCCCGTCAGTACCATGCCCTTCTCGGCGATATCGGCACCGAGCTCAGGAGGCGTCTGCTCGAGAGCCGACTTGACAGCGCTGACGATGCTATTGAGCGGATCGGTCAATGCTTCAAGAATCTCATTGCTGGAAATTGTGAAACTGCGCGGGATGCCCTCGGCCAGGTTTCGACCCTTGACTTCCTTTTCGCGAACTTCCGAGCCCGGGAAAGCCGAGCCGATCTCTTTCTTGATTTCCTCGGCGGTTGTCTCGCCGATCAACATGCCGTAGTTGCGCCGGATGTAGTTGATGATGGCTTCGTCAAATTTGTCGCCGCCAACTCGCACCGAACCGGAATAAACAATGCCGCCAAGAGAGATCACGCCGACCTCGGTCGTGCCACCCCCGATATCGACGACCATGGAACCGGTGGCCTCTTCAACCGGCAGCCCAGCTCCGATTGCCGCCGCCATCGGCTCTTCGATGAGTTCGACCTTGCGCGCGCCGGCGCCATAGGCTGATTCCCGGATCGCCCGTCGTTCTACCTGCGTCGAACCGCACGGCACGCAGATCACGATGCGCGGGCTGGGCGAAAACAGGCGCGAGTCGTGAACCTTCTTGATGAACTGTTTCAGCATCTGCTCGGTGACCGTGAAATCGGCTATGACGCCGTCCTTCATCGGGCGTATGGCAGTGATATTGCCTGGCGTGCGACCGAGCATCTGTTTTGCAGCCAGGCCTACCTCCTGAATGACTTTCTTGCCGTTCGGTCCTCCCTCTTGCCGAATGGCGACGACCGAAGGTTCGTTCAACACGATACCTTTGCCGCGGACATAAATCAGCGTATTTGCAGTGCCGAGGTCAATTGCAAGATCGTTCGAGAAGTAACCGTTTAAAAATCCGAACATGAGGGAATCCGAGTTTGCCGCGGTGCGGAAAAATGAATGCCGTATGATACCCTATCGTTCTGCTGCGGTTAACAAAAAGCGGTCCGGTCCGGATGATGTCTCGCACGAACGACAAAATCGGGATTTAGCGGGCCAATCGCTCATTTAGCGAGTTAAAGAAGTTCATCAATGGCACTCACATCCAGCGACGTTACCCGCATTGCGCATTTGGCGCGAATCGAGATAACCGAAGCGCAAACCGAACAGATGCTCGTGCAGTTGAATGAAATTTTCAGGTTGATCGAGCAGCTGCAGGCAGTGGACACCAACGGCATCGATCCGATGTCGCATCCGCTCGGTGGCAGCCAGCGCTTGCGGGAAGATGTGGCAGCCGAACATACTGACCGTGAGTCCGTCATGAGGAATGCTCCGGCCAGCCAGGACGGCTTATTCCTAGTCCCCAAGGTTATCGAATAGGCGCGCCGAATGTTCGATAAATCAGTCGCAGAACTGAGTCGCGCGCTATCCACCAAACAAGTTTCCGCCGTGGACTTGGCGACCGTGTACCTGAATCGCATTGAACGGCACAAAGGGCTAAACGCCTTTCTGGACGTGCGTCCCGACGTTACGCTGAGACAGGCCAGAGCGGCAGACCAGCGTATTGCACGCGGCGACGGCACTCCGCTCACGGGCGTGCCGATTGCGCACAAGGATATTTTTGTCACGCGCGAGTTTGCGTCCACCGCTTCGTCCCGCATGCTCAAAGGCTACATGAGCCCGTTCGATGCGACAGTGGTGGAAAAGCTAGGCCAAGCTGGCATGGTCACACTGGGCAAGCTGAACTGCGATGAATTTGCGATGGGATCGTCGAACGAGAACAGCCACTATGGCAACGTACTTAATCCTTGGGACAAGGATGCCGTACCTGGCGGCAGTTCCGGAGGTTCTGCAGCAGCTGTGGCGGCACGTATTGCTCCGGCGGCAACTGCGACCGACACCGGTGGTTCAATACGCGAGCCAGCAGCATTCTCCGGCGTTACCGGCATCAAGCCCACTTATGGGCGGGCGTCGCGCTGGGGCATGATCGCGTTCGCTTCGAGTCTGGACCAGGCCGGGATCATGACCTGCTCCGCGGAAGACGCGGCGTTGATCTTCAACGGCATGCTTGGGTTCGACCCAAAGGATTCAACCAGCGTGGAACGCGCCGCCGAGGACTATACCCGGCACTTGCAAACTGACCTGAAGGGCTTGCGCATCGGCGTACCCAAACAATTTTTCGGCTCCGGATTGCAGCCTGATGTGGAGCATGCAGTGCGCGAAGCGTTGGCCGAATACACCCGGCTGGGCGCGAAGTTAATGGACATTTCCCTACCGAACGCAGCTTTGGGAATTCCGGTCTATTACGTTATCGCACCGGCGGAATGCTCTTCGAATCTAAGCCGCTTCGACGGTGTACGGTACGGGCACCGTGCCGAGCACTACGCGGACCTCGACGATATGATTAAAAAATCGCGCGCCGAAGGGTTCGGGCCGGAAACCCGACGCCGCATCCTCATTGGCACCTACGTGCTGTCGCATGGCTACTATGACGCTTACTATATCCAGGCGCAAAAAGTGCGCCGGATTATCGCCAACGAATTTCAGGATGCTTTCCAAGCGTGCGATGTAATAGCCGGTCCCGTCACGACCAGTGTCGCTTTTGGATTCGGTGAGAAAGCCGCCGATCCGGTTGCGATGTACCTGTCCGACTTGTACACCATACCGGGCAGCCTGGCCGGCATCCCTGCCATGAGCATTCCATGCGGCTTCGGCACCCGCAAACGCCCCGTGGGCCTGCAGCTTATGGCGAACTATTTCGAGGAAGCGAAATTGCTTGGTGTGGCGCATCAGTATCAGCTCGCGACCGATTGGCACCGCCGCATGCCGCCTGGCACCTAGGTACCGGATTATGAATTGGGAAGTAGTCATCGGATTGGAAACGCATGTGCAGTTATCGACCCAATCCAAGATTTTTTCGAATGCATCGACTCAGTTTGGCGCCGCTCCAAATACACAGGCCAGCATTATCGATCTCGCTCTGCCCGGCACTTTGCCGGTATTGAACCGGGGCGCTGTTGAGCGGGCAATCCGCTTCGGCCTATCGATCGGAGGGACGATTAACCCCCGCTCTATATTTGCGCGCAAGAATTACTTCTATCCGGATCTACCCAAGGGTTACCAGATCAGCCAGTACGAGATACCGATCGTGCAGGGTGGGAAGATTCCCATTGATTCCCCGACGCGCGGGCAAATCGAGATACAACTCACGCGCGCGCATTTGGAAGAGGACGCCGGAAAATCCCTGCACGAGGATTTTCACGGCATGAGTGGTATTGATTTGAATCGTGCCGGTACGCCCTTGCTGGAAATTGTTTCGGAGCCCGTTATGCATTCGGCCGCGGAAGCCGTTGCATATGCCAAGGCTCTGCATAAGCGGGTCGTGGAAGAAATCGAAATCTGCGATGGGAACATGCAGGAAGGATCTTTTCGCTGCGACGCCAACGTTTCAGTACGACGCGCCGGTGCACCGCTCGGTACGCGGCGCGAAATCAAGAACCTCAATTCCTTCCGGTTTCTGCAGCAGGCGATTGAATACGAAATCAGTTGGCAGATCCAAACACTGGAAGACGGCGGCAAGATTCAGCAAGCAACCGTGCTATTCGATGCCGATAAAGGTGAAACGCGCGTAATGCGCACCAAGGAAGATGCGCATGACTATCGTTATTTCCCCGATCCGGATCTATTACCCGTGGAAATTTCCAGTTCCTGGATTGACCAAATCAAAAGCGCAATGGCTGAGCCGCTTCATGATCAGTACAAAAAAATGCTTGCGTACGGGTTGTCGAGAGAACAGGCTGAACAGCTCTCATCAGCGCGGAATACTTCCACTTTTGCATTGGCTTCGCTAAAGCTTGCTAGTGAGAAAGAACGGCCAATGCTTGCAAATTGGATTCTGGGTCCGCTAAGTGCGAAGTTAAATGAGGAAGAGCTGGATATTTCGCGCAGCAAAGTGGCGCCCGAACAGTTGACGAAACTGGCTGCACGTGTTGCCGATGGCACAATATCGAACACCACGGCGACTAATGTCGTATTGGCTGCAATGTGGGCGGGTGAAGGTAATCCGGACGAAATAATCGCTCACAAGGGACTGAAACAGATTTCCGATTCCGGCGCCATTGAAAAAATCGTCGATGAAGCCATGGCCAAGTACGGGCAACTGGTGACCGACTACCGCAGCGGCAAGGAAAAGGCTTTCAATGCCTTGGTGGGACAAGTCATGAAGGCAAGCCTTGGCAAGGCCAATCCTACCCAGGTCAACGCAATTTTGAAGAAGAAACTGGGCTGAGGCGTTATTGGCTTGCCTGGCCTGGGTCTTTCAATTCCCGAAAACGCTTTTTGTCAGCCTCGAACTTCAGGCGGATCGCATCTGACTGGGCTTTGCGCTGCGCGAGATCCGCTTCTAGCGCGGCTAGTTCCTTTTGGCTTGCGCTCACCTCTTCCAACAGGCGGGCCGGAAGCTGCTTTTGCTGGGATGCCAGGGTATCGGCCTGTTTCTTGTGTTCAGTCAACTGCGCACTGGTCTTTTCCAATTTCGCTTCGATGTTCTTAATGCCCTGCAGTGGAATGGCTAAGCTTCTGTCGCGCGCAGCATCGAGCTCTTCTTCAGTGGTGTAGGTCGCTAGCAACGCCTTATCCCGCCGTTCAGCCTCCATCGAGGATTTCGTCGGCACATTGGTTTTGACTGGCTGCGCAGACTTCGGCGTGTCTTTCTTGTCGACAGGTACGCCGTGCCGGTTCATTTCCGTGCCCTTGGCGCAGTCCGGATTCAATTTGTCCGAGTAAAAAACCTTTCCGTCTCGGTCTACGCACTTGTACATGCGGAGATTTTTATCCTGCGCATAACCCGGCATCGCAACAAACACTGCGATTGCAAATGCCAGAATGTTGGTCTGCTTCATGTGGTCGCTCCATACTCTCTGCGGTAGCGTTGGATTGATTGTAACTGCTGCGCCATATGCGCACGAGAGCCCAAGAAATTCGCCACATCGTCCAGGGTCGCAATGCTCATTACAGGAATGCCGAACTGCTGTTGAACCTCCTGCACGGCGGACAATTTGCCGCCGCCGCGTTCCATGCGATCCAACGCAATCAATACGGCAGCCGGCCGGCCGCCAGCGGTCTTAATGATCTGGACCGATTCGCGCACCGAGGTTCCTGCCGAAATGACGTCGTCGACAATGAGTACCCGGCCAGCGAGAGGCGCCCCAACCGTAAGGCCACCTTCGCCATGATCCTTGGCTTCCTTGCGATTGAAACAAAATGGGAGATTGCGCCCAAACCCGGCGAGCGCAATGGACGTTGCCGCCACCAGAGGAATGCCTTTATAGGCCGGGCCAAACAGCACATCAAAACTGGTATCTGCTGCCAAAATTGCTTTGGCGTAAAATTCCCCGAGCAATCGCAACTTCTCGCCGTCGTTGAACAGACCGGCGTTGAAAAAATACGGGGATAATCGCCCCGCCTTGGTTCTGAATTCGCCGAAACACAGAACGCCGCGGGCCACCGCAAATTCGATGAACTCTTGCCTGAAATCGCTCATTGACCTCTTGTGCGCATCGTCACACTCAATCTAAACGGCATACGTTCCGCAGTCAATAAAGGGTTTCTTCGCTGGCTGGCGAAGCAAAGCGCGGACATCGTCTGCGTGCAAGAGCTAAAGGCACAGGACAAGGACCTAACCGGCGCCATTCGCAATCCCGGGGGTTTTCACGGCTACTTTCACTGCGCGGAGCGCCCCGGCTACAGCGGGGTAGGTCTGTACTGCAGAAAAAAGCCCGACCGCGTGATTGCCGGCGTCGGGATCGCCGACATCGATGCTGAGGGCCGTTATCTGGAGGCGCAATTCGGCAACCTCAGTGTCGTGTCGCTCTATGTTCCCTCTGGATCCAGTTCCGCGGAACGACTTGAGACCAAGTTCAGTTTCATGCACCGTTGCATTGAACCGCTGCACAAGCTTGGCAGCTGCGGGCGCGAAATCATCGTCTGCGGTGACTGGAACGTTGCGCATAAGGAAATCGACCTCAAGAACTGGCGTTCGAACCGGAAGAACTCGGGTTTTCTTCCAGAGGAGCGGGAATGGTTTTCCGGCGTGATCGACCATCTTAACTACGTCGATGTATTTCGCAAACTGGACGAGCGCCCCGATCAATATACCTGGTGGTCGAACCGCGGCCAGGCCTGGGCAAATAACGTGGGGTGGCGCATCGATTATCAGATGGCCACGCCAGGCTTGGCTGCCAAAGCCAGAGCAGCCGCCATTTACAAGCAGAAGCGTTTTTCTGACCACGCTCCGCTGAGTATCGATTACGACGTCGAGCTCTGAGCTGCCGGGACAACGCGGCCGTTTTCGCTCCAGGGCGCGACTTTAAACAAGAGCAGCATGCCCGGCATTGCAAGCAGTACGCAAAGCCAAAAGAAACCGAACCAGCCTAGTTGCTCCACCAGCCAGCCGGTGGTTGCATTCAGAAATGTGCGCGGCACGGCGGCAAGGCTGGTGAAAAGTGCGAATTGAGTCGCGGTGTAGGCCGGATGAGTTGCACGTGCGATATAAGCGACGAACGCCGCCGCGCCAAGACCAACACCAAGGGCTTCGAAACCAATCACCAACGCCAACGCGCTTCGCTCTGGCACCCCGATTTCCATAAAAGGACCAATGCGAGACAACCACGCGAAGCCCAGAATTGACACGACCTGGACCACACCGAACAGCCACAATCCGCGGTTGATGCCCAACCTCATCATCCACAGCCCGCCCAGCAACGCGCCAATTACGCTGGGCCATAATCCGGCGTTTTTCGCGATCAGCCCGATGTCCGATTTGGAAAACCCCATGTCCAGGTAGAACGGCGTCGCAAGCGCCGTGCACATGCTGTCGCCAAGCTTGTAGAAAAAAATGAAACCAAGCACCAGCAAGGCACTACGCACCCCGGCCCGGCCAATGAATTCCCGAAACGGCTCGACTACTGCAGCGCGAAGCGTTTTGGGCGGCGCCACCATTGCCGGTTCGGCGACCAGCAACGTCATCGCTATGCCGGGAAGCATGAACAACGCGGTGATGCCGAATACCAGTTCCCAAGGAACGTGGTCCGCCAAAATAAGCGACAGCGACCCCGGGATCAGGCCGGCAATTCGATAAGCGTTTACGTGAACAGCATTGCCAAGGCCGAGTTCTTTGTCGGACAGCAACTCGCGGCGATATGCATCGATTGCTATGTCCTGGGTTGCGCTTAAGAAGGCCACCGCAGTTGCAGCATAAATTACCCATGACAATTCGTCGTGCGGGGATAACGTACCCATCCACGCAACGCTTCCCATGAGCGCGGTCTGCGTCAACAGCATCCAGCCGCGGCGCCGGCCGAGCGGGCGTATGACATAGCGATCCAGAATGGGTGACCAAAGGAATTTCCACGTGTATGGAAATTGAATCAGCGCGAAGGCACCGATGACTTTGAGGTTGATGCCTTCGCTACGCAACCATGCGGGCAACAGATTGAGCAACAGGTAAAGCGGCAGGCCGGAGCTAAAACCGGTGAAGACGCAGATCAGCATGCGGCGCGTAAACAACGCCGAAACCAACGGGGTCTGTGTCATGCCATGCAATCAGCCGACCCGGACAGCTCGATCAAACCGGTAGACCGCCAGCGAACCCCGCAAATTCGGCATCCACGCTACCGGCCGGCCATCCACCATCACGTTTCGTTCCAGGATGCGTATGCCGTGTCCCGCGCAGAATTTCTCGAAGTCATCGATGGTAAAAAGATGAATATTGGGGGTGTCGTACCATTCATAGGGCAATGTTTTTGAGACCGGCATGTTGCCTGCGAGAACCTGCAGGCGCGGGCGCCAGTAACCGAAGTTGGGGAACGTGACGATCCCTTCCCGGCCGACCCGCAGCATTTCGTTGACGATACGTTCGGTATGCCGAATCGCCTGCAGCGTCTGCGACAGGATCACGTAATCGAACGAACCATCCTCGAACCCGGAAAGGCCGCTCTCAAGGTCGCTTTGCAGAACATTCACACCGCTCTTCACACAAGCGAGAACATTGGCATCGTCGATTTCCATTCCGTAGCCTTTAACGCCGCGCGCCTCCTGCAGATGATGCAGCAGAGAACCGTCCCCACAGCCCAGGTCCAGCACTTTTGCATCGGACTTGATCCATTTTGCAATTGCGACGAAGTCTGGGCGGGCGGAAAGGAAAACGGGAGAGTCGTGCATCACGCGGCTACCTCGCGCGCTACATTTTCGAAATAAGCGCGTATCAGATTGTGATAGCGAAAATCGTCCATCAGGAACGCATCGTGGCCGTGCGGCGCATCGATTTCCGCATAGCTGACACTGAGCTGATTATCAAGCAGCGCCTTGACGATTTCCCGCGAGCGTGCAGGCGTGAACCGCCAGTCAGAGGTAAATGAGACCACCAGGAACTTCGCGGTCGCGCGCGACAAAGCGGCAGACAGTTTGCCGCCGTGCGCGGCGGCGGGATCGAAATAGTCCAGTGCCTTGGTGATGCGCAGATAGGTGTTGGCATCGAAACGCTCGGCGAACTTGTCCGCCTGATAACGCAAATAGGATTCGATCTGGAACTCAACGTCGAAATTGAACTGCAGTGCTCCCCCCTGCCGCTCGCGGCCGAACTTTTCTGCCATTGCATCATCGGAAAGATAAGTAATGTGGCCAATCATGCGCGCAATCCGCAAACCGCGTTTCGGCACGACACCGTACGAATAATAATTGCCGCCGTGAAAATCCGGATCCGTGGTAATCGCCTGGCGCGCCACTTCGTTGAATGCAATGTTCTGTGCGGATAATTTCGGTGCAGCCGCGATGACGATGGAGTGGGCCACGCGAGACGGTTCGCTGATTGCCCATTGCATGGCCTGCATGGCGCCGAGACTTCCACCCATGACTGCGGCAAATCGCTCGATACCAAGCCGCGTGGCCAACATGGCCTGCGCTTCAACCCAATCTTCGACCGTAACGAGCGGGAATTCGGCCCCCCACGGTTGGCCGGTCGCAGGGTTAACGCTGGCCGGCCCCGTGGAACCGTGGCAACCCCCGATATTATTAACTCCGACTACGAAAAAGCGACCGGTATCAAGCGGCTTGCCTGGGCCGATCAGGTTATCCCACCACCCGACGTTGCCGGGATCGTCGGCATAGCTTCCGGCAGCATGATGCGATGCATTGAGCGCGTGACAGACAAGCACTGCGTTGCTACGCGCGGCATTCAGGGTACCGTAAGTCTCGTACGCGAGGTCGTAAGCCTCCAGCCGGGTACCGCTCCGGAGCTTCAAGGGATCACTGAAATGGGCGAGCCTCGGGCTGACTACGCCGACTGAACCTTCCGGGGGCATGGGAAATCCGGGATTGTCATTGCGCGGATTATATCGTCCGCGTCTGAACCCTATGCGACTGGTTTAGCAGCAGACAAGCGGCGCATCATCTGCTGGACGGCGTCCTTCTTCATGTCGCGGTATAGCAATTGCTCTTCCGACTCCTTGGCGAGGACTTGGGTGTCGTCGTAAGTCAAACTACGACGTTGATCAATCTCCCCGGGTGGGGCCAAATCGCTACCGGCATGGTCTATCACTCGATAACCTACTCTGTAGTGCAACTCAAATTCGCGTACCCGCCCGCCCGACGAAAGTGAAAGGATACGTCTTTCCTGAACTTCGCCAATGATGCGCAGGACGGCCTGTGCCTGATCCGGGCTGCTGACCAGCTTGGTGCCGCTACTGAAGCGAATTGCCCTTTCGAGGTCATTCGCAAACTGTGAATAACCAGATGTCTCAATGAACAACGTTTTATAGGGAATGGCTGCTTCACCGCGCAACTGAAAACCGCAGGAAGCCAATATAGCCGCGACGATAATAAGCGCAGCGGTCAAACCAGTTTGGCCGGCGCCGCGGAGCGGAGAATGTTTGCGCATAATGGTCACTGCCCGTTCAATTGCCATTGCGAAGCATGGTCTGCCTCTCGCATCCGCGCTTCATACGACGATATTGACAAGCCGCCCGGGAACAACGATGACTTTTTTGACCGGCACGCTTGCAATATGTTTCTGGACGCTCGGACTCCTTAATGCCAGGGTCTCGATGGCTGCTCGGGAAGCGTCGCTCGGAACAACTACGGAGCCCCGGTGTTTGCCGTTGACCTGCAACACCAGTTCAATTTGCTCCTGCACCAATGCGGTTGGATCGACTGCCGGCCAGTTTGAATCCAGAATATCGTCGCCAAACTTGCATTCGCGCCATAACGTCTGCGCGATATGTGGAGCAATGGGAGCTAACAGCCTGAGCAAGATACTCACGCCCTCGCGCATCAGTCCGGCATCGCCGGACCCAGCGTGTTCCAGCAAGTTAAGGATTTTCATCGCTGCGGAAGCCACGGTATTGAACTGTTTACGCTCATAATCGAAATTTGCTTGCTGCAGCAACAAGTGCAGATCCCGCCGCTGATTCCGGTCCGATGCAGTCACACTGGCAGCATTGTCCGATAGCGCTCCGAGATGGTCGTAAGTGAATTTCCATAAACGACGCAAATACCGGTACGCCCCTTCGACGCCGTCGTCATTCCAGGCGAGCGTGTCTTCAGGAGGACTGGTAAACATCATGAAGAAGCGCGCGGTATCCGCGCCGTACTGGTCAATCAGCTCTTGCGGATCCACTCCGTTGTTCTTGGACTTCGACATGGTCCGAATTCCGCCGGAGTCTACCGGTTGCCCGTCCGATTTCAGTATCGTACGGATGCGTTTTCCCTGATCGTCGTATTCAAGCTCCACATCCGCCGGGTTGAAATACTGCACACGGCCGCCTTCGACCTTGCGCAGGAAAATTTCGTTGAGCACCATCCCTTGTGTCAGCAGGCGTGTGAACGGCTCATCGAACTTCAACAGCCCCAAGTCGCGCATGACCTTGGTCCAGAAGCGGGAGTAGAGCAAATGCAGGATGGCGTGCTCTATGCCGCCGATATACTGGTCCACCGGCAACCAATAGTTCACGCGTTCGTCGACCATCCTATTGTCTTCATCGGGGCAGGCGAACCGCAAAAAATACCAGGACGAATCCACGAACGTATCCATGGTGTCGGTCTCGCGCTTCGCCGGTCGGGCGCACTTCGGACAAGGCGTGTTTACGAAGTCGGCGCGCTTGTTCAGAGGGTTGCCGCTGCCATCCGGTACGCAGTCCTCGGGCAACAACACGGGAAGCTGGTCCTCGGGAACCGGCACGTCGCCGCACACGGCACAGTGCACGATCGGGATAGGGCATCCCCAGTAACGCTGGCGCGAAACGCCCCAGTCGCGCAAGCGCCATGTCACCTGCTTGTCGCCGCAGCCTCGAGCGTTGAGGTCCGCCGCGATAGCATCCACGGAGTGAGCAAAATCCATCCCGTCGTATTTGCCCGAATTAATGCAGAGGCCATGATCCGCGTACCATGGCTGCCAGGCCGCGATGTCATAGTGTTTGCCGGGCACGGCGATGACCTGCTGAATCGGCAAATCATATTTCTTGGCGAATGCGAAGTCTCGTTCGTCGTGGCCCGGCACGCCCATGACCGCGCCTTCGCCATAACTCATCAGCACATAGTTGCCGACCCACACCTCGATTTTCTTTCCCGTGAGCGGGTGTGTCACAGATAGGCCGGTGCGCATGCCTTTTTTTTCGACCGTCGCAAGGTCCACCTCCATGACGCTGCCGCGCTTGCACTCATCCACAAAGGCGGCCAGCGCCGGGTCCCGTTTCGCCGCCTCAGTGGCGAGCGGATGTTCGGCGGCCACGGCACAAAACGTGGTCCCCATGATGGTGTCTGCTCGCGTCGTGAAAACCCATAGCTTTTCCGGCTCGCCATCTAACAGGTACGGAAAGGCCACGCGCACGCCGAAGCTTTTCCCGATCCAGTTTGCCTGCATGGTCTTCACGCGCTCGGGCCAGTCAGGCAGTGAATCAAGAGAAGACAGCAGTTGCTCGGAGTACTTCGTGATCGCGAGGTAATACATCGGGATCTCTCGTTTCTCGACCGGCGCGCCCGTGCGCCAGCCGCGACCATCGATCACTTGCTCATTGGCAAGCACAGTCTGGTCGACCGGATCCCAGTTCACCATACCAGTTTTTTTGTAAGCAATTCCTTTTGCCAACATGCGCAAGAACAACCATTGATTCCAGCGATAGTATTCGGGTGTGCAAGTGGCCAGCTCACGCTCCCAGTCGATGCCGAATCCCAGCGCCTTGAGCTGCTTTTTCATGTACGAAATGTTGTCGTACGTCCATTTCGCAGGAGGCACATGGTTTGCCATCGCCGCATTTTCGGCCGGCAGGCCGAAAGCATCCCAGCCCATGGGTTGCAGGACGTTAAAACCGCGCATGCGGTGATAGCGCGAAAGCACGTCTCCGATGGTGTAGTTGCGCACGTGCCCCATATGCAGCTTGCCGGACGGATAGGGGAACATCGACAGGCAGTAGTACTTCGGCTTATGAGGCAGCTCCAGGGCGCGGAAGGATTGCTTGTCTGCCCACTCCTGCTGGATTGGCCGTTCCACTGCGGCGGGTTGGTATTGCGGTTGCATGACGATGTACAAAGCGCTGTAAAGTGATTGATTATACCGTTGCTGGCGCATCCACTCGCCACTTGAGACCGTATCTTGGAGCGTAGTTGACGCGTGCATTCAAAAACCCAGATAGGTCGGCATGATCATGTTGCGTAGCGGGCTCCTTTTGGTGTTGCTGGTTGCGAGTGATCTTTTGCATGCGGCACCAGACATGCAGGTCGAAGGTATCCGTTTGCCAGCCTGGGTCGTTCGGGATGGCCAGCGTAAGCCGCTTGCGCTTGGCGCGGCGCTCAAAAACAGCGATCAAGTCTTGACCGGGAGTAACGCGCGCGTGCTGTTGCGTCTCGGCGACGGAAGCATGGTCAAGCTAGGCGAGAACGCCAGCCTGAAGTTGTCGAACCTTGTACAGGAACCCAAGAATCACTTCATCGTCGCAACGCTGAAAGTGCTGGAGGGCGCATTCCGCTTTACCACCCAAACTGCGATGAAATATCGCACCAGGCGCGATATTACTGTGCAGTTCGCGACGCTTACAGCCGGCATCCGCGGCACGGATATCTGGGGTAAAAATCTGGGCGACAAGGAAGTCATCGTATTGATCGAGGGCAAGATCACGGTCACCCGGGCTGGCGAGCAAACCATGCAAATGAATGACGCCCTGACCTATCTTCAGGCGCCCAGAAGCGGGGCGGCGACCATGCAGTCAGTGCTGGCGGACCAGCTCAAAGCTTGGGCTGAAGAAACTGAATTAGGTGAAGCGCATGGCAATCTCCGGAAAGGAGGACGCTGGAAACTCTATGTCGGCAACTATCGGCAGCAACTTGAAGCGCTGTCGCTCTATGACAGCTTGCGCCGTGAAGGCTATCCCGTACGTATCCAGCCGCAGCAGACTGAAGGCGGCACGCGTTATCGGCTACGTCTGGCCGGATTCCCCAGCGAACAGGACGCAGATGTGGTGGCACTGCGCCTAAAGCACGCCAATTCGAAACTCGAGACGGTCGCTTCACTGCACTAATCGGCGCGGTTATGCCTGATCGGGGTCGCCGCGATTCGATGTACCATCGGCCGGCAGCGAACTAATGCTTCCTATTCACCCCGGCCTATCATGTCGCGCAAGCATCCGATCATCGCCGTTACGGGCTCCTCCGGTGCAGGGACCACCGCGGTGCGCAGAACCTTTGAGACGATTTTCCATCTGGAACACATTGCGGCCGCGCTGATTGAAGGCGACAGCTTTCATCGCTATGACCGCGATGAGATGCGCAAACTGATCGACGCCTACGAACACATGGGGGGTCAGGCGATCAGCCACTTCGGCCCCGAGGCAAATCTGTTCCAAGAGCTGGAGGCATTGTTCGGCGAATACAGCAGGAGCGGCGGCGGTACGACGCGGCTCTACCTGCACAACGAAGAACGCGCCGCCCGTTACGGCCGCAGGGCTGGCACCTTCACCGCTTGGGAAGCGCTTCCGCAGAACACGGATGTGCTGTTCTATGAAGGGCTGCACGGCGGCATCGTGACCGACAAGGTAAACGTCGCCGGCCATGTCGACCTGCTGATCGGAGTCACCCCGACAGTGAATCTGGAATGGATCCAAAAAATACATCGCGATATGCAGGGACGCGGCTATTCCATTGAAGCCGTGACACAGACCATTTTGCGGCGCATGTACGACTATGTGCACTACATCACGCCACAATTCTCCCGAACGCATGTCAACTTTCAGCGCGTGCCGACCGTCGATACATCGAACCCCTTCGTCGTGCGTGATGTACCCCGGCCCGAGGAAAGCTTTGTCGTTATCCGCCTGGCCGATGCAGAGTACCTCAACGTGCCGTATTTGCTGGCCATGATCGACGATTCGTTTGTGTCCCGCCCCGACACGATCGTGGTCCCGGGGACTCAGATGGAGTATGCGATGCAGCTGATTTTGACGCCGATGATTCGCGATCTGGTAAGCGCAAGCAGGAGAGCAAAGCAGCCAAGCCGGTAACTGCCTTTATAATTCGGTATTGAATCCGTAATTTTCCGTCCGCATGTCGTTTCTCGAAGGCCTCAATCCGCCGCAGCTGGAAGCCGTTACCCTTCCCTACCAGTCCGCACTGATCCTCGCCGGGGCGGGTTCCGGCAAGACGCGCGTGCTGACTACCCGCATCGCCTGGCTGATCCAAACCGGACAGCTTAGTCCTCAGGGCGTGCTCGCAGTGACCTTCACCAACAAGGCAGCGCGCGAAATGTTGCTGCGCATTTCCGCGATGCTGCCGATCAACACACGTGGCATGTGGGTCGGCACTTTCCATGGGCTTTGCAATCGCATTCTGCGCGCGCATCACCGCGACGCCGGATTGCCGCAGGCGTTTCAGATTCTAGATTCCGCCGACCAGTTTGCCATGATCAAGCGAGTCATGAAGTCGATGAACGTCGACGACGAGAAGTACCCGCCGAAGCAGGCACAGTACACGATCAATGCCGCAAAAGAACAGGGCTTGCGTGCCGCCAAGGTCGATGCTTTTGATGATTTTTCGCGCAAGCTGGTGACTGTCTATGAAGCTTACGATACGCAGTGCAACCGGGAAGGGGTAGTGGATTTCGCCGAGCTGCTGTTGCGCTGCTTCGAGCTGCTGGCGAAAAATGAGCTTCTACGGGAGCACTATCGTGCTCGCTTCAAACATATTCTGGTCGATGAATTTCAGGATACGAACCGGTTGCAATATTTGTGGCTGAAGCTGCTGGCTGGCCCGAACAACGTCATTTTTGCTGTCGGCGACGACGACCAGTCGATTTACGCATTCCGCGGCGCGCGCGCGGGAAACATGATGGATTTCGAACGGGATTTCCATGTCAGTAAAGTCATCAAGCTGGAGCAGAACTATCGCAGCCAGGGCAATATTCTGGATGCCGCGAATGCGTTAATCCGCAACAATCAGACTCGTCTCGGCAAAAATCTGTGGACAGCAGAGGGTAGCGGAGAGCCGTTGCGGCTCTACGAAGCGATGACGGACCTTGAAGAAGCCAGCTATATTCTGGGGGAAGTGCGGCAGCTCAAGCACGAGGGCATCGACCTGTCCGACATCGCGCTGCTTTATCGCTCCAATGCCCAGTCACGCGTGCTGGAGCACGCATTGTTCAACGCCGGCATTTCGTACCGGGTCTACGGAGGGCTGCGGTTTTTCGAGCGCCAGGAGATCAAGCACGCGCTAGCCTATCTGCGGCTGGTGGCCAACCCGGAAGACGACGGCGCATTCCTGCGAGTCGTGAATTTCCCGACCCGCGGCATCGGCAGCCGCAGTATTGAACAACTGCAGGACTTGGCCGCCAGCCGCGGTGTGTCGCTGTGGCAAGCGGCTTGCTCCAATGCCTTGAGCGGGAAGGCCGGTAGCAGCATTGCGGGTTTTGTCAGACTGATTGATTCAATGCAATCGACGTGCGCGGTGCTGCCCTTGCCGGAAACAATTGACCATGTCGTCGAATCAAGCGGGCTTAACGCGCACTACCGCAATGAGCGCGAAGGCGAGGAGCGTCTCGAAAATCTTGGCGAACTGACCAATGCCGCCGTGGCGTTCGTGTCTGCCGACGGTCCGATCGCACAAGTTACCGAGGAAGGTGAGATCCAGTCGAATGGGTTTCCGGCCCTCGCCGCGTTCCTCGCGCATGCTTCACTGGAAGCCGGGGAACATCAGGCTGCCGAGGGCGCGGACGCGTTGCAGCTCATGACCGTTCATTCTGCCAAGGGCCTGGAATTCCATGCTGTATTCATCACCGGCCTGGAGGAAGGCTTGTTCCCCCACGAGAACAGCATCTCCGAGCAGGATGGACTGGAAGAGGAACGGCGGCTGATGTACGTGGCTCTCACGCGCGCTCGCCATCGCCTTTATCTGACGCTCGCGCAAACTCGCATGCTGCACGGTCAGACTCGCTATAACATCGCGTCGCGATTCTTGGATGAGATTCCCGAGGCGTTGATCAGGAGAGTCAATACAACCAAATTCTCGGGATTTGTAAGTGAGCGCGGTTTTGATCCGGCTGCCAGCGCAAAACAGCCCGCAGTCGAAAGAGAAATTTCTGGCTGGCGCGTGGGACAAAATGTGGTACACGCCAAATTCGGAGCGGGCGTAATCGTCAATGCGGAAGGCCGGGGCGCGGATGCCCGCGTTCAGGTCAATTTCCGCAGTGGTGGCATGAAATGGCTGGCGCTTGAATATGCGAAGCTCGCACCCGCATAAATCTACTGAACCACGCTCCCTGCGGGAATATCGCGGAAAATATCCCGGTAACTCGTATAAATCGATGGCAACATAAATAACACCACCAGCCAGAGGCCGGGGTTGCGCTCCATGTTAGTCAAATCGAACTGTGGCATGAACAAAACGAGCGGCACCAGGATGAGCAGACCGTATACGAGGAAGGGCAACATGTTTTTCAGGCATGCGCTGAAACTATTGCGCAGCGCCTGTACCGGTTTTTGATTCGCTAATATCACCAGCAAAGGCGCAAACCAGATCGCCATGCTGAGCGGCACCGACAACGCCATCCCAACCAAAAGCGCCATCAGAGCGGGGCCGAGCGCCTGTGCAAGCATTGTCGGATCCATATTCTGTGCTTGTCCGGAAACAACTTGCTGGATTGCATTTCCGCCGATCGCGTACATCAGACCTGCTATAACGACATTACCAATGAGGTAGATACCGCCGAGCGTAGTCAGGTCCAGTGTGCTGTTGCGGAATCCGGCAAAAAAGTGGGAAATCTCTAGTTCGGCGCCTTTCTCCAGCGCACGACAGCCCAGCATGAGCCCACCAAGAAAGACTGGCGTCAGCAGCGCCAGCAAAAGTCCGGCAAAAGGCAGCCTGGCTGAAATGAAAACCATACCCCACAGCAGCAGCACGAACAGCACCCAGATAAAAAAACTTCTGCGTAGCAAAACAAATCCCTGCAACAGCCATTTTGCTCCATGGGAGGCCGGCACTTTTTCAATGGTCATGTCTTCATCCTCGGACGTCAGGTACGCAACGGCCGTGCAATGCTGCCGCACGGTGGTGTGACAGAATCCGGCGAAAACGCTCCGGGTCGTGCTTATGGGTGAGTTCTCCGGGCCGCGGCAGATGGAAATCGTATAGCCGCGAAACCCAAAAGCGCAGCGCTCCCGCACGCAACATCCAGGGCCATGCGGCGTGCTCTTGTTGCGTGAACGGCCGCACCGACCAGTACGCCGCCAACAGCCCCTGTGCCCGAACATCATCGAGCATGGAATCTGGGCCTACGCACCAATCGTTCACCGTAATGGCCACGTCGTAGACGAAACAATCGATGCACGCGAAATAGAAATCGATGAAACCGCCAACCCGCTCGCCGTCAAACAGAACGTTATCGCGGAACAGGTCTGCATGTACCACGCCGCACGGCAGCCCTTCCCGATTTTGCTCGGCCTGGAAACGTATTTCGGACTTCAGCAATTCTGCATCTTCGGGTTTCAAAAAAGGGTAAATCTCCGGCGCACAAGCTGACCACCATCGTGAGCCTCGCAGATTGTCCAGATGGCCTCGGTAGGTTCGTCCGGCAAGATGCATCTCCGCCAAAACTTCACCCACGCGTGCGCAATGCACAGGACCTGGATCGGTGACTGGTTGTCCTTCGAGGCAAGAAACGATGGCGGCCGGCTTGCCGTTGAGCTGGCCAAGCAGCTCGTTTTGCAAATTGGCGATCGGCTTGGGGCAGG
>JBJMWI010000103.1:0-3961 GCA_045810225.1 Burkholderiales bacterium
CATGCCTAAGCTCAGCGTCAATGGTCAAAGCTACTTCAGCGATTCGCCACCCGATACGCCGCTTCTCTGGGTCCTGCGCGAGGATCTGCGGCTCACCGGCACAAAATTCGGTTGCGGGGTCGGGTTATGCGGCTCTTGTACGGTCCATATAGATGGTCAACCGGTACGCTCTTGTCTGGTGAAAACGGCCGACGTCGAAAATGCGGCAGTCACCACCATCGAGGGGCTCGATCCGGCGGATGCGCATCCCGTGCAACGGGCCTGGATCGAAGCGCAGGTGCCGCAATGCGGCTACTGCCAATCGGGCCAGATCATGCAGGCCGCAGCGCTGCTCGCGGTCAATCCCAATCCCACCAGCGAAGAAATTGTCACGCACATGAACGGCAACCTGTGCCGCTGCGCCACCTATTCGCGCATTGTCGGCGCAGTACATCGTGCCGCCGACATGATGAAGGAGGGCAGCAATCATGGCTGAACCGATAATCACCCAATCCAACATGCCTGAAATCAAGCCGTCCATGACGCGGCGTGATTTTCTCGTCCGTTCCACCGTGATCGCGGGCAGCGGCTTTTTCAGTATCGCGTTACCGGAACTACTCGCCGGCAAAAAGGCCGAGGCGGCGATGGCGACTACCGCCTATACACCGGCCATCTGGTTCACTATTACCCCGGATGGCAAGACCACCATGCACATCGTGAAGGCCGAGATGGGTCAGCATATCGGTACCGGTTTGGCACAGGTCATCGCGGAAGAGTTGGAAGTGCGCTGGGAAGACGTGCGTCTGGATGCGCCCCTCGAGAGCGTGGACAATTTTGGGATCTACGGTCTGGCCTATACCGTCAACAGCGGCAGCATCACCACCGAGTTCGATCGCATCGCACGCGCAGGAGCTGCAGGTCGCATCGCATTGGTCGAGGCCGGGGCGGGGCTGCTCAACGCAAAACCTGCCGATTGCCATGCAGAAGCGGGCCGTGTCATCAATAAAGCAACTGGCCGCTCAGTTGGCTATGGTGAAATCCTGCAAAAGGTAAAGATCGATCGCAAGTTTTCCTATCCGGACGATCTCAACAACATCCGCCTGAAGGATCCGAGCCAGTACAGAATCATCGGCAAATCGCTTGCGGCGCTCGACATCCCTGCGAAGACCAATGGTCAAGCCAAATACGGCATCGATGTCTTTTTGCCCAACATGGCTTACGGTGCGCTGGTCGTGCCGCGCAGTCGCTATGCGGCAAAGGTTCTGAGCATTGACGATACCGAAGCGAAAAAGATTCCTGGCTTTATCAAGGCCGTCAAGATCGACAATGCCATGGGGAAATGCACCGGTTGGGTCGTAGCCGTTGCGGACAAATTTCCTGCAGCGATGAAGGCGGCAAAAGCGCTGAAGGTGAAGTGGGATGCGGGTCCGTATGCCAACCTGAATTCCGCGCAGATGCTGGAGGAATACAAAAAGCTCGCCAAGGATGAAAGCCAGGGTGCGAACTGGGTTCTCGAAGGCGATGTGGAAAAAGCTTTCAGTGGTGCGGATAAGGTAATGGATGTCGAATACACCACGGACATGGTTTGCCACGCCACCATGGAACCTTTGAATGCGACCGTGCAGCTGACCAATGGCGAATGGCATGTGCATGTCGGCACGCAAAGCACCTCGTTCGCGCGCATGACGTTGACCGGCTATCTCTCCAATGTGCTGAAGAAGAAACCGGAAGATCTCAAAGTGTTCGTGCATCAGTATCTGGTCGGTGGCGGCTTCGGTGGCAAGCAGGACTACGACGACATCCTGGCGGCAGCCTATTGCGTCAAGGAAACCGGCCGGCCGGTGAAGCTCATTCACACACGCGAATCCAATTTCGCAACCAGCTTTGCGCGCACCCCGACGTATCACAAGCTCAAGGCCGGAATTAAAAACGGCGAACTACTGGCGATGAACCAGGATATCGTCTGCGGCTGGATGGGCGCACGCTTCGGCGTCGGCAAGAAAGGCGGCACGGACTGGCTGCAACTTGATTCCTGGGATGAAAAGAAACAGGACATCGATCAATGGTCCATCGGCGGCAGCGATCACTGGTATGACGTGAAGAATCATCGCGTGCGCGCCTGGAACCATGAGCCGACCACATGGGCGGTGCAGGCGAGTGCACTGCGCACGGTGTCCAATTCCTACAATATTTTTGTCGTCGAATCCTTCATGGATGAAGTCGCACTGGCGGCCGGGCGTGATCCGCTGGAATTCCGGCTGTCGATGTTGAACGGCAAAGGCGGCAATCGCGGCATCCCGAACGCCGGTTATCCGGCCGGAACAAAGTCTGACTATTACATGGACCAGCTCTGGATTTCGCTGCCGTGGCCGAAAGAGGCCTCCTGGCCCATGTACGAGTCGGCCACGGTTGGCGGCGCGCTGCGGCTCGCCAATTGTCTTCGCGTTGCGGCCGGCAAATCAGGTTATGGCACCAAAAAGCTGCCGCCCAACACAGGGATGGGGATCGCTGTCACCGCTGCGGAAGAGCGTCAGAGCCCGACGTGGGTGGCCGGCGTCGCCGAAGTTACGGTCGATCCTGCGACCGGCGCCTTCAGCATCAATAGAATCACCATCGCCATCGATCCCGGCATTGCAGTCAATCCTGCAAACATCGAGTCACAGGTTCGCGGCTCGGCGTTGTGGGGTGCAAGCCAGATCATGTCAGAGAAACTTACCCTGAAGAACGGCAGCTTCGAGCAAAGCAACTTCCACGACTACCAGCCGATACGCCTGGCACAAGTGCCGCAGATTGATGTGACTATCATGCAGTCGAACCATCATCCGAGCGGAGTCGGAGAGCCGGCGTCCACCATCGTGGCGCCGGCGGTGGCAAATGCAATCGCCAATGCTGTCGGCGCGCGCGTGAGGCACATGCCGATTTCGGCTGAGGCGGTGCTGGCGGCAATGAAGGGCAAGGCTTGATGCGTTGAGTGTGTCCGGGCTCCGCGGCGATCTTTAGCTTCGGAGCCCGCGATTTCCCGCCGGAAATCGGCCGCACGTTAGTACAGCAGGGAGCAGAAATAACATGTCCGACGACATGCTTTCATTGTCCGCCGCCGCTTTGACGGCGCTTTACCGCAGCAAGCAACTATCCCCTGTCGAAGTCTCCCGCGCCGCTCTCGAGCGCATTGCCAGGCTGCAACCCATTTACAACGCCTTTGTCATGGTCGATGAAGTGCGTGCCATCAAGGACGCGCGCGCATCGGAAGCGCGCTGGCGCAAGGGCGCGCCCGCGGGAAGCGTGGACGGTGTGCCGTGCACGGTGAAGGATCTTATTGTGACGCAAGGCTGGCCGACGCTGCGTGGTTCGCGCACCATCGACCCCAAGCAGCCGTGGACCGAAGACGCCCCGCCGGTGGCGCGCATGAAGGAGCAAGGCGCCGTATTTCTGGGCAAAACCACCACGCCGGAATTTGGCTGGAAGGGCGTTACTGACAGTCCGCTCACCGGCGTGACCGTGAATCCATGGAATCGCAGCATGACGCCCGGTGGCAGCAGTGGCGGCGCTGCGGTCGCTGCGGCGCTAGGCTTGGGCACGCTGCACATTGCCACCGATGGAGGCGGGTCGATTCGTATTCCGGCCGGTTTTTGCGGCCTGTTCGGATTCAAGCCCACGTTCGGCATTGTGCCGGTGCATCCGCATTCACCGGCGGGCACTTTCTGGCACCAGGGGCCGATCGTGCGCACGGTGGAGGACGCGGCACTGATGCTGAACGTGATTGCGCGGCCGGATGCGCGCGACTGGTATCAGGCACCGGCACTGAATATCGATTACAGCGCGGGGCTGAATGACGGCGTTAAAGGTCTTCGCATCGGGTACAGCCGTACGCTGGGTTACGCGCGGGTTGATCCGGATGTGGCGGAAAAGGTCGAACGCGCAGCCAGACTGTTTGAGGCGCTCGGCGCCACCATCGAAGACATCGACCTCAAACTGGATGACC
>JBJMWI010000104.1:0-45421 GCA_045810225.1 Burkholderiales bacterium
GACGGATGCGCGCCAATGGCAACACCTTTCTTCAGCGCGCTTTCCACCGTGCGATGCATGGTATGAGGATCACCGGCATGGTAGCCGCACGCGATATTGGCGGAAGTCACGTGGTCGAGCAGCGCGCTGTCGTCGCCCATCGTCCATGCACCGAACGCCTCACCCATGTCGCAATTGAGATCGATAGTCTTCATTCCATTAAGCATCAGCTGGCGTGCAGGTGCCATTCACGCAAAGCAAGAACGGATATTGGCATTGTCTCATGCTGGGTGCCGGTGCCCGTGTAGAACGCTTCGTCTATCGTTGCTTCATTGAAGGACATGCTGGTCAACGGCTTCACGAATGGTGATGATCTCCCGTTCACGCTTGAGCCACAGCGCTTGCGCCAGCGCCAGTGAGGTCAGTTCGAAACGCAGTCGCTCGCCGGGACGCAACTGCGCAAGCAAGTGCAAATCCACGGTTGAGACTTCGGCGATTTTCGGATACCCGCCTACGGTTTGCCGGTCCGCCATTAGTACGATCGGCTTGCCGGACGGAGGAACCTGAATGGTGCCAAAGGTGACGGCCTCCGACAGGATTTCGGGCGGCCCTGCCGTGACCGAGTGATCGCATTCGAGGCGGCATCCCATGCGATTCGAGTCGGGAGCAATACGAAACTCGCAGCTAGTCAGTATCTCGCGTGATGCGGCTGGAAATGCGTCCCAGTGGCGGCCCGCGAGTATGCGAATGATCTGCGGAGTGCGCCGCAGTTGTTCGCTGTGCTGGTTGACGGCCCATTTGGTTGTGCTGAAGCTGCGGTTGGAGCTTCCAAGTTGCTGCGTCAAACTGGGGTAAGCGTTGATCTTTGCGGCGCCCACCGGCAGTACATCCGTTTTGCGCAATGCGCGACCTTCAACGCCGCCGAGCCGCGCGGTGTCGTAAGTACTGCGGCTGCCCATGACGACCGGCACGTCGAACCCGCCGTGAATGGCAAGGTAGCAGCGACAGCCAGCAACCGCGCGGCCGAAGTCGATGACCGTGCCAGCACGCACGCGCACAGCTTTACCTTCCGGGGCAGGGATACCATCGATGGTCGGCGACAGCTCAGCGCCACACAGTGCGATCAAGGCGTCTTGCTCAAAGCGAAGGCGCGGACCTTGCAGCGTCACTTCGAGGGTGGCTTCCCCGGAATCATTCGCGGCCAGGATGTTGGCAAGTCGATGCGAATCGAAATCCATTGCGCCCGATACTGGCACGCCCAGATGCTGAAAGCCCGTACGTCCCCGATCCTGAACGGTAGTCAGCATGCCGGGCTTGAGTACGGTCACGCTCATGATGCGGCTTTTGATTGCGCTTCAAACTCCACCGCCGAAATTTGCACGAAGCGCACCTGGTCTCCGGCATTCAGCAGGCTTGGCGGTGAACTGTCGGGTCTGAATAGCTGCAGCGGGGTGCGGCCGATGATTTGCCAGCCGCCCGGCGTATCCAGCGGATAAATGCCGGTCTGCTGGCCTGCGATGCCGACACTGCCCGCCGGCACATGCGCGCGCGGCGTATCCCGCCGCGGCATCGCGATCCTTGCATCCAGTCCGCCGAGATAGGCAAAACCCGGTACGAACCCTAGCATGTGCACGTGGTAGGTTGCCCCGCTATGCAGTGCAATGGCCTCTTCGCTCGATAGCTCTGCCGCGCGCGCCAATGCATCCAGGTCCGGGCCGAAGTCGCCACCATAGCAGACCGGAATTTCGATTTGGCGTCCGACCGCTGCAGCTGAGGTAGGTTGCGTTTGCAGCCACTGTGCGATGATGTCGCACAGCGTCTCGTACGGCGATGCACCGGCGCCCACCACAGCCGGATCATAATGCAGGGCCAGAGTCGCATAGGCGGGCACGATATCCAGGACGCCGATGGGCCGCGAATCGCGCAGTTGTTGCGCGAGCGCCGCGATATGCGCGCTTAGGGCGGTGTCGATGCGCTCGCCGAATTCCACGATCAGCGCCTGATCGCCCATCGGGAAAAAGCGCGGAGCAAGCATATGCAAAGGCGCCGTGGCGGCGGCTTTAGTGTGCGCGGGCGCGCGCCAGCGGACCTGGCGTGCCCCACGCTTCAATGCGCGGGGCCGCTGCGCGCTTGAGCATTTCGTCGTAGAGCGTGAGCGGATTCATGTCGAATACGCTTCTCGGATCGAATGCCACGACGTACCAGCCGCCTTGCGCAATTTCGTCCTCCAGTTGACCGCTGGCCCAGCCCGAGAAGCCGGTGAAGAAGCGCTGCTGGCTGGCGTTTTCCGGATGCTTCAGCAGTTGGTCTAGAACTGCGCTGAAACCGCTGATGTAGATATCGTCCGCGACCAGCAAACCTTTTGGCGGCGCAGTCTGTGAGCGGAATGCAAACAACAGCGCATCAGGTTCAACCGGACCGCCCAGAAAAACGACGTCGCGCCGGGCCGCCAGTTCGGCACGATCCGGATACAGTGAGCGCAATTCGACGGTGCTGGGTCGATTCAGGATCAAACCGATTGGACCCCCGTCATCCGCTCTCACGGCCAGCACCACGGTATTGCTGAACGTGGGATCCAGCATGCCGGGGGCGGCGACCAGCAAAAATACACGCTGATTTTCCGTCTGCGCCAGCGTTGCCTGGGGCGTCGAGCATGCGATTATGGTCAGCAGCAGCAGCAGGAACCGGAGATGCATGTCGCAAGAACGCAGCGAGGGATTTACTTCACGATCGCTTGGTACACGAGATTACGCAACTGGACGCGATAATAGGTGCGCCGCAGCGGTTCCTGCGTCAGGAATATCGGGACCAGTTCTTCTGCGGGATCGACCCAGAAATAAGTGCCGGCATAGCCTCCCCAAAAAAAATCGCCGGGCGAGCCAGGCCATTCCGACTGCCCGCGATCAATCCGGGTTGCAAAACCAAGGCCAAAGCCGTAGCCGGGGCCGGGCAGGTAAGTCGAACCTTTGTCGATTTGTGGATTCACGTGGTTCGAGGTCATGTATTCCACCGTGCGCGGTCCGAGCAGGCGCACGCCTTCCAATTCGCCGCCATTGGCCAGCATCTGCGCGAAACGCAAGTAGTCGCCAGCAGTGGATACCAGCCCGTGGCCGCCGGCAAAAAAAGTTTGCGGTTTGCTGAAATCGATTAGTTCAGGCGTTTTCCCGGTGTACACGTCAGGCATCGGATGCGCGATGCGGGCCTGCTTTGCGGCAGGTACCTGGAAGCCGGTATCGGGCATTTTCAACGGTTCAAAAATTCGCTTGGCGAGAAACGCATCCAGCGTTTGGCCCGAAACCACTTCGACAACTCGACCGAGGACATCGGTGGAATGGCCATATTCCCACGTCGTGCCGGGCTGGAATTGCAAAGGCAATTTTGCGAGCGCCCGGCAAAAATCCGCCAGCACCCATTTCTGGGAAAAAATGTTGGCCTCGTTGTACAACTTTTTCACGGCAGTCGGTGCACCGAGCACGCCGTAAGTCAGGCCGGAAGTATGGCGCAGCAAGTCCTGCACGGTGATCTGGCGTTTGGCCTCGACCAGGTTCAGTACCGGTTTGCCATCGGCATCCTTCGATTCCACGCCGACTTTCATTTCCTTGAACTCCGGAAGGTACTTCGACACCGGCTCCTGCAATCCCAGCTTGCCTTCCTCGACCAGCATCATGGCCGCGACACTGACCACGGGTTTGGTCATGGAGTAAAGGCGGAAGATCGCGTCGTTTGCCATCGGGATGTTTTTTTCCCGATCCAGCCAGCCAAAACTCTTCGCATAGACCAGATGTCCGTCACGAGCGATGAACACCACTGCCCCGGGTAGCTCGCCGCTGTCGACTGCTTTCTGCAGGGCCAGATCGAGACGGCCAAGCCGCGCTGAAGACAGGCCTACCTCTTCCGGACTGGATTGCGTGAGCGGAGCTGCGTGCAACAGCGCCGCGGTGCACAGCAGGACAACAAGGCAAAACCGCACCAGTATGGGTTGCATGAATCTCCTCCCGATTATTCGTGCGCCTTGTGTGACCTGCGCAATAGTGGAATCAGTTCGCTATCTTAGCGCAGGTTGATCTTGCGCCATGCCCCTGAGCGCCAGCGCAGATAAATGAAGCTGCCAAGCGCAACGCAATACACCACCGCAACGGCCCAGCCACCAATGGCGCCATAGCCGAGCTGCGGCAGAAAACCGACCCAACCCTGCCCCGGTGCAAAGGTGAAGATGTGCGTGAGGGGTACAAACCCGAACCAGGATAAGAAGATGATCGTGAGCGTCGGTACGCGCATGTCCCCGGCACCGCGCAAACAAAAACCTGCGCCCAGATTGAGGCCGTCAAAAATTTGGTAACCCGCTGCAAACCACAACAGCGTGCGCGCGAGCGCAATCACACTGGCGGCATGAGGATCGGCCGCATTCACGAACAACGGAACGAGCCAGGGGCCGATGACGGCAAGAAATACGGTTACCAAACCCATATAGCACACGGCGAGTTTGATGGTCGTGTTGCCTACTTTGCTGGCCCACTCCTTGTCCCCGGCACCGATCGACTGACCCACCAGTGTGGTGCCGGCAAGCGCGAACCCCATGGTTGGCAGATAGGCAATCGAAGTCAGCATCATCACAATCTGCGTGGCCGCGCCGTCGACTGCTCCGGCCGCGACCTGCATGGCCTGGAACGCGGCCAGTCCTGCGACGTCGATGGCCGGGAACAGGCCAATCGGAAAGCCGACCCGGAACAGCGTGCGCAATTCGGCGCGACTGTCGCGCCAGGTCGTGCGCGAAGCGAACTCCCCGTCGATGGTGCGTCTGAGCATCAGCGCAACGGAAACGAGCAAGCCGACGCCAAGCGCAGCGGTCGTGGCCCATCCGCTGCCGGCGATACCCCAGCCGAGTTTAAAGATAAACACCTGGTTCAGTACGGCGTTGAGCACGGCAACGAACGTCATCAGGGCGAGCGTGGTGCCGGTACGGCCAATGCCGTTGAAGAACCCTGTGGTGGCCCAGATACCGACGGCAAATGCGCCGCCGAGCAGGCGCGGAAACCAGTAAGCGGCTGCGAGTTGCGCAACCCGGGGTTCTATGTTTAACGCACCCATCAGGCCTGGACCGAGCACAGCGATGATTGCAAATGCCGGTGCCACCAGCAGCATGCCGCGCACGCCAGCCCACGCTGCGCGCGATGCCGAACGATTATCGCCGGCGCCGAATGCCTGTGCCGCGAGCGTCTGCACCGCCAGTCCGGGACCGCCGAAGAACAGGATCGCGACGATAACGAACCAGTATGAGGCGCCGACTGCCGCGGTTGCATCGGTGGAAATGCGCCCGATAAACCAGGTGTCGGTCAGATTCAGCAATGCCTGGATGCCGCTGTTGACGAATAGCGGCAACGCCAGTGTGATGACCACGCGCAGATCTACGCGACGGCGGCCGCGCGTATCCTGCTTAACCGCGGGCAATCGCAGGGAAGACTGTTGCGCGAGATCCGGCATGATCGCTTATAAAAAAAGCGCCCGGGCTGTTCCCGGGCGCGTGGTTTACAACATGCAGTTCAGCAAAGCAGGGCACGACCTTCTCTGCCAGGTCGTGAAAAAAACTAATGCAGGTGCTTGCGTCCCGCCGGCATCGGTATGGGTTCGGACGGGCTGGTGGACGTTTGCGTGTTCGAAGTTCCGGCTTTGACATTGCGCTCGAACAGTTGATTGACCAGCGCCACGACTTGCGCGATCTCCGGATCGCTGAACTGGCGCGAGAGCAAAACGCGCACGTCTTCGAGCATGAGGGCGCGCTGTGCTTCCAGAATGGCATCTTGCGTGGGACCTACGAACACCAGGCTGAATTCGTCCTTGCCATCTTCGAGGTAGTAGCTGACTTCGAATGCGGCGGCTTCTTCGGAAAACGGATTGAGCGCTGCAAGCGCATCTGCCACTGTCTGATGAAAACTGCGGCCGACGTCGCCCGTCCAGCACACTTCCAGGACACGGCGGCGGCGATCAAATACCAGTCCGGGCTCATCGGGATGAACGCTTTTCGCATCGGCGATGCTATCCTCGTCAATGTATTGGAGCCACGGACGCAACGCCTCTTCGATCTGAACGGTTGTCGTGCCGGCACGCAGTAAAACGGTTCCGTGAATATGGGCTTCCATGCGCATCGAAATTACCTCCTGAAGCTTCAAGGACGTGAACAAGCTGCGTCCGCGGGCGCTCTAGGGCGGGGAGCCGCAATTATAGCGGCACCAGGCGGATTGCAGCGAGTATTGTTCGGGTTGCCGGGAAGCAATGCCGATTCCGGTGGCTTCAGCTAAAATTCGGCACCGCCTTTCGTCTGTCAGCATTGCTTGATCGCCGCCTCGCTGGCCCAGTTCCGGGCACTCCACCGCAGAACCCGCGCTATCGCATTCATGATGATCATGGTGGTGTGCTTTTCTGTACTCGAAACAACCGCCAAATATCTTAGCCGGTCCTATCCGGTCCCGATGCTGGTGTGGTGGCGCTACATGATGCATACGTGGCTCATGCTGATGTTACTAGCGCCGCGCATGGGAACCCGGCTGCTGCACACACGTAAACCGGGCGGGCAGGTTTTTCGCGCCTCTCTGCTCATGGGTTCGACGCTGTTCAATTTCAACGCATTGAGTTTCTTGCCGATGGCCGAGGTCAAGGCGGTCAGCTTTGTGTCACCGCTGCTGGTGACTTTATTGGCCGTCGGGCTGTTGCATGAACACGTTGGCTGGCGCAGATGGATTGCCGTCGCGGCCGGCTTTGCCGGCGTACTGTTCATCGTGCGTCCAGGCAGTGCGATGCTGCAGTGGCCGGCGCTATTCGCATTGGGTTCGGCGTCCTGTTACAGCATCTACCAGATTATGACGCGCAAATTCAGTGAATCGGAGAATCCCTTGGCTACGCTTTTCTATACGGCGCTGGTCGGCTGCGTGCTCATGACGCTGGTGGTGCCCTTCTTCTGGAAAACGCCCGAGTGGCGCCATGTTCCGCTGTTGATGTTGCTCGGCGTCGCCGGCGGCTTCGGACATTACATGCTGATCAAGGCGATGGAACTCGAGAACGCCTCGTTCCTGTCGCCGCTGGGCTATATGCAATTGTTGTGGGTGGTGTTGCTGGGATTTGTGGTTTTTGGCGATTTTCCTGACACGCATGCCTTCATCGGCATGGCCATTATTGTCGGCAGCGGGCTGTATGTCGCCATCGGGCACCGCCCGGCGCCACGGGAAGAACCGGATACGGCGATAGAGTAGGAAATGCAGTGGCTAGTGGCTGGTGGCTAGTTCCAAATTTAACCACTCGCCACTCGCCACTCGCCACCGCACTATCTGATATCACTCGGGCTGAAAACCGGCCGGGCGGGAGCGGACGATGGCTTATGGCGGTTGCTCTCGATGTCCGATTCGAATATTTCTTCCAGCTCCCGAGCTGCGTCTTTCGACGACTGGATCAGCTGCGTCTCATCGTGATAGACGGCGTGCTGGCGTTGCAGCGCACGCTCATCATGTTCCTGGAAACGCGCAACGGTATCGTGCGCGTCCCATTCAGCAAGTCCGGAACCCAGCAACACCTGCCGGCCAAGTTCTAGCGAAGACAAATACGTTTCGCGCATCAAATAGTCCACGCCCAGATCGAGCAGCCGATACGCATGGAAGCGGTTGCGAGCGCGGGCATAGATTCTGAGATTCGGGAAATGCTTCCTGACCGTTGCCACTGTGTGCACCGAAGCTTCGATGTCATCGATCGCGAGCACCAGGATCTCTGCCTTGTCCGCCTTGGCGGCGCGCAACATATCCAGGCGCGACGCATCGCCATAGTACGCACGGTTGCCGAACCGGCGCACGGTGTCAATCTGTTCGGCGCTCTTGTCCAGTGCCGTGAAGGAAATTTTTCTGGCGCGCAACAGCCGGGCGACGATCTGGCCGACGCGCCCGAAGCCGGCGATGATGATCTTATTTTCGCCGGCATCGATCTCGTCGAAATGTTCTTCGTTGCGCTTCTTGACCCAGCGGGCGATGAATACGTCGTTGAGCACGAATGCAAGCGGGGTCAGCGCCATCGATAGCGTGACTACGATGACGAGTGAGCCCGTCAGCGTCGGCCCAAGGATGCCATTGTTGCCAGCGAGCCCGAACAGCACGAAAGCAAATTCACCGCCTTGGCAGAGCGCAACAGCGAGACCGCGCGAAGAGTCCCAGCTATGGCCCGACATGCGGCCGAGTCCGAGCAAGATGGCGGCTTTGACACCCATCAGTCCCAGCGCCGCCCCGAAGATGGCAAGCGGGTGTGCCAGCACGAGCCCCAGATTGGCTGACATTCCCACCGAAATGAAGAACAAACCCAACAGCAATCCTTTGAACGGTTCGATGTCCGCTTCAAGTTCATGCCGGTATTCCGAGTCTGCGAGCAGCACGCCGGCGAGAAATGCACCCAGCGACATGGATAACCCGACCGACGTCATTAGCAGCGACGTGCCGATGACCACCAGCAACGCCGCCGCTGTGAATATTTCCTGGATGCCGGCCGCTGCGATGGCATGCAGCACGGGGCGCAACAGATAACGCCCGCCGATGATCACGGCGATGATGACACCGATGGCCTTCAACGCGCCGAGCCATACGCTACCGCCCACGGCGCTGGCTTCGCCCGCACCGAGCAACGGGATCAGGGCCAGCAGCGGAATCACAGCCAAATCCTGAAACAGCAGGATAGCGAAGGACGATCTCCCGTGGCGTTGCGACAACTGACCTTTTTCCGCCAGAATTTGCAACACGAATGCAGTGGACGACATCGCCAGGCCGAGGCCTATGACCAGCGCGCTTGTCATCCCGAGCCCCAAGCTAAATGCAATCAGGCCCAACGCGGCGCCGGTAACCAAGACCTGTGCAAAACCCAACCCGAATACCGAACGGCGCAGGACCCAAAGCCGCGACGGTTGCAGTTCGAGGCCGATCACAAACAGCAACAGCACCACGCCCAGTTCCGCCAGGTGCAGCAAGTTGTCGCCGGCGCTTAAGAACCGCAATCCGTACGGCCCGATCAGCACACCGGCCGTAAGATAACCCAATACGGCGCCCAATTTGAAACGCCGGAACAGCGGCACGGTGACAACCGCGGCGGCCAGGAATATGGCCGATTCGCTCAGCAGATTCACTTCACCCTCCGTGCTTATTGTGGAATTACACCAGCGAAGCTGGGAATGCCTCGGACCGGTATCTCGCAGATCATTTCGGGGAGCGACCGCGAGCTTGGTCCTTAGCGACCGACCGAAAGTGTACTGCATCGAAAAATGCTGAGACCAACGCTGGCTGATTTTGCCCCTTAGCCTTTAGGGCACAAGCCGCCGCCGGGACGTACTCAAATTCGGTTACGTCCGCGCTGCAATGACTCGAATCTCGACCTTGTATGCCGGCGTTGCTAGTTTTGATTCGACACACGCGCGCGGCGGTGTGTTGCCCTTTGGCACCCACTGATCCCACACCGAGTTCATCAGCGCGAAGTCCTTGATGTCCGCAAGCCAGATGGTGGTGGAGATTATTTTGGTCTTGTCCGTGCCCGCTTCCTTCAGGTACTGATCAATCTTGTCCAGGATCTGCCCCGTTTGGCCGGCGACATCCACATTGGTGTCGTCCGCTACGATGCCGGCGGTATAGACCGTATCGCCGTGAATTGCGACTTGTGAAAGACGCGCGCCGACATGCAGCCGTTTGATGCTCATGCTGATTCCTTCCGTATTGAATGTTGACCGCGCTGATCAGCGCCGGGCGAAGATACCATGATTCTTACAAAAGCCGATGATCCGGCTATGCAGTAGCGGCCGGGCGGCTAGAACGCATGGTCACAAGTTCTTCGCCCACCGTGGGATGAATGGCGACGGTCTCGTCGAAGTCATGCTTGGTTGCGCCCATCTGCAGTGCGACGGCGAAGCCTTGCATGATTTCATCGGCACCCGGCCCGATAATGTGGCAACCGATTATTTTTTCAGCTTGTCCGGTCACCACCAGCTTGATCGAGCACATGACCTTACGGCGGGTGAAAGCATGCAGCATGGGTGTGAAGCGCGATTCGTATACGCGGACCGCGCCGGCGCCATGCGCTTTCACGGCAGCTTCCTCTGACAATCCGATGGTGCCGATCGGGGGGTGGGTGAACAACACGGTCGCGATGTTCTCGTAAACCAGTTTGCGATCACGCATGCCACCAAACAGACGATCGGCTAGTCGCCGGCCAGCGGCGATTGCGACCGGGGTGAGTTCGAAACGCCCGGTGACGTCGCCGATGGCGTAGATCCCGGGAATGTTGGTCGCCTGATACGCGTCGGTCCCGATGTGACCATCGGCGTCCGTTATTACGCCAGTCACCGACAGATTCAGCTGATCGGTATTCGGCCGCCGCCCAACTGCCCACACCAATGCATCCAGGCCTTCGATGCATTCGCCACTTTCGAAGTCAATGCGCAATCCGTGAGGCAGCCGTTCAACCTTGGCGATACGCGTACTGGCGATCATGCGCACGCCATCGTCTTGCAGGTGCGCCATGAGTTCATCGCGCAGCATGGTGTCAAAGTCGTTCAAAAAGTGCGCGCGTCGCAGCAGCATGGTGACCTCGCTGCCGAGCGCGCGCATCAGGCCGGCAAGTTCGACAGAAATGTAGCCGCCACCAGCAACGGCCACTTTTCGGGGTTGGTCCTGCAACTCGAAAAAACCGTCCGAAGTGATACCGAAAGTCGCGCCTGGAAGCTGCGGCATCATCGGCCGCCCGCCAACGGCAATCACGACATGCTCGGCAGTCAAAAGGTCCCCACCCACCCTTACCGCCTTCGGCCCGGCAAACTTTGCCATGCCGCGCACAATCTCGACACCGTTTTTAAGCAGGTTGCGTTCATAATGGCCATTAAGGTCCAGCACATGCTGATCGCGCTGGCGCCTTAGAATATTCCAGTCGAATGCATGCGATGGAATCGAAAAACCGTAGTCCGGAGCGTCGTGCAGCGAATGGGACAGCATGGCTGCGTTCCACATGACCTTCTTGGGCACGCAACCCACGTTCACGCAAGTGCCGCCTATGCGACCGGCTTCGATCAACGCACACTTCGCGCCGTGCGCTGCGGCTCGATTTGATATGGCGACGCCGCCGCTGCCGGCACCGATGGTAAGAAGATCGAAATGCCTGTTCATGTCGTGATTGTTTCCGGAGTCCTAACGCGCTAAAAAGTAGTTCGAAGCCGGACCAAACTTCAGGCGCCCGCTGATGGCGCATCATAGCGCTCCTCAACCATCACCCTCGAAAACAACATCATGATCGATTTGCATTATTGGCCCACTCCGAACGGACACAAGATCACCATTTTCCTGGAAGAAACTGCTACGCCTTACCGGCTGGTCCCGGTGAACATCGGCACTGGGGAACAGTTTCGTCCGGAGTTCCTGGCCATTTCGCCTAATAACCGCATGCCTGCCGTGGTCGATCATGCGCCGCTGGACGGCGGGCCACCGGTTGCCGTGTTTGAATCCGGCGCCATCCTGGTCTACCTTGCCGAGAAGACGCATCAGTTTCTGTCGGACGATTTACGTGGCCGCTTTGAAGTGCTGCAGTGGTTGTTCTGGCAAATGGGCGGGCTGGGTCCGATGGCGGGCCAAAATCATCATTTCACCCAGTACGCTCCGGAGAAATTGCCGTACGCGATTGACCGTTACGTCAACGAAACCGCGCGGCTCTACGCAGTGCTCGACAACCGGCTTGCCAGTCGCGAATTCGTGGCCGGAAGTTATTCCATTGCCGATATGGCTGCCTATCCCTGGATTGTGCCGCATCAGCGGCAACAGCAGGACCTGAATGATTTTCCAAACCTGAAGCGATGGTTCGAAGCGGTACAGGCACGACCCGCCGTGATACGCGCTTACGAAAAAGGTAAGGCGATCAATAGCAGGCCGACGATCGACGATGAGTCGCGCAAAATTCTGTTCGGACAGAACGCCGCAACGGTACGCCGTTAGCCGCCGTTAATTCGAGCTCTTCATCGTCCGGGCGCTTAAAGCGGCCGCGAGGTTTGGCTCGGCGCGCATATTTACCGATGCGCCGGTAAAACTTTCTGCGCTGCGCAGCCATAAGGCTGGCACGCGCACGAGGGGCACCAGACCGACCTGCCCGGCATTGGAACAGGAGTTGCTAAGCAGATTGTCAACCGGGTTCACAAAGTCTTGTAACGATGCCGCAGCATACGGATCACACAGAAGCGTCAATCGGCTTGATTAAAGTACTAGAGCCCGCGCGCGCGGGAAGGGCCGTACCGATTGTCAGTGTCGTCGTACCAACCTGCGGTCGCCCGCATCTGCTTGAGCGCTGCCTCGATGCGCTGTCCCGCCAGCAATTCGAGGCGTTCTTCGAAATCATTGTAGTCGATGACCGCCCAAGCGAGGCTACCCACGCGGTTTACCAGAGCTGGTCAGCGGTGGTGATTCGGGCCGGTAACGCCATGCACTACGTCGCCTCTCCGGGCCCACATGGACCCGCAGCTGCTCGCAACCGGGGCTGGAGAATGGCGCGCAGTGACATTGTTGCCTTCACTGACGACGATACCGTTCCAGACCCGTTTTGGCTAAGCAACGGATTGAAGGCTTTGGAGGATTCATTTGGCGCGGTGTGCGGGCGCATTGTCATGCCGATTCCACAACAGCCGACCGACTATGAGCGCGACGCCAGTGGATTGGAGCGGGCGGAATTCGTCACGGCAAACTGTTTTTGCCGCAAGGCGCTGCTTGAGCGCGTGGGCGGGTTTGATGAGCGCTTCAAACTGGCGTGGCGTGAAGACTCTGACTTGCAATTCAGAATTCTTGAAACGGGAGCGCGCATCGGCTACGCGAAAGACGCCGTAGTCGTTCACCCTGTGCGTCCCGCAAGCTGGGGCATCAGCCTCCAGCAGCAGAAGAAAGTCATGTTCGACGCTTTGCTGTACAAGAACCATCCCCGTCTGTATCGCAGCCGCATCCGCAAATCGCCGCGCTGGGACTACTACGCGATCGTGGCGGCGATGCTCGGCGCCATCGCCAACGGTTTATTTGGCAGCGCCTGGCTGGCTGCGATCCTGCTCGGCTTATGGTGCTTGCTCACGGCGCGTTTCTGCATGCAGCGTCTGCGAGGGACGTCGCACACGGTGTCGCATGTGACCGAGATGATCGTGACCTCGGTGCTGATTCCTCCGCTCGCGGTATTCTGGCGACTGGCCGGCATGTTGAAATTCCGGGTCGGGTTTGCCTGACATGGACGGCACAGCGGCCGAATCCCGGTCTGGCGTCGCCGAGCTGCCGCACTTCGTGCAGATCGAACCGGTAGGGCAATGTAACTTGCGCTGCAGGATGTGTCCGATCCAGTTCCGCACCGATGGCACACCAGACCATCCCGCCGCATTCATGGACTTCGATATATTCTGCAGGCTCGTCGACCAGTTCCCGCAGCTTACGGAATTGCATCTGCAGGGCATGGGCGAACCATTGATGCATCCGCGCTTCTTCGATATGGTCCGCTATGCCGTGCAGCGTGGCATCGAAGTTTCCACCAACAGCAATCTGACGCTGCTCAGCGAGCGCCGCGCGGTGGAATGCGTAAACAGCGGACTACGCCGCATCCATGTCTCACTCGACGGAGCCAGCGCGCAGACCTTCGAATACATCCGGGTGCGCGCAAAATTCGAGCGGGTGTTGCGCAATATACGGCGCCTTACGCAAGCCAAGGAAAGCCAGCACAGCGAATTACCGGAGATACGCCTGGTTGCCGTGGCGATGCGTAAGAACCTGCATGAGCTGCCTGAACTCGTGCGTCTTGCGCATGAATTGCACATCGACGTACTGAGTGTCCAGCATCTGTGTCACGACTTCGGCGAAGAAAGCTTGCCCACCAAGTACCAGCCCATGCGCGCGTTCGTGGACAGCGAGACCTTGCTGAACGAAGATCCGGCGCGAGTGGCGCATTTCTTCGAGGCAGCCGGGCACCTCGCCGGAACGCTGGGCCTGACATTACGCTTGCCCAACCTCGCGCCGCGCGCACAGCCACAACAGCGCAAGCGGTGCGACTGGCCGCGCCGCGGGGCTTACCTGAGTTTTGAGGGCGATGCCATGCCGTGCTGCATGGTCGCCACGCCCGATCGCATAAATTTTGGCAACATGGCCAAGTCCTCGGTCGCGGCGGTATGGAATAACAGCGGATACCAAAGCTTCCGCAAGCAACTCGATTCAGATACTCCCCCCGACGTTTGCCGTACCTGCGCGCTCTATAACGGGACGTTCTAGGGCGACAAGCCATGGCGGCGCTGAACATCCTGACCTGGCACACGCACGGCAGTTATCTGTATTACCTCACCCAGGTGCCGCACGAATTTCACGTCATGGTGAAACCGGGACGGCCCGCCGGCTATGGCGGCCGCGGCGGGCACTTGCCGTGGGGCGGCAACGTGCACGACATGCCGGTCGATGAAGCGAAGCACGGCCGCTTCGACTGTCTGCTGTTTCAGGACGACCATCATTACTTCGAGGACCAGTTTCGCTATCTGACCGAGGCGCAGCGCCGGCTGCCGCGCATTTATCTGGAGCATGATCCACCGCGGGAATCGCCGACGGAAACGCGGCACCCAGTGGATGATCCGGACGTGCTGCTCGTGCACGTCACGCCATTCAATGACCTCATGTGGGATAGCGGACGAACCGGGCGCAGGGTCATTGAGCACGGCGTAATCGACCCCGGCGTTTCTTATAGCGGCGAACTTGCGCGCGGCATTGTGGTGGTCAACAACCTGATGCAGCGGGGCCGGCGCCTCGGGGCCGATATCTTTGAACGCATGCGCACGCAGGTTCCGCTGGATCTGATCGGCATGGACGCGCAGCAGGCCGGCGGGCTCGGCGAAGTCCTGCACCGCGATATGCCCGCGTTCATAGCGCGCTATCGTTTCCTGTTCAATCCGATTCGCTATACCAGCATGGGACTTGCCGTCATCGAAGCCATGATGGCTGGTGTGCCGATCGTCGGACTGGCCACCACCGAGATGGCAACCGCGATTGAAAACGGCCGCTCTGGTTATATCGATACCGACTTGAATCGCCTGTCGAACCACATGCGCGCTCTAATTGACGACGCGGCTCTGGCGCGGCGACTTGGGGAAGGTGCACGCGCCGCCGCGCTGCGCCGGTTTGGTATTGGCCGCTTTGTAGAAGACTGGTTGGATGCGTTCGCCTGGGTAACTGGCACCAGGGCCCGAGCTTCTGCGCTAAAGGCCAAAAAACATGCCGGCCGCGAAGCGGCCGGCATGGATGGAACAATGTAGTAGTTAGAGCAGTTATCTGTTGCTGCTGGTAGTGCTGCTGGCCGACGTGTCAGGTTTGCCCGCGTCCGCGTGGGATTCCTTGTTCGGCTGGTGCTCATTCATTCCGGTCTTGCCACCTTCGGCTCCGACCTGGCCGGCGATCTGACGTGCCATATTCAAATGCTCGTTGATTTTTTGTGCGGTCTTTTGCGCAAAGGTCTTGAGCTCTGGATCTTTGGCATTCTGCGCCTCCTCACGGAAGAATTTCAGATCTTTTTCATGTTCCTTCACCATTTCGGCCATGTACTGCTTGTCGAAATCAGCGCCGGATTCTTTTTGCATTTTGTCCATTTTTTTCGTGTGCGAGTGATCCGTTGACGCCGGGATCGTCACACCCTTGGCCTGTGCAATGCGTTTGAGTTCATCGTTGGCCTGACTGTGCTCTTGCTCCATGTGTTGCGCAAACTGTTTAACCTGGTCGTTGGATGCCTTGGTCTGCGCAAGCCGGCCCAGTTCGACTTCAGCCATGCCATCTTGGGCCGCTTTTTCGATGAACTTCTGGTCCTTGTGGTCAAGCTTCGACTGGCTCGTGCTTGCGCCGGTCTGGCTTTGAGTTTGCTGGTCCGCGGCCGGTGCGAGCGACCATGCACCGGTCAGCAAGGCGCCAATGATCATGCTACGCAATAGTTTAGAGGGTACTTTCATAAAGGGTCTCCTGACATTTGTTCGAACTTCGGCGTGCACCCACCATGGGTGCATGCAACGCGCCCGTGCCATGTTGCAAGGACCATACCCAATGGACGGCGGCTGATTTCGCGGCGTTAGACCGGGCGTAGCGAGGGACGCTGTAAAAAAGACTAAACCGTCAGCAAATTTTGCTGACCAATAGCGAGCAGGCTGGATTCGCAGCTGTTGAGAGCGACCCGGCGGCCGCGCGGACTGACCCGCCAGCCGAGTTCGCGGCACCAAATTTGCTGAAGACAACGTACCTTGCTAGGAGCGCGAAATGATGCAATCACAAAGCACGCCGGTGGCCAACCAATCGGAGCAGGCGCCGGGAGACGAAGCCGCTCCCGGAACACCGGGCACGGGTGAAAACATTTGTCCGGTATGCAACGGCAGCGGTCGTACCGCATCCGGCGAATGTAATAATTGCAGCGGCACCGGACGCATAATTTCGGGAATCGGCGGCGCCTGAAGCCGCTACGCCGGGCGATGGGACTTGCACAGCAAGACGGCGCTACAGCGGCGCCCCCGGGTTCTCGCGCACAGCATACGAACGCCTCAATCGGGATTAATCTCGGCTGCGGGCCGATGGCGCGATCAGGCTGGGTAAATTGCGATGCGCAAGCTTTACCCGGTGTGGATCTCCGCTGTGACCTGCGCAGAGGGTTGGCACTCGGCGCGGATTACGCCGATTACGTTGTCGCCATCCATGTCTTGCAGGACCTGGACTATGCCGAGATCGTGCCTGCATTACGTGAAATCCGGCGCGTGCTGAAACCCGGCGGCGTGTTGCGATTGGCAGTTCCGGATATTGATCGGGCCATTAGTGCGTATGTCCGACGCGATGCCGCGTATTTCTATGTGCCCGATGAGCACGCGCGCAGTATTGGGGCCAAATTGATCACACAGATCATTTGGTATGGCTCAGTGCGTACGCCGTGCAACTTCGACTTTCTGGGCGAGGCGCTTGCCGCAGCCGGCTATCACGACATCGAGCGCTGCGCCTTTGGCGTGACATTCAGCCGATTTCCGCAGCTGGCGAGCCTCGATAACCGCGAACGCGAAACGCTGTTCGTGGAAGCGCGGAAATAACATCGATATGCCGGCCGCACTCGCTACACCGCTGCTGGTGATTTCGCCTCACCTCGATGATGGCGTATTGGGCTGCGGTGAAATGCTGGCGGCGCATCCGGGTTCCGTGGTGCTGTCGCTATTCGCGGGCCCCGGCCAAAATCCGGCGGTGTGCACCGATTGGGACGCCGCGTGCGGATTTACATCGGCGCGGCATGCGCTGGCCGTGCGCGAGACTGAAGACGATGCTGCGCTGAGCATGCTGCACGCGCTGCCATCGCGGCTGAAGTTCCCGGACGATCAGTATCGTCAGCAAGGCGAACGCGTGAGCCTGGACGAACTCGCCAGCGCGATTCGAGAGGCAGTGAACTGCTATCGGCCGCATACCGTGGCCATCCCGTTCGGCTTGTTCCACCGTGATCACGCCCTCGCGCATGAGGCTGCAGTGCGCGTGGCGCGCGAAGCGCGCGATTACACCTGGCTTGCCTATGAAGATGCGTTTTATCGCCGCATTCCGGGGTTGCTGCAGCAGCAACTGTGCGTCCTGGCCAGCACGGGCTGGGTTGTCACGCCGGTGCCGGCGCTTGAGCAGCGCAAGCGCGTAGCCAAGCGGCGCGCGGTGCAGTGCTATACAAGTCAATTGCGTGGTCTGGATTCGCCGGGCCGGCCCGGCCGCCTCGACGCCTTCGCGGCCGAAGCTTACTGGCGGCTGTCCCGCCCAGCCTGATCGAGGGATATCGAATGGAACGTCCAGCCAGAAGCTCCGTATCGGTAGTCATCCTGACTTATAACCGGGCAGATGAGTTGCTGCGCACGGTTGCGCATACCACTGCACTGCCCGAGCGGCCGCCCATCATCGTCGTAGACAACAACTCCAGCGACAACTCGGCGCAGCGCTTGAGCGAGCGTTTTCCAGACGTGCACGTCATTTCGCTCGCGACGAACGTCGGCGCGGCCGCGCGTAATATCGGTGCGCAGGCAGCGTGCACGGAATACGTGGCGTTCTCGGATGACGACACGGTATGGGCCCCGGGTTCACTGGCCAGGGCGAGCACCCTGTTGCGAAATCATCCACGCGTTGGCGTGTTTTCGGCGCGCATCCTGGTGGGGACACAAGGCCGTGAAGACCCGGCGTGCCGTGCCATGGCAAGCAGCCCGCTGCCGTGCGCCGGCTATCCCGGGCGCGTCGTTGCCGGGTTCATGGCGGGCGCATGCGTATTCAGACGCAGTGCGTTCCTGCAGGCCGGCGGCTACGAGCCCAAATTATTCATTGGCGGCGAAGAAGCATTGTTGGCGCTCGACCTTGCCACGCGTGGCTGGTCCATGATCTATAGCGATGCACTGACTGTTCATCACTATCCATCGTCTAATAGGGATGCGGTGGCACGCAGGCGCTTGCTGACGCGAAACTCGCTCTGGGTCGCTTGGTTACGCCGCCACCCCGTGAGCGCGTTGCGTCACACGCTGAGCGCCTTGCGCAGCAGCGCTCAGGATCGTGATGTGCTGATCGGTTGTATCGAAGCCTTGGGTGCGTTGCGCTGGGTCATGCGGCACCGGCGCATGGTGCCGGCGCATGTCGAAGCGTCGTGGTGCCTGATCGAACGCTGGCTGCAGGACAACGCAGCCAGCAATGCCGTCATGCCAGCGACGGTCAAGCAATAATGTGGTCATGCAGTTCAGCGCTTTGTTTCTTGCTGCGAAGCGCTCGTTAACATTGCAGCGTCCAATCGGCGGCCGCTATGCGGCCCGAGCATGGCCGCTACGACGGCGAGCAGTTCGATCGGGTCCACCGGCTTGCCGAGGTGCATTTGAAATCCCGCCAGCAGAGCCCGTGTCCGATCCTGCGGATGTGCGAATCCTGTCAGTGCAAGCGCAGGCATGCGGTCCACCAGGGCAATGCCCTGACGCGCTTCAATGGATCTGATCCGGTTGACGACGCTGTATCCATCCATGTCAGGCAAACCGATGTCGCAGATCAGCAAGTCGGGCCATTGCTGATGCGGGTGAGCGTTGAACCAGTCTACCGCTTGCATCCCCGTCGAATTCTCCTGAACAGTGGCGCCACGCGTGAGCAGCAGCGAGGCAAGCAGTTGGCGGGCGTCGTCCTGGTCTTCGACCAATGCGATGCGCGCGTCGCGCAAGTCCCCGGTGCCTGTACGCAGGTCCGCGCGCGCGGCCGACACGGTTGCCGGCCGATCAGTCGCCGATAGTACCCGCGGCGGCAGATCGACTTTATACACGGTGCCCTGCGCACTGGGTTCCAACGTCAGGCGGCCGCCAAACTGCTGAGCCACATTGCGCAGTTCCAGCGGGTCGAGCGATCGCTCCGATTCCTGCGGCGACAGCGCAGCGCGTCCGCCCGCTTCGCCAATCTTAAGTTGCACCCACGGCCCCACGCGTTGCACCAGAACTTCCACGCGGCCGCCCGGCAGCGCGGTTCGTATCGCATTACTGCACAGGTCCCAAACCATCTGCTGAAGTTTGGCGGGATCTCCGGTGACCTGGGCTGACTGCGAGTCGATCATGGTAAACAGGCTGATGGTGCGCATATCGATTTCGGGTCGTAGCGCATCGATTACGGCGGCCACGACGTTGGCCAGATTGATCGGTTGCATGGCAAGCCTGTCTTGTGCCTGCTGCAATTCTCGCTGTTTCTGCTGCAGGGACCACATTTCCGCATAGGTGCCTGCCCTTGCCAGCAGCTGCTCGTGAGTACCGCGCTCGATAATGCGTCCGTGTTCGAGCACAAGAATAGTATCGGCCCGCACCACCGTCGACATCCGATGCGCGATGACCAGTGTGGTGCGATTTTGCGCTATGCGGTCCAGTTCAGTCTGGATGGCGCGCTCGGCAAACGCATCGAGTGCCGATGTGGCTTCATCGAACACCATGATCGGAGGGTTCTTGAGCAATGCACGCGCAATGGCGATGCGCTGTTTTTCCCCGCCCGAAAGTTTGAGGCCGCGCTCGCCCACAACAGTTTCATATTTATTGGGAAGAGTGCAAATCAGGTCGTGAATGTGCGCTGCCTTGGCGGCCTGCACGATCTCTTCCATGGTGCCCTCGGGACGGCCATAGCCGATGTTGTACGCGAGCGTCTCGTTAAAGAGACTGGTGTCCTGTGAAACAATGCCGATCGCGTTTCGCAAACTTTCCTGCTTGATGGCGCGAACGTCCTGGCCATCGACTTCAATGTTGCCCGAACGCACCTCGTAAAGTCGCATCAATAAGCGCGCGAGTGTCGATTTTCCCGAACCGCTACCGCCTACCACGGCCACGGTGCGGCCAGGCGGGATGACAAAGTCGATATCCCAAAGAATCTGCTGGCCGGGCTCATAGCCGAACTCAACGTGATTGAAGCAGACCTCGGCCTGCGAAATGACCAGTGGCTCCGCGCGCGGAGCGTCTTCCAGGTCCGGCCGCTGCCGAAGCAACGCAAACAGGCTTTCCACATTGACTATTGCGTCGCGCACCTGCCGGAACACAAAGCCGAGTGTGTTCAATGGCAGGCAGATCTGAATGACATAGGCGTTGACAAGCACCAGATCGCCTACTGTCATGGTTCCACGCAACACCTCGCGCGCGGCCAGCACCATGACTGCGGCGACGCCCACTGCAATGATGCTGCTTTGACCGATATGCAATATTGAAAGGGCGCGTTGGTTGCGGGAACCGGTTTGCACCCAGTCAGCCATGATCCCGCCAAAGCGCCTGACTTCCATATCCTCGTTCGCATAAGACTTCACGGTTTCATAATTGATCAGGCTATCCACCAGATGACTGTTTGCGTTGGAATCCAGCTTGTTCAGCGCGCGTTGGTAAATTTCGCGGCGTTGCGTGAATTCCACCGTGAACACCGTATACAGCACGAACGTGGCAGCGATGATGCTGGTAAACCAGTCGTTGTATTGATAGACCAGGATTGCCATGACGGCAATGATTTCGACCAGCGTGGGAACAATCGTAAACAGTCCCACGCCCAGCAGAAAGCCGATGCTGGCGGTTCCGCGCTCGATATCTCGACTGAGCCGGCCGGTGCTGTTCATCAGATGGAAACGCGGCGTGAGGTGCAGCAGATGTGAAAAAGCACGCTCGGTGAAGCTGCGTACCGTCATCAATGACGCGCGCGCAAATACCAGATCACGAAATTCGCCGAATAGCGTTCCGGCAAACCGCAGCAACGCATAGCCGAGCAGCAGAAACAACGGCAACGCTGCGATGCTTTCCGGCCTGCCGAGTACGTCGACGATCTGCTTGAGGAACAACGGCACCGCGACAGTCGATAGCTTTGCCAGCAACAACAGCAGCGTCGCTATCAGCAGACGAGCCCGGAATCCAAGCATCGCATGCCACAACGCGACCATGACCTCCCGTGTGTCCGGGCGACTGGAATCGGCCTGCCATTGCGCATTCCGACGGGTATCGTTGTCCGGAGCTTGTGTTCCCGGCGGTTGCTTCACGTTAAGCCTCCGATGGATTCCCTGCTTGCCCCCTTTAGAGAAGCGCGTGGCCGGAAAAATGCAAAAAATCGAGTATCAGGCGGTTGCTGCGGGCTGCAGGGCAGGACTATCTATGCCGGCACGCAGCTGTTGCTCGAAATAGCCAATGGTGTGCAACAGGCCCTCGCGAAGCGCGATTGCCGGCCGCCAATCCAGTTCGGCGATGGCCTGACGAATGTCCGGGCAGCGCCGGCAAGGATCATCGCTTGGCATGGGTACGTGCTTGATCATTGATCTGGAACCGGTCAGATCCAGGATCAGTTGCGCCAGTTCCACGATCGTGCACTCGTTTGGATTGCCGAGATTGACCGGGCCGGAGAAATCCTGGGGCTTGGCCATCAGTTTCACCAGGCCTTCGATGAGATCGCTGACATAACAGAAGGAACGCGTCTGGCGGCCGGCGCCGCAAATGGTGATTGGGAGGTCGCGCAACGCCTGAACGATGAAATTCGAAACAACGCGGCCGTCGTTGGGATGCATGCGCGGGCCATAGGTGTTGAATATCCTTGCCACCTTGGTATCCATGCCATGCTGCCGGCGATAGTCGGAAAATAGCGTCTCGGCACAGCGCTTGCCCTCGTCATAGCAGGAACGCAGACCAATCGGATTTACGTTGCCCCAGTATCCTTCGTGCTGTGGATGTACGTGCGGATCGCCATAGACTTCGCTGGTGGATGCTTGCAGGATCTTTGCCTTCACGCGCTTGGCCAGGCCCAGCATGTTGATGGCGCCATGCACGCTGGTCTTGGTGGTCTGCACCGGATCGAACTGATAGTGCACCGGCGACGCCGGACACGCTAGGTTGTAGATTTCGTCTACTTCCACATATAACGGAAACGTGATGTCATGCCGCAGCAGTTCGAAATAGGCGTTGTCGTGCAGCTGGACGATGTTGTGCTTGCTGCCGGTATAGAAATTATCCACGCACAGGACGTCGTGGCCCTGCTGCAGCAGGCGCTCGCAAAGATGCGAACCCAGAAATCCCGCTCCGCCGGTGATCAGGATGCGTTTTCGTTGCGCGTCTTTCATGCAAACCTCCTCTGCTCACGACCTGCAGGCGCGTGCAGGCGGTCGGCAGCAGTCGCCCGCGCAATCTGGTCCGATGTGCGTCGGCGGTGGTGAGCTCGGTCAAGGCGCTGCCGCAGCAACCTTTCGATCGCGCCGGTGACCTCAAAGTCTGAAACCGCGTGGGCGCAACGGTGGTCGAATGGACAGTCACGGTACGAACATGGCCGGCAGCTGACCGGTGCAAACACCACCCGATGCAATTCCGTATCGAGCGGCGCCCAGCGCGCCGGGTCTGACCCGCAACTTACGACGACGCTGCAGGTATGCACTGCGGCCGCGATGTGGGATACGCCGGTATCGTTGCAGACCAATCCGGCCGCGTGCCGGATCAGCTCGGCAAGCGCGCCCAGCGTTGTGCTGCCGGCGAGATTCAGGGATGGAGTTCGCATGGCGCGCGCGACCTCGGTCGTGAGTTGGTGCTCGGCCGCAGTACCGGTCAGCACGACGCGATAGCCCAACGCGCACATGCGCTCGCCCACGCGTGCGAAGCGCTCCGCGGGCCAGCGGCGCGAAGGGAGCTGCGAGCCCGCATGCAAGCAAACGTAAGGAATGGCGTGCAGTGAATGCCGTTCAGCAATGGCCTCGAAGTGCGCGGTATCTTCCGGCAGCAACGGGAATTCCAGGTCCGCATCCTTAGCGGGCGCGCCCAGCGTTTCTAGCAGGCGCAGCCAGCGCAGGACTTCATGCTCGCGCGCTTGCCACGGCAAAAAACGTTCATCATCCGGACAGTATTCACCGGGCAGGTAATAGCCGGCGCTGCGGCTTGCGCCCATGAGCTGGACTAGCCGATTGGTGATACGCCCGTCACCGTGCATTTGCAGCAGCAAATCGAACCTGCGTGCTTGCGTTTGTGACAGGAACGCACTGATCGCCGTGGATTCACAGGAGCGCTCGGGCAACCCCGGGTAACCGGGAAATTCGATGAAGTCGTCGAGATATCGGTGAAAACGAGTGGTGAAATCGCGCGCCCACGGCAGTCCGATCAACGTGATGCGCGCATCGGGGCAGGCACGCCGTAATGCGCGCAGCGCCGGGACGGCGCAAAGCATATCTCCCAACTGCAGCGCGCGCAGAATCGCGATGGATTTCGGCGCGCCAAGTCTGTCGAAGATGCCGGGTCGGTCAGGCATGCCACGCCTCCGCCTGCTCGCTTCGTGTTTTGATTTTCGCTGTGCTCGAGGATTTCTCCAGCATGAATGGTCCGATGACCAGCGCATCGAGTGGCGAAGTCCAGAAACACTCTATTGCATCGCGCGGGCTGCAGACGATCGGCTCGCTGCGCGTATTGAACGACGTGTTGACCAGCACCGGAACGCCGGTGAGCTGCTGGAACGCCTTCAACAGATCATAGTAGAGCGGGTGCTGGCTGCGATTGACCGTCTGCACGCGGGCCGTGCCATCGACGTGGCGCACGGCAGGGATTCGTTCCGCCTTGTCCGCGGCCACATCGAAAATGAAGAGCATGAACGGCGACACGCGCGCACCTTGAAACCAATGGGCTGCTTCATGTTCGAGCACGGCAGGAGCGACCGGCCGGAAATCTTCGCGATCCTTGATCTCGTTCAAGCGCTGTTGCATGTCCGGCGACAAGGGCGACGCCAGAATGGAGCGCGCGCCAAGCGCACGCGGCCCGAACTCCATGCGCCCCTGGAACCAGCCGATGATTTTGTCCTGCGCCAGCAACTGCGCGGTTTCGCCGGCGATGTCGGACAGTCGGCGATAAGGCAATTTCGCGCGTTTGAGAAACGCCTCTATTTCGTCGGCCGGGTAGTCCGGTCCGAGGAACACATGGTTCATGCGGTAATTAGGTAACGCGTCCTGTCGGCCGGCATTGCGCGTGTTCCAGTCAATCCACAATGCCGCGCCCAACGCGGTTCCGGCGTCACCGGCGGCCGGCTGCACCCACACCTCGTCAAAGATGCCCGCATCGCGCAGCCTGCCGTTCATCACGCAATTGAGGGCAACGCCACCGGCCATGGCAACTGCGCTTTCCCGGGTTTCTCGTTTGAGCCAGCGTGCCAGCTCGATGACCCGCTCTTCGAGGACTTGCTGCAGCGAGCGCGCGATGTCGAAATGCCGTTGCAAAAGTTCGGCGTTGCGCTGGCGCGCCGGACCGAAGCGTTGTTCGAGGCGCAATTCCCGCGTCGTGTAGCGCCCGTCGCCTTGCAGCCGCACAATGTCGCGAAACTCATCGACGTAACGCGGGCTGCCGTACGAAGCCAGGGCCATGACTTTGTATTCATCCGACGAATGCAGAAAGCCCAGATAGCTCGTGACCGCCTCATACAGCAGCCCCAGTGAATCAGGCACGTCGATTTGCAGCAGCCGCCGAAAACCCTTGGCGGAGAATTGCCCGTAGCTGGTGGTGGCCCGTTCACCGCGCCCATCCAAGGTCAGCACGGCGCAGGAGTCAAACGGGGCAGCCAGGAATGCGCTCGCCTCATGCGCGAGATGATGCTCGACGAAATGCCATCGCCAGTGACGGGCATGTTTTGCGCTTCGATAGCGGCTGCGTAGATGATGCGGGGCGCCGTCGATGAGCTGGCGTTCTGCATTGATCACATACGCGAGTGCCAGCGGCTCCCACGGTGAGATCCAGTCCGCTGTGCTTTTGCGCGTGCTGGGCTCCAGCGGCAGTGCGATGGTTTCGTTTCGTGCAGTATCTTCGTCGAGCAAAAGGTAGGGGTCGTACGAGTAGGCCACGTGATCGATGTCGGCGAGCTCAATGCCGGAATGCCGCAGGCAATAATCGATTGCGTTGAACGGCAGTTCCCAAGTGGTGAAGGGCAGGGGACGCTTGCCGTGCTTGATGCGGGTGAAGCGTTCCTCTTCCGCGGCGGAAACGACTTGTCCATCCTTGACCAGACACGCGGCGGTGTCATGAAAGGCGGCGTTTATTCCCAGTGTGTACATGGCTATTGTCCGACAGCAACCGTGTTAAAGGCAGGAACTGCGACGGGTTTTCCGGAGGACGCGGCGCGAAAGCGCAAACTGCGCCGCAATCCCAGTAACTCCAGCGCGGCGGCCGCGACTGCTTCCGGCTCGACCAGCCGCAGACAATTTTGATGACCCAAGGGACACGTGCTCTTGTAGCAATTGCGGCAGGCGACGTCGTGGAACAGCACCCTGTTCGGGACTTGCCATGGTGTGTGCTGCGGATTGGTGAGCGCGTAAAGGTCCACGACCGGTGTGCCGAGTGCGGCTGCCATGTGCACCGGACCGGTGTTGTTGGAGACCATCACATCTGCGTATTCGATCGCCGCCCCCAGCTCACCAAGGTCCATGAGCCCCGCGGATGAAAAAGCAGGCACATCCATGACATCGCGAATGCCATCGATCAGCGGTTTTTCTTCAGCACCTCCGGTGAACAATATTTCGCAATCTATGCGGCGGCCCAGAATGCTCATTGCCTGTGCGAACTGCTCGGGCGGATAGCGCCGGGAAGCCGCCGTCGCGCCTGGATGCACCAGAACCAATGGCCTCACCAGCGTTAATCCAAGGTTTTGCAGCAGCCGCCGAACGCGCGTCTTTGCCGACCTGGGTACGGCCAGCGACAAACGTTCATCCTCTGTGCGCGATCCGACTGATGCCACCAGGTCTAGCTGACGCCTGACCTCATGGCGGCTGACATCGGCCGGTTCGGGATCCGCCACCCAGTCCGTGAGCAAGTGATAGGGATTTTCGTGGCAATGCGCCAGGCGCAATGGAATGCCGGCGAGATAGCAAAGATAAGCCGCGGGCAGCGGGTTCTGGCTATAGACGGAAAAAATGACTGCCCCGTCATACTTGGCGTTCGTCAGCCGCTGTTTCATGACCGCGTCGGCAGCCGGCCCGTCAGTCGCTGGTTTCATCCAAGGCGCACGGAACTCGAGAACGGCATCGATCTCTGGAACCAGCCGACCCGCCTTTGCGCCCGAAGGCGAGGTCAGCAACGTGATGCGTCGTCCCGGCACCGACCGCTTGAGTGCCCGGATGGCAGGCGTGGTCATCAACACGTCGCCCAGGCTGTCGAGGCGTACGCACAATAGATTACGCGCGTGTTCCCAGTTCATGCGCTTACGCTCGCGGTGTGTGCGCCGATGTTGCGGTCCACTCGCACAATGGTTTGGGCCGCTTCCAGCAGATTGGTGGCGACCGCGTGCGGACAGCGCTCGGCGGTCAACTCCCACTCGGTTTCATTGCCGTTATTGATCAGTACTGTTTTGCACTTCGCCCTGCGTCCGGCCTCGATGTCGTCCAGGATGTCACCGACCAGCCAACTGCTCGACAAATGCAGTGCATGATCGCGCGCCGCGCGCGTCAACATGCCCGACGCCGGCTTGCGGCAATTGCAGTGCAGGCGATAGGCCGGAATCTTGGCTCTCGGAAAATGCGGACAGTAGTAGAAGCCGTGCAGGGATACGCCGGCGGGAAGCAGCAACTCCTGGAGCCGCTGTTCTACCGCGCGCAGCGCATATTCCGGAAACAGTCCGAGCGCTACTCCGGGCTGATTTGAAACCACGATGAGGCGGTAGCCGGAACGCGCAAGCAGATGCAGGGCTTCCCCGGCGCCGGGAACAAGCCGCATGTGCTTAGGCTCGACGTTGTACGGCACGTCTTCGATCAATGTGCCGTCCTTGTCCAGAAAAACCGCGCTGGTTCGCGAACTCATGGCCATGACGTTTCTCGCATGGGCAGGACCATGACCTCCGGAATGACAGTCTCGGCCGGCTGCGTCAGCAAGAAGCAGACGGTCGCCGCGACATTCGCGGGGTCCTGCAATACGCCGGGATCGAGGTCCGGAAAGCGATCGAGCAAAAACGGCGTGCGCATGCCGCCGGCGATGACAGCGCTGACCTTGATGCCGTGCGGCCGCAATTCCGCGTGCAACGCATGGCTCAGGCCGAGCAGGGCCCACTTGCTAGCGTGGTACGCAGACGCATTCGGCCATGCTCGCTTGGCTGCAGTCGAAGCGATATTGACGATGTGCCCGCCGCCATGGCGGCGCATGACAGAGGAAGCATATTTGCATAGCAGGAACGGACCGCGCAGGTTGGTGCGCACCACCGCGTCCCATTGTTCTACGCTCAGTTCATCGATCGGTAAGGTGAAATCAATTCCTGCGTTATTGATGAGCGCGTCGAGGCGTCCATAAGACGTCAAGGTCTCGGCGATGGCCTGCTGTACCTGTTCCTCCGCGCCGATATCGACCTGGAGGGCATGAGCCTGCCCGCCGGCTTTGCCGACATCGCGTGCAACGGCCCGTGCGTTTTCCAGATTGATATCCGCTACCACAACCGTCGCACCGGCGGCAGACAACGCATTGCAAATGGCTGCGCCGAGCCCGCGTCCACCGCCGGTGACGAAAGCGACCTTGTCATGCAGTGGCTGCATCTGCGTGGCGTGTGGAAAGTCTAGGTTCGCGGGCGGCAGAGATTCTGTCTTCATTTAGAACTCCTTCAGGCAAGCGCGGCGACGCGGCGTTGCGGCTCGATGGTTTCGCCGCACACCTGTCTGTAAAACGAAGCGATGGATCCCGTGACGCCGCCCCAGGTAAAGTTACGATTCACGCGGCGGATGCCGTTGCGGCCGAATTCCTTGAGGTGGTCCGGTTGCCGGTACAAAGTTGCAATGCGTTCGGCCAGCGCATCGGGACGATTAGGAGACACCAGATAACCGGTTTGGCCGTCCACCACGCTGTACTTGATGCCGCCCACGTCCGATCCGATCACCGGTGTACCGCAAGCCATCGCTTCCAGCGGCGTGATGCCGAACGGTTCGTACCATGGCGTCGTGATGAACATGTCCGCCGCGCTGTAATACAGCTTCAATAATTCCCGGCTGCGCCGGCCAACAAACTTGACCTGTTCGCCGACATTCTCGCCTTGTGCAATCGCGCGCAAGCGCGCAATCTCGGGCGTCAATGCAGGATCTGGCAGATCCGAGTTGCCGCCGACCACCATTAGTGTCGGACGCATTGCATGCTTGTCTGCGAGCCATGCCAGCGAGAGAATGGCGTTATCGATACCTTTGCGCGGGACAGTACGGCCAAGGCTGAGCAACAACGGTTGGTCTGGCGCAAGCCCGAGTGTCTTGCGGGCAAAGCGTTTTGCGATAGGCCAGAATTCCGCGGCATCGAAGCCGCAGGGAATGACCGAAATTTTGGCCGGGTCAGCCCGGTACAGGGACAGCAGATCCGCTTCATCCTGCGGACACTCGGCGATGATGCCATCGGCATTGTCTACAATGCGGTCTTCAATATCGATGCGCTCTGCTGGAAACTGGTCGGCTTCGCGCTGGTACAGCCGCCGCACGCGCCCTAGTGCATGAAAAGTAATGACGAACGGAATGCCCAGCTTCTGCTTCAGCATTAGCGCTACCAACCCGGACATGAAGAAATTGGCATGAATCAACTCGTACGGTCCGTCGCGCGTACAGAAGCTCTGCACATACGCGGCGAACTCTTGCATGGTGGGCAGCAGGTCTTCCTTGCGCACAAATTCCGGCGGACCGGCAGGAACATGAATAATGCGCAGGCCTTCCCCACACTGCACAACTTCGGCGGGCAATGGACTATCACGTCGCGTAAAGACGTCCACCCGATAACCAAGCGCAACAAGATGGCGCGCGACTTGGGCCACATATACATTCTGGCCGCCACTGTCCACGCCGCCCGCCGCTGCCAGGGGAGAGGCATGATCGCTGATAAGGGCAATTCTTCTGAGCATGATGCGCGTCCTCTCAGGGAAACCACCGGTGCGTTGGTAGGGGCGCGAACAGGCGCAGGTGTTCGTCTCCGTACACGCAACCTAAAAAAGAAGATCAGCACGCAGCAAAATCGAAACTGCGTTCCGTGCATGGCAAAAGCAAAAGCTGTTCCTCGGTTCCAGCAGCAGGCTAGTTCGTGCGCGAGTTGCGTTGAGCGACGTTAAGACGCTTCTGGTTCGCCGTTGCAACGGTGGGTGAACACCAACGGCGGAGTGACGCTCGAAATTCTTACCGGAACGTTGTACCGATTACCCGGTGTGTCGATGGGGAAGCAAGCGTTGCAAATCGCTTGTATGCGAAGTTTGAGTTGGGTGTATCGGAAACGTTACATCAGTGTTCGTTCGTATGCCGAGAGAGTCGCTTCGTGCACGCATGCGCTTTCTGAACTCGATAGCAGCGCGCCACGCGCCAGGGGAGAACCATGCAAGGTAAAAGGATTGCCGTCTTGGAGGGCCGCTTTGGTGAGGGCTTGGTGGCGCTAATCGAGAAAAAAGGCGCGATTGCGTTTCATGCCCCGGCGCTCGCCGAGGAACCCGATGTCGATTTGAAAATGATTCGACAATTGCTTGATGAATGGACGGCACGCCCGTTCTTGCTGGCTATTTTCCAGACCGGTGTAGGCACGCGCGCGCTGTTCGAGGCGGCCGACCGGCTTTCCATGACGGATTCATTGCTCCCCCTGCTGGCGAGTTGCAAAGTCGCAGTACGCGGACCGAAGCCCACTTCAGTATTGCGTGCGCGTCAGGTGCGCATTGATCTCAGCGCGCGCGAGCCCTACACCACGGTGGAATTACTGGAATCGATTCGTGGGTTGGATCTGACCGGGGCGCGCGTGCTGGTACAGCGATATGGCGAAACCAATCTGGGACTTCAGGCGGCACTGGATGCACGGCGAGCGGATATCGTCGAACTGCCCACTTACCGGTGGGCATTGCCTAAAGATACAGGCCCGCTCGAGCGTCTGGTCGACAGGCTTCAGCACAGGCAACTCGACGCCGCGATATTCACCAGCGCATCACAGGTTCGTAATCTGTTTGCAATCGCTGAACAGCGCGACGTTTCGGAATCGCTGCGCCAGAGCCTGAACGCGGTGTTGGTTGCGTCCATCGGGCCGGTATGCAGTCAGGCGCTACGGGCCGCCGGCGTGAATGTCAGTCTGGAAGCCAGTCCGCCGAAGCTCGGCCCATTAATGGAGATGCTGGCTCAAGCATGGCGGACATAATTTGCCAAGATGTGTTGGCGGTAAACGCGGGCGTCCGCTCGAGCTAAGCAAATCAATCGATCGTTTTGTACTCCACACCTACAATTGTGAAAGACTCCTCGCCGCCGGGCGTCCTAACAATAACTGTGTCGCCTTCATGCGCCTTGATAAGTGCTTTTGCCAACGGCGATATCCAGGAAATCCGCCCGCGAGCAGCATCAGCCTCGTCGATGCCGACGATGCTGTAATGCTTTTGCGAACCGCTTTCGGTAGCGAGTGCTACGGTTGCGCCAAAAAAAACCTGATCCGTGGGCTCGCGTGCCTGCGGGTCAACGACCACCGCCGCGTCCAGCCGCTTGGTGAGGAAGCGGATGCGGCGGTCGATTTCGCGCAAACGACGCTTGCCATAGATGTAATCGGCATTTTCCGAACGGTCGCCATTTGAAGCGGCCCAGTGGATGACTTTCACCAGATCAGGACGCTCTTTGTCGAGCAGGTGCAGTGCTTCATCCTTGAGCCGCTTGAATCCCGCCGGGGTGATGTAGTTCTTCAAACCTGCCGGCAGTGGGGGCGCGGTAGCGTCCTGATCCTCGTCATCCTCGTCGTTGTCTTTGGTAAATGCCTTGTTCATCTTGCGCTATGGCCTGATCCGTGGCTGGTGTAACGGTTGTACAGTTGGATTGTAATTGGTCAGCATCATTCGGTTATGTTCCGGACTGGTCCGACCTGCTAACCAATCATAGGAATGTTTCTCGCGTCGCTCTTTGTTTTCCGATTTGCGTAGGCATTTCCCTACACTCGTATCGGCCTAGTCCTGCTCCCCCGAACAGATGAATCGGATATAAATTTCGTACGAGACGCCGATATAAATCACAAGAAGGGGATCGTCGCGCCAAGGGGGATATCAATTGTGCGATTTGACCTAAGCAACATAGGTTGACTGTTGCTCAAGTGTTCGATCGTGCTTGATCAGAGCTACGTGCTTCGGCAAGGCAGGTCGTAAAGATCCCTATCGAAATGCCAACTTGACGGCGTTTGACTGGCTGTTTACGCCTTAGGGCGAATTTTTGGTAAAAAATGAACAATAAGAGCGCCGATGGCAAAGAACAGATCGCCTATCCCGGTATCGGATGCGCGCACGGTCAAATTGGGATTGAAAGCGAACCCTGGCATGGCCTTCTGACTGACGCGGGGCCGCGAGATCACATTGTCCAGCTCTATCAGGACGAGAATTTCCTTAATCGGGCCGTCTGTCGCTTCGCCGCCGCCGCGCTGGCTAATGGTGAGGGCGTTATTCTGGTGCCGACACAGCGTCATTGGGAGTCCTTTTGCCCCCGCTTGGAGGCGGAAGGAGTGGATTTGCGGGCCGTACAGCGGAACGGACAACTGACGGTTGTTGATGCCGATGAGCTGCTGCCGAAGTTCATGCATGACGGTATGCCGGACGCACCCGTGTTTCTGGGTCTAGCCGCCGACGTGATCTCTCGCAGCCGCTCCAACGACCGATACCCTAAGGTGCGCTGGTGGGGCGAAATGGTCAACATCCTTTGGGAACGTGGCGATGTGTCCGCCAGCATGAATCTCGAGGATCTCTTCGATCAATTGTCGCATCAGCATGACATTGCGATCTTCTGCTCATTTTTGATGGATAACTTTGATGGTGAGGTCCATGCCCGCATGCTGCCCAGGCTCGGCCAGAACCATTCGCACCTGATTCCAGTGGAAGATTACGCGCGCCTCCAGACCTCCGTGAACGACGCGTTACGCGAGATCGTCGGCTCGGACGAGGCTTCCATCCTTGAAGAGCGGCTCCTGCGTGGCTATCCCATGGATTTCCATATGCCCCGCTCTCAGGCACTTCTCTTGGCATTGGGTCAAGTTCTTCCATCAGTCGCGAACAAGGTACGGGAAAGAACCCGAAGTTTGTACACCGGTCTGCCATAAACAAACAGGGATAACAAGACGTCTTTCCCGCGAAGAGAATATCTTGGCCACCGACTACCACGAAGCTACGCATACGAACGCCGACCTCATTGGAATTCTGGAGGCAGTCGATCTTCCCATCGTCGTGGTGGATCGCGACTTCACGGTCGCCCGCTTCAATCGCGTAGCGGCCTCCGTGCTTGCCCTGCAGGAATCCGACATTGGTCGATCCCCCCTCGCTATCGATGCGTTCAGCAGTGTGGCAAATCTCGAAGATCTGTGCGGGCAAGTAATTGCCGGCGGAGCGCCATACCGGCATGAAGCACAATTTGGCGACACACGTTTTTTACTTAGGATCGCCCCGTACGCAGGCGGTGATGAAGCGATTGGAGGCACGGTACTCACGTTTACCAATGTGACCGCCTTCCGTGCCAGTATCGAGCAAGCGATCTACGAAAGGGAATTCACAAAAGAGATCCTCAATACCGTAATTCAGCCCTTGGTAGTCCTTGATGCAGGCCTGCGAGTGCAGACCGCGAATCGCGCCTTTTATGCCATGTTCCAGCTATCGCGCGACGAAACGCATGGTGTCCGGTTAGATGCTCTGCCGAAGCATGCTTGGGAAGCTCCTTCGCTATGGCCGCTGCTTGAGGCAGTCCCGTCCGGCAATACCGAGTTCCAGACGGTCGAGGTTGCGCATGATTTTCCGGCGATTGGTAGGCGCACCCTTTTGCTTGATGCGAGAAAGTTAGATGGAGCGGGTCATTCCCAGGATTTGATTCTGCTTGCTCTGCAGGATATTACCGAGCGCAAGCGTTCCGAAGACGCGCTTCGCCAATCAGAAGAGCGGTATCGAATGTTGTTCACGTCTATAGACGAAGGATTCTGTACGATCGAAGTTATCTTTGACGACGATCAACAGCCTGTTGACTATCGCTTTTTGGAGGTTAATGCAGCGTTTGAAAAGCAGACCGGCATTAAGGACGCCCGGGGCAAGCGCATGCGTGAAATCGCTCCGCGCCACGAACAGCATTGGTTCGATATCTATGGCAGGATTGCCTTGACCGGCGAACCGGTTCGCTTTTCAAGGGTTGCGAATGAGTTGCACCGCTGGTACGACGCGTATGCGTTTCGGGTCGGCCTTCCCGAGAGTCGACAGGTTGCCGTTCTTTTTAACGACGTCACCGATCGTCGGCGACGCGAGCAAGAATTGCGCAACGCCGACCAGTCCAAGGACGAATTTCTGGCGACGTTGGCCCACGAACTGCGTGGACCGCTCGCCCCAATTTGCAACATGCTCGAGATCATTAAGAGAGCAGACGTTCGCGCCGATCTGATGCACCAGGCTCATGCGACGATGGACCGGCAGCTAAGCCACATGACGCGACTCATTGACGACCTTCTTGACGTCAGCCGCATTAGCCTGGGTCGCATCGAGCTCAAGCGGCAACGGGTCGAGCTGGCATCCGTGATACATCAGGCGATCGAGGCGTGTCGGCCGCTGGCCGAATGTGCCCATCATCAAATGGTTGTTACTTTGCCACCCGAGCCGCTTTATCTGGATGCTGACCCAGTGCGTTTGACACAGGTTTTCGGCAACCTCATAAACAACGCCTGCAAGTACACCGAACCAGGCGGTCGCATTGAGGTAAGCGCCTGGCTACCGAGCGAGCAACGCTCTGACGATGTAATGGTGAAGATCAAGGATTCCGGGGTTGGCATCCCGACCGATAAGCTGGACAGCATTTTTGCGATGTTCAGCCAGGTTGATCGAACTCTGGAGCGATCGCAAGGCGGACTCGGTATTGGTTTGACGCTAGCGAAGCGCCTGATTGAGATGCATGGCGGATCGGTCACGGCGTTTAGCCAAGGCGACGGCTGCGGCAGTGAATTTGTCGTGCGTATTCCACTCTTAGCCGAAGTGGCACAGCAGCCGAAAGCGCCCGAGGCCATCGCTCTCGAGAAAGAGACTACGACAGCGCGCCGCATACTCGTTGTCGATGACAACCGTGATGGTGCGATGTCTCTGGAAATGCTGCTGAAGCTTAACGGTAATGAAACTTGTACCGTCTACGACGGCCTTGCGGCGGTAGAAGCAGCGGACACATTCCGGCCTGATGTGGTGCTGCTCGACATCGGTTTGCCAAAGCTAAATGGCCGGGATGCTGCTCGACGAATTCGTGAACAGCCATGGGGCAAAAATATGGTTCTGGTCGCGCTCACCGGATGGGGTCAGGAAGTAGATCGTCGCAGCTCCCAGGAAGCTGGATTCGATGCGCACATGGTGAAACCGGTTGATCTTGCTCTTCTCTTGAAGACGCTGGCGTCCTTTCCTTCGCAAAGACCGGGCGTTAATTGAGACCGCGATGGCGATGGCGGTAGAGCGAAGCCATATTGCCTCTAATGACCGCCCTATTGATAGAGCGACCCGTGTGGCTTTGGCTTGGCCGGTTCGTTCCAGAGTATTTTAAATGTCCACCCTGTGCGCGAGTACTCTGGTATCACGGTGTATTGCAGGGGTAAAACTTCGGGGCCGGTTACCGCCTGGTAACCTTGATTCTTGAGTTGTACTTCTTTGTCCCGCATTGCATCGAGCGGGCCGACCGCGAAGCACATCACTTCTGCGCCCCTAAGCAAACCAGTCTAGTCGCTGGTTTATAAACGCCGCCGCTGGACGATTCTATGCTTTTATTTCAAATCAAGGATGCATTGTGATGTGGTGGTTCGCAAACGCTTGGCCGTGCAAACGACCCGTTCCGAAATCGATAGCGCCTCAGGAGAAAGATTGCGGCTCCTGATGAAGCATCACAAACGCTAGGCAAGCCGCACTATTGCAACATCGAACTGACGGCCGCGGTGCTTTCTACGCGGCGTACCTTCGTTCCTGCAGACCAACTAACTATCAAAATTGAGACTCGGGGGAACATTTTTTCCCGGCGCAACTCAATTAGCGGACAGCACTCTACAGGCTTTGGGGGGTAATCCACCATGATTCGCGTCGCGGCCGGTCCCGCTGCCAAAATGAACCAGCTGGAAGACGATCTGAGGGCAGAGGGTTACAAGCGGGTCCCAGCCTTGTCTAAAGTCGCTCCGATGGAGTACAGCAAGCAAGACGTTTTCGGTGACAAGGATTGGTCTTTTACGCTGACATGGAATGATGCGGGGAAGACCGATGCTTCGCCAGCATTTTGACCCGGTCGCTCAGCGCCAATAGTTCCTGCTGCGCACGTAGTCAACCCGGCTCGCAAATTCGAAGGCGTCTCAAATGCCAGCCCGCACAAGTGGATGATTTTCACCTGCTTAGGACGCGCTGTGTCGAGCAGGCGCAGTGCTTCATCCTTGAGCCGCTTGAATCGCGCCGGGATGATGTAGTTCTTCAGACCAGCCGGCAGCGGGGCGCGGTAGCGTCCCGATTCTCGTCATCCTTCGTTGTCTTTGGTAAATGCTTTGTTCATCTTGCGCTGGGGCGTGATCCGTGGCTGGTCGAGACGGTTGTACATTGAACTGTAATTGGTCGGCATCAATTCCAGTTCGCCAAGATTCTGTTACATCATGCAGGCGCGTAAAACAAAAAGGGCCTTTTCGAAAAAAGGCCCTTCCAAGACGGCGAATTTAGTTATTGTTGCCCTACTTATTTCCACCTTTGCGTCCCGGATTGCCTGGCACACCGCCAAGCTCGTCGTTCGAATGGAACGGATTGGCCTGATTGGAGTTGCCTGGGTCACACGCTTCGGGACCGTTGCCGACCCCTTGGTTGCAATGCGTTTTCGGTGCGGGAGGTACACTCGTACCAGCGCAGCCGGTGATTGAACCTCCTGTGAGCGTCACAGCGGCCTTGGCCAATGCATCTCCAGTAAACGTCCCGCTGGTCCCGGCGGTTACCGTGATGGCCGCACCGGCGAGGATGGTGCCTTTAAAGCTGGATGTGGTCATGGTCGCTGCTTCAGCAACCCACCATGTTACGTTGCAAGCTTGTGCGCCATTAAACAATAGCACCGAGAAATCGGTCCCCGTCAGTGCGCCTGTTCCGCTGGTACCGATTTTGAAAAGCCAGGTTGCGGTGGAAGGCCCGGCAAGAGTCAATTGGCCGGTCAGCGTAGCTGCTGCATCAAAACAATAAACTCCGGGCGTAAGCGTAACGCCGGCAAGCGTGCCGGTGAGCACGCGATCGCAAGAAACCGTTGCCTTGGCAGCGTACGCGTCGTAGAAGTCGGTCAACTGCTGCACGGACACGGGCGCGATAATGGATCCGTTAACCGTGCAACCGGTCCGCACCACCGACGCCGCCGCGCCAGAAGAGCCGACGTCGCCAGTGATGATGGAATCGGTACAAGTCACTGCGCCACCGCCTTCAAGTGCCGCACTCAGGACCGCGAATGGTGATGCCGTGCTCACAACAGGCTGTGCGCCAAACGCGGCACCAGCAAGCAGGGAGGCGGTCCCAAACAGACAAATGGCGAACGACTTTCTGGCCGATAACCTAATTTCGAATCGTTTCAATTGCGTCTCCTCGAAGTCAATTTCGAACTGAAAAGGTCAAGGAGAGAGGCTTGATAGTTGTATCAGACTTTGTCCCTTGGCCTGCTTCTCGGCGACGGGCACAAGATCTCTTTTTCTTGAACCATGAAGTCACGATTGCTGGTGCGTGCATTCGCCGAGACCGCCTTTATCCGCCTTTGGGCGGGCGGGCTCTGTTGGTTACCGCGCTTAGTAAGGATCGACCGCCGCCGGGTCGGCGCCGTATAGGAATTCCGTCACACCAATCCCGCTTGTCCAGAGAGAGGCAAACAAGGGGTCTACGCGACCATGAGAGGGTTCAAAAGCCCGCGCAGAATTTGAGGCATATGAAACAGGGGCAACTTTTGAGACTTCCTGCTGGACCTTGATGTGGCCCCGCTACGAAGATGAACCAGTGAAAGACGGGGAAGGTGACGCTGATCTACCCCGTCGAATCGATCATGCATTTGCGCTTGGCCAGAAAAATTGACGGCTAACCCTGCTATGTGTGAGAACCCACAGATGGCCTGCCTTTCAAAGCGCAGCCTAGCCGAAGTCGGGTTTGTTAGCGGACAAGGTGGCTGATCTTGCTGCGCCCGATTCAGGGTAGCGCGATCACTCAGTGGCGGTGACCAAACGAAGTGCATTCTTTCAGAGAATACACACATGAACAAATTCAATAATCCAAAACGACGACTGATTAATCGGGATCGCGCCTGTCGGTATCGACTGGCCGGGACAGTCAGTCACGCTAGACCAAACCGTCATTAGTTCTCAACGTCTTAGGGGGGCGGGTCCTTTAGCGGGAAAACCAAAATGCTGCAGCAAAGAGATTCTTTAGTTGACGCAACAATGATGTGCGTCACGGTCGGTCCGCTGCAAATGATGCGGGACAAAGAAATGCAGCTGGTGAAGCACGGTTACCAGGCTGTGGCGGGGCCGGAACTTCTTCCCATGCAATACACGGTGACGGCAGAGTACATGCTGAGGGAAGGGTGGACCTTTAAGCTGTTATGGAGCGAACCGCTTAGCCACCGGCGCGGCGATATATTTCGTGACCCGCCGACGGTGTGAAAAGAGCCCCGCCATGAACGAGCCAATATGGCGCTTTGAGCTTCGTGCAAATGTTTGGCACTGGGAACGTGTTGAGACGACTGGCATCGTCATAAGAGGAGATCCGTTTACCTCATTTATGGCCTGCATGGTGGATGCGGAAAAGAACGGATTCGATCCGACCACCGATGCGATGCGACCGATGGGTACTAAATGGAAGGACGAATAAACCCAAACCTGCGCTACCATGATGCACGATGCAGCTCGTCCCGGAAGACGTTAAGCGAGACAAGATCGGGCTCGTTTGCATTGCCTTCGTTCCCGAGTTGCGGTCTCTTGCGCTTGGTGCTTGCAACGTATCTCATGAAAAAGGCAGGCAGTACTGATACTGCCCGCCTCCCAACCGTTACTACATGAGAGGTCATTCAAGTAACGGCATCGAAATATTATTCGCTCGGTGCTTCACTTTCTGTAGGACTCCACCTCAAACATAGTCCGTCGTAGCCTGTACCGAATAAAAGCGTAGGGGCAAGGCCAAATTCGCCTCGATCTGTACGCAGGCGCTTAAAAAAGGGCTCTTTCGAAAAAGGCCCCTTCCAAGAAGGCGAATATACTTACTGCTGCCCTGACGGGGACCAATTTTTTGTAGTCTTGTTTAATGGCGCACAGGCTTGCAACGTGACATGGTGGCTGCTGAAGCAGCGACCATGTCACTTCCAACTTTAGAGGCAACATTCGTGGCCTGTTCCGCTGGTACCAACTTCGAAAAGCCAGGTTGCGGTGGAAGGGCCGCAAGAGTCAATTGGCCGGTCAGCGTGGCTGCGGCATCGAAACAATAAACTCCAAGTGCAAGCGTAACGCCGGCAAGAGTGCCGGTGAGCACGTGGTCGCAAAAAACCGCGTCCTTCTCAGCGTACGCGTCGTAGAAGTCGGTCAACTGCTGGACGAACCGGGCGCGACAACGGAGCCGTTGATCGCGCACTTGGTGTGACAATCATTGCGGAGGATTGCTATGAAGCAACGCAGAAAAATTATTTGTGCCGTTCTGGCAGGCCGGACGGATAAAAGGGGGCTCGGCTTGTCCATTTCCCGGCGCAGCGTCGAAGCAACCGGCGTGTCTTTAGAGTTGCGACCGGCCCGGAGGGATGCGCCTTCACGAATCGTGGCACCCGTTTGAAATGCTTCGCGGTCTGTCATCCCACGAACTTTCCGCCCAAAAAAAAGGACCCGTAAAGGTCCTTGGCAACAATATCGTTTCGTGAGTCCCGCGCAACTACCTGCTTACGGCAAAGTAACAGTCGTGGCATCCAGTACAACCGCAGTCTGGGAGAGTAATCTGCCGGTGATCGATGCAAGATTACCGAACGTGATCGATGTCTGACCCAGGACGACTCCCTCAAAATGCGTGTTCGCCCCGACAGTGACCGCACCGGAAACCTGCCAGAAGATATTTTTCGATAGTGCGCCGCCGGAAAGAATGACGTTCTTGGCAGTAGCCATGTCAAGAGTACCCGCGACTTTCAGGATCCAGATGTCTGTCGATGTACCATTGAACGTCAGGTCCGTGGGGATATTGACTGCAGATCCCCATTGGTAGGTGCCGGGGGCGAGGGTTAGACTGGTCAGTGTTCCACTGCCCACGTCTGTTGTCGCAGCTGAAGTCGGCGCACGACCTGCAGCATCCGTGTAGGCCGCTTGCATGTCGAGCACGGCGGTTCCTAAATCGGAGGAGGTGGTGCCGCCAACGTTGTCTGCTGCATAGAGCTTGCCGCGTGGTGCGACCTGGGCGGACGTGAAAAATGTATCCGTGGGTTCAGATATGAGCGACCAGCCCGTCAAGGCGGTCCTCGCGGCCGGGCTCAAGCCGACGTTGCCGGTGACGACTGAGCTCGGAACGGTGGATACCCCGGTTTTTGCGAGGATTACATAATTGGCGGCTGTTCCGAGCGACACGCAGCCCGCGCCTTGACATACCGCTCCTTTAGGACCAGCTCCTGCGCTGGAGCCGAAAAAACCGTTGCCGTTTCCATCACCTCCACTGCCGCATCCGGCTATCAAAGCCACCGTTAGTGATGCCATCAGTAAGGCAATAGATGGTTTAAACACATTGCTATTCATACGCTTCTCCTAAATCGTCTGCCCGACGGGCCTCTGAATCCAGCTGAGCGGGTACGTACCCTGAGCGCTTAATCATGACGTCGCCATGATCTGCTGCAGGACGTTGGGCAAAATCCCAGTGATGAGCCTTGATGCTGGTCCCCTACTGAGTCGTTGCGGTCGGTGAATCACCTTATGCGCCGTCAGTGCACCGATCGGTTCGCTACCACACATAGTGTTAAATAGAATTTTCGACGATAGGTGACCTTGCTCGCCGAGCATCGCGCCAAAATGAGGTCGTATACACAGAAACAACAGCCCGCGAACACGCCCTTGCGATCGCTGCCCTAGTTCCCGTCTCTTGCGCCGCCGAATAAGCTAGTAGCGCAGGCTCGTCGTCAAATCTACGTTTTGCCCGTGTTCTTGAGCTGGCTGCAGCAAGAGAAGAGGTCTTGCGCACGCCTTTAACAAAATCGTCCCCATGAACTCGAGCTCACAGAACGACACACGGCTACGATGCTGTACACGGTATTTGACTATGTATCGTTTCGCGCTCATGCTCGGCGCGGGCAGCTTGCCCTCCACTCCACGACGACGAGGCGTTATGGCGCGATACGTTGCGAAAGCACAGATAGCCGACAAAACAGCAGGATTTGGGTTCGATGAGTGGGAGCTGGCGAAACGTTACGCCCATTCACTGCCGAAAGGCACTTTGGTTGAGATTACAGACACCCAGGCGCCATCCGGCAAGTCAGTGACATATTTGATTACGGCAGGGATGGAAGAAGCTCCACTAAAGCGGCAAGCGACTTAACGCCCATGTGAACGGTCGACAGCCGGGCAAACAGTGACCGATGGCAAGTCGCTAACCGAAGCACCCGTAAAAATCTGTATCTATATTTGATGCAGCCGTTGCGAATGGACAAGAACAACGCTGCGGAAATACTCGCTGGCCTATGTGTGGCAGCACACAGACGCCTGCCCGCGGAAAATCGTCCTATGCCTGATTGCGGCAAACAAAGTAAAACAAACTGGCGATTTAATAAGGGAACCGACTTCCACCGAACTCATTGAAGAAAATCGCCATGTATAAAGCAGCAAGCAGCGCGCCAGTAGTCGACCCGGCCGGCAAATCCAAAAGCCTCTCAAATACCAGGCCGCACACTGGCTTGCTTAAAGCAAGCGCATTGCAGAATGCGATTCTGACGAGCGCCAATTTCTCGATTATCGCCACGGATGAGAAGGGCATCATTCAACTGTTCAACGTCGGCGCCGAGCGCATGCTTGGCTATACGGCGGCCGAAGTCGTCAACAAGATCAGTCCGAGCGACATACACGACCCGCACGAAGTCATGGCGCGCGCCACGGCACTGAGTCTGGAACTCGCAACTTCCATCGCCCCGGGATTCGAGGCGTTGGCATTCAAGGCTTCGCGCGAAATCGAGGACAGCTATGAACTGACTTATATCCGCAAGAATGGCAGCCGCTTTCCGGCAGTCGTATCGATCACTGCGCTGCGGGACGACGATCAGCGCATCATCGGATACCTGCTGATCGGGACTGACAATTCAGTACGCAAGCGCGTCGAGTCCGAACTCAACGAAGCCATGGCTGCCGCCGAGAAAGCCAATCGCGCGAAAACTGACTTTCTGTCCAGCATGAGCCATGAGTTGCGCACGCCGCTGAATGCCATCCTTGGTTTTGCGCAAGTGATGGAGTCCGGTGTCCCGCCCCCAACTGCGTCGCAAAAACGCAGCCTCGAGCAAATTCTCAAGGCGGGCTGGTATCTATTGGAGTTGATCAACGAAATACTGGACCTCGCGCTCATCGAATCGGGCAAGGCCACTTTATCCCGGGAGCCGGTTTCATTGGCCGAAGTCATGCTGGAATGCCGCGCGATGATCGAGCCGCAGGCGCACGCGCGCGAAATCCGCATGACGTTTCCAACATTCGAAAGCGCCTGCTTCATCAATGCCGACCGGACACGCATCAAGCAGGTAATGATCAATCTTCTTTTCAACGCCATCAAGTACAACAAGCCGGGCGGCTCAGTTTCGGTGGAATACAACTTGTCCAAGGACTCGATTCGCATCGATGTGCGCGACACGGGCGTGGGCCTTGCGCCGGAACAGTTGTCCCAGCTGTTTCAGCCGTTCAATCGGTTAGGAAAGGAACGCAGTACCATCGAAGGCACGGGCATCGGCCTGGTAGTAACCAAGCGGCTGGTGGAGCTCATGGGAGGAACAATCGGTGCGGATAGTACTGTCGGCGTAGGGAGTGTGTTTTGGATAGAAATGGCCGTGACGGTGGCACCGCAGCTTTTGCGGGACGGGGCAGATCCGGTGTCGTTGGAACGGCCCTCAAACACGAGCGGCGCGCCCATGCGCACGGTGTTATACGTCGAAGACAATCCGGCCAATCTGGAATTGGTGGAGCAGCTTATTGCCCGCCGGCCCGAATTGCGCCTGCTGAGCGCGGCCGACGGGAATCAAGGAATAGAATGCGCGCGGGCTTACCGGCCAGAAGTAATCCTGATGGATATCAATCTGCCCGGCATCAGCGGCATAGAAGCCATGAAAATTCTGCGAGCAGACGCGCGGACCGCCCATATTCCAATCATAGCGCTCAGCGCCAATGCGATGCCGCGCGACATCGAAAATGCGCTGGAGGCCGGGTTCTTTAACTATCTGACCAAACCAATCAAGATCAATCAATTCATGGACGCTTTGGATGTGGCTCTTATATTTGCACAATCGGTGTCCGGCCAGGCAGCACCATCATGATCATTGCAGAATCGGAGATTCTTAACGCCAGCATCCTGATTGTCGATGATCAGCAGGTGAACGTGGCCTTGCTCGAACAGATGCTGCAGGAAGCCGGCTACCGCTGCATTGAATCCACGCAAGATTCCCACGAAGTTTGCGCGCTACATCGCAGGAACCGTTACGACCTCATTCTTCTTGATTTGCAGATGCCTGGCATGGACGGATTCCAGGTCATGGAGAGCCTTAAGACGAATGAAAGCGATGACTATCTTCCTGTCCTCGTCATAACTGCCCAGCCGGGACACAAACTTCGGGCCTTGCAGATGGGAGCACGAGACTTCGTCAGCAAACCTTTCGACCTCGTTGAAGTAAAGACCCGCATCCGCAACATGCTGGAAGTGCGGTTGCTCTACAAAAAGCTCGAGCACTACAACAACGACCTCGAGCAGACAGTGCTGGAGCGCACGGCGGAGCTACGCGAGAGCGAGGCCCGCTATCGCAGCCTGACAGAGCTTGCATCCGACTGGTATTGGGAGCAGGACGAGAGCGGAAATTTCACCAAGGTTTCCGGCCCGGTCCTGGAAATGTTGGGAATCCGCGTGGAAGCCCTGGTCGGTGACGCGGCCCGGGATAACGCTCAGGGCTGGGATGAGGCGCAACGCAAGAAGTTGCAAGCGATCATTTCAGCCCGCCAGCCGTTCCTCGATTTTATTTTCAGCCGCGCAAACAAGGACGGATCGATCCAGAGATTTCAGGTGAGCGGTGAACCGATGTTTAATCGATCATGCGGTTTCATCGGATACCGCGGGATAGGCGTGGAACTCACGCAGAAAATGTAAAACGTGAGTACTCCGCGCGCTGCAATGCCCTTACCGTCCGGTCTAAGTGAAAACTATCTTCTCGCCGCAGTGCCGGCAGTCGAACTTGCGCGCCTGGCGGACGAACTGGAATTGGTGCCGCTGGCGCTTGGCGAAATGCTCTACGGGCCCGGTGGCCAGTTGCAGCACGCGTATTTTCCGACTACGTCAATCGTATCGCTGCACTACGTTACCGAATCGGGTGCGTCGGCGGAAATTGCCGGCGTCGGTAATGAGGGCGTCGTCGGCGTTTCGCTGTTCATGGGCGGAAACACCACCCCCAGTTCGGCCGTAGTGCAAACCGCCGGGGAGGCCTACCGGCTAGAGCGCCGCGTACTGATCGAGGAATTCAATCGCGCGGGGCCAGTTCAGAAGTTGTTGCTTCGTTATACACAAGCACTCATAACGCAGATGTCGCAAACAGCCGTGTGCAATCGCCACCATTCGGTGGAGCAGCAATTGTGCCGCTGGTTGCTGGGCACGCTGGATCGGGTGCCTTCTGGGCAATTCGTGATGACACAAGAGCTGGTAGCCAACATGCTTGGCGTGCGTCGCGAGGCGATAACCGAAGCAGCCGGAAAATTGCAGCAAGCGGGTTTCATCCGCTACCGCCGCGGCCACATTGCTGTGCTCCAGAAAGCAGGATTGGTTACGCTTTCATGCGAGTGCTACTCCGTGGTGAAGAACGAGCTACGGCGCTTGCTTTCGGACGTCGCGTAGTCGACTAGAACCTGCGTTCAGGATCGTCGATACGTATGCATCCGCGAAAGCGTTTGCATCACGCGCTATCCGGCGAGTCTCCAAGCGATCCCTTTCCTTGCTTCACAACGGCATCTGCACATTGCATTCCCATTGTTGAAGTTCTGACGCTGATCCACTCAATCCAATAGATCTCGCGCATGTGCGCCGGGCAAAACATTTTGCTGATCGAGCGCTGCTATGTGTGGTAACCCACAGATGGCCCCCCTTTCAAAGCGCAGCCTACCTGAAGTTGCGTTTCTTATCGGCCAGGCTTGGCTGGATCTTGCTGCGACTGATGCACGGGGGCAGCGCTGATCACTCAGTGGCAGTGGCCAAACGAAGTCCATTTTTTCAGGGAATACACATATGAACAAATTCAATAATGCAAAAAAAATAATGCTGCCTGTCGCATTGATGCTGAGCACGCTTGTCGCCGGCTGTGGCAGTGGAGATGGTGGAGGTGGGTTTCCAAGGAGTAGTGTTACAGCAGCGGGCGCGGGCACAGGTGCTGGCGCTGGTGGCAGAGGGCCTGCACCGGTCAATATGGGATCGGCCGCCAATTTTAGAATTCTGGCGGAAACGAATATTACCGACGTTTCACCTTCGCCGATCACGGGCGATGTCGGCTTGAGCCCCGCGACCGGAGCAGGCATCGGCCTGACTTGCGCGGAAGTTACGGGCGTCGTACACGACGTGGACAATACTGGTCCGGCGCCTTGCACGACCATGGACGCTTCAGTATTGACCACAGCAACAGGCGATAAGCACACGGCCTACACCGATGCCAACGGTCGGGCGCCGGATTACACCGAGCTTGGCGCGGGAAATATTGGTGGGTTGAACCTTGGCCCTGCCACGTATAAGTGGGGGACAGGCGTTTTGATCCCGTCGAACCTTACGCTTACAGGCGGACC
>JBJMWI010000105.1:0-6418 GCA_045810225.1 Burkholderiales bacterium
AAGGACTTTCGCGAGGACCGCGAGCTGTTGCGCGGCCAGAAATTCGACGTCGAAGCCATGAAAAAGGCGATTCCGCAAATGCGCGACCAGTTGCGCGCGCATGTGGACTGGATCGAAGCGCAACTGGGCGATGGCCGCCCCTGGTTATTGGGCGAAACGCCGACCTTGGGCGACGTCAATGCTTACATGAACATCTGGTACGTGCGCGGCAACCTTCCGGACGCGAGTAGACTATTCGAGGGCTCTCCGAACATGCTGGCCTGGGAAGCACGGTTGAAGGACATCGGCCACGGCTCGCGCGGACCTGAACTCAGTTCTGCCGAAGCACTAGCAATCGCGCACAATGCCACGCCGCAAACCGCCATCGCGCCGGACCACGCGGACCCGAATGGCCGCAAGTCCGGGGATCGCGTGCAGGTGACTCCGGATGACTATGGCAAGATTCCGGTGGAAGGCACCATCGTCTCGTTGTCGGCGCAGCACATCGCCATCCGGCGCAACGATGAACGCGCCGGCGAAATCGTAGTGCATTTCCCACGCGCCGGATTTCTGGTCACGCCGCTGGGATAATTGCGCGCGTCGAAAGGGCGACAAAAAAGGACGGCTCGTGCCGTCCTTAGTTGACGCATGGGCCCGTTCAGGGAAGGTACTGCGTAACCTTCTCCGCCTGCTTGAGCAACGTCTCCGCGTCGCTGACTTCAAACTTGCCCGGTTGGTCCAGATTCAGCGCCTTGACCACGCCGTCGACCACCAGCATTGAGTAGCGCTGCGACCGAACACCCATGCCGCGCGCAGTTAAATCGAACTCCAGACCAAGCGCTTTCGAATACTGTCCGCTGCCGTCTGCCATCATGCGCACCTTGCCTTTGGCACCTTGTTCCTTGCCCCAGGCGCCCATGACAAAGGCGTCGTTTACCGACAGGCACCAAATCTCATCGATTTTTTTCTTGCGAAATTCGTCGGCGAGCCGGACGAAACCGGGGAGATGCTTGGCCGAACACGTGGGCGTGTACGCCCCGGGCAGTCCCAATACGGCGATGCGTTTGCCGCGCACGATGTCCTCGACCTTGAACGCATTCGGGCCGATGCTGCAGCCCGGCGTTTCCTCTTCGATAAATTCCCACAGTGTGCCTGGGGGCAGCTTGTCACCTACCTTGATAGTCATTCCGACATCCTCCACAGCTGGTTAAAGGTTTCGATTGAAATGAGACCATGTGAAGCGCGATTGTAATCCTTCTGAATTGACAGACGATTCCATGCATCTGGCTAACCACTCGCTAAACATCCATCACCACCCGAACCAGAAACGGGCGTACCATTTCGGCGGGCGCAAGCTGCCAAGCCCAGGATAATGAAATGCCCGGAGATTTATAACGAAATCCTATGAACGCGGTTCTCGAGTGGGCGACCAAATGGGCCGATGTCGTGAGGGTGTTTGGCGTCCTTGCCACAGTCATCGGTTTTTGCGTCACCATCATGGGTGTCTTGCGTTCTAAAACGGCAGCCGAGCAAGCCAGACAAGCTGCTATTGAAGCCAAGGAAGGTATCACGCGATACGACGCGATAGCTGACCTCTCCGCGGCAATGGCCATCATGGAAGAGATCAAGCGTCTTCAGCGTCACGGCGTTTGGGGTGTCCTCCCAGATCGATACGCTGGACTCAGGCGTCATTTGGTGGCGATAAAAAGCTCGCATGCTCAGATGTCCGAAAGCCAACACCAGATTCTCCAGGGAACGATAGGGACTTTTGCGGATCTGGAGAGACGGATTGAGCAAGCGTCGGCATCAGGCACTCCGCCTTTAGACCCAGCCAAGCTAAATGATGTTGTTGCCAGTCAAATTGACGAAGTGCATCTGGTTTTGTTGTCTTTGCAAAGGGAATTGAGGTCCACCAAATAGTCGGGCAGTGGACAGTTTTGGAATCCCACTGCCGCATCAGCTTGTTGTACCGCGATAGTGCGAACCTGTTAAGAACTATTCCGACAGGGTGGTAACTTCCCGGGCTGCGTTCCGTTGACCGAACACGGTTCCACAACCTTGCATGCGACGAAGACCGCGGGAACTCATTCGGACCAGCGTGGGCTAGTCAGTTCAATTTGCCAGATAGGCCCAGTGGGGTTTAACGGTCCCTCGAACTTGACGAATGCCGGCACATCCTCCGTAACAACCCAGGCGTGATAGTCCGATGGCATGCGCTTGAGCAGTTTGGCGAACATCTCCAGCCAGGGCCCTGGGTGCGGTTTAAACAGGTAGTGGTTTGCGTTCTTCGTTAGTTGATCAACCATGACCTTGTGCTCCCCTGCCAGCGCAAGCTCCAGTTCAATCAGCAGCGGCTTGGGCGTAAAGGCAACCATGTGTACGGACGCACTGGCTCCCTTGGGAAGGTTCTTAACCACGGTGAGGACCATGCCGTTGTACACATCGGCGGGCAATTCCAGCGTGCCATCGATCGATTCCTCTTTTCCGTCTTTGTGGGATTTTGTTTTGACGTTGTACTTGCCCGTGGTTCCTTGCAGCGAGATGTCGCTATCTTCAGCGAATGCCGGCCCGCGCTGAACCAAGTGGTAACTCTGCATCGCAAAGACGCGTTGCTGAGTGAACACGACGGTCTCGTCGAGCAGCGACCCGTCCTTGAAGCGGAAGACCATGCGGCTCTCGACCTTTGCACCCGTGCTTACCTGCAGAAGATCACCCGATGCAATAAGGCCCCCGTCGGCCGTACGCAGCAGCAGGAACCCGTGGGCGACCCCTTCGGCAAAGCGCACCGCGATCGGGGCTGCCTGGAGCGCGCCAAGCGGCGCCAATACCGGCGCCAGAACAAGCAGCACACGTAATACCAAGTTTGCGACCACGAAGCGGGACGCGCAAACCGCTCGAAGGTAATCTGACGCAGCAACAATCCATACGCCTGACTGCAACCCATACGGCTTTGCTCTGACCGCTCGACACGCAATGAGGTCAAACGCAGGCGTTCGCGCAGAGTAAGGACGAAGCGCTGTTGACGATGTTCCCGAATTGCTCGAATTGTTTTCAGGCACTTGGCTTGTGATCACTCAGGCTCGTTTGATCAGCCGAAGAACGAAAATAAGAACGATGGCCCCGATCGTTGCAACAATGATGGCTCCCAGCAAACCCCCGCCAGCCGACATACCGAGAGAACCAAAAAGAAATCCCCCGAGCACAGCGCCCAATATGCCGACAATAATGTCGCCGATGACGCCGAAGCCCCCACCCTTCATAACCACTCCGGCCAACCACCCTGCTACTAATCCAACCAAAATAAACCAAACGAACTCCATGAGACTTCCTCCGTAATTTGTTACACCGTTAACCGCTTTGTCATGACAAAGCCATGGCCTGTTGCGGTATGCCGGCAGTTTGGGGCAACACTAAAGATCAACAATTTGCCCGAATCCAAACCAGCGGCAGCTAGCGGCGCGCTTTTCAACTAGCGCGCCGATCCTTACTTCTATCGAGCGTGCTGTCCTCATAGCCACATTCTTTGGCATTCATAATGCATGCTTCAAGACTTGGAAACGGACCCACCCTGCTCGTGTTGCCGTCCATCCGCTCCAGTTGCCAAGCCCATTTCCCGTCTTTCAACTTTATGAATTTCCAGTGACCCTGTGTCATAGCATTGCTCCCCCACAACCCGCTGCGGGTCTGCTGCGGAATCAATCCCGCAGTGCTCCGAAATCCAAAGTCAAACGACAAAGGTGGGTCTCGAAGATCCGGCAGCAGCGTGCTACAGCGTTGGCTCAGTCCGGTAATTGAGAACGACGTTCACACGGCGATTCTCCTGCTGGCCTTCCATACTGGTGTTGTAGGCAAATCGCCGGGTATCCCCGTAGCCTGCGGCAAACAGCCGGCCGCGGTCGATCCCGAACTGATTCACCAATTCGTTCACGACGTTCTGCGCTCTGCGTTGTGAAAGTTCCATGGCCTGCGCATGAGTACCCTGCTGATTGCTGGTGTGACCTTCCACGGTCGCAGTCATCTTCGGGTTCGCCTTCATGAAGTTCGCTAGTTTTAGCAGCTGAGCACGGTACTGGGGGCGAACTTCCGCGCGGTTGGTATCGAATTCCATCTCGAGCGCCATGGTCATCCTGGCCGGAATGGCAGGAATCCCTTCAATATCGGTTGCGCACGCTATGATTGCGTTGATACGGCGGTTCAGTCGCTGGCCAGCCTGGGTCTTGTTGTCGCCAACCGGCCGTGTAGACCCGTAACCGACTGACCTTAGGCGGTCCCTCGCGATGCCGTTTTTTTCCACCAGATAGGTCACGACATTTTCAGCTCGGCGCTGGGATAACTTCATGTTATCCGCTGCGTTGCCAACTTCGTCCGTATGGCCTTCGATGACTGCCGTTGTAGCGGGATACTTGCGCATGAACGTCCCGACCTTGTCGATCTTCTCGTTGGCTTCCCGTTGAACGGTGTTCTGGTTGATTTCGAACGGAACATCGAGGATGCTGCAGTATTGCTCCGTGCGCGCAACAACCGGCACGATGACGAGCATCGGGGAAGGCGCCACTTCTACTGGGGCCGGAGCGGCGGCGATCGCGACTGGTGCTGCCGCGACTGGTGCTGCTGCGACTGGCTCTACATGCTCGGGCTTCTTTGCCGTCGAGTTGCCCTTGTCGCCAGCGCCGAAACGGTAAATCAGGCCGAGGGTAAACATGTCGATATCGCCTTTGTTGCCGACTGCGTCGTTCACGCGATAGCGCTCCCACTCCCCTCGCATCGCCAGTGAGTCGGTGAAAGCATACTGTGCACCCAGACCCAATTTGTAATTGCTGTCGTTCTTTTTGGGATGGTCTTCATTGACGGTTACTGCGCCCGTGCCCGTGAACGTGTCCTTGGTTTGCGTGTACGTGTAGCCCACCCGGCCGAGAGCGGAAAATTTATCCGTAATCGGGAGCGAGCCAACCAGGTCTAGATTCAATCCCTGGAACTTCGCTTTGCCGTTGAGGGAGCCGTTCGGCGTGGTATTGGCCGTGAAGCCGAACTCGCCGAGATTGAAGTAACCGCCTTCGACGGCAAAGTACTTGTTGAATTGCCGGCCTGCAAATACTTTGAAGCCAAGGTCGCTGTCATCGTCGTCGATCGAATTGACGGTGAAGCCAGACCCGACGAATCCGTTCGTGATCCGCTCGTCGTGAATCTTGGCCTTTGACAGGCCCAGGCCGGCGCCGCCATACCAAAAACTGGACTCATCATTCGCGATTGCAACGGCGCTGGTCGAGGCAGCGAGTGCAATCAGGCTCAATGCCCCAATAGCTTTAACTCGTTTCATGTTATTAGTTCTCCAAAATGTTTGTGCTTATGGGGCAGGAACATTGATGTGGGTGTTGGTCATCGTGACCGAAGCAACCAGGCTTAAGGCTCGTCCATTCAATGTTGTAATGCCGAGGTTGCCGGTGGTGGAGAACGTCACACCCTGTGTGGCGATGATGGTTCCAACCATAGTCCCGCCTCCGGCCCCGTTAATTGTGGCCGCGCTGCCGACCTGCCAAAAAACGTTTTTGGGTTGTGCGCCGCCAATAAGAATCACACTGCGCGCGCCCGTGGGTCCGGCAATGCCAACAGTGAGCGCCGTCGCCAACTGGAACACCCAGACCGCATTGGGATTGCCGCCGGCGTCCAGAGTGAGGTCGCCTAGTGAAATGTTGTAAGTACCGGGAGCAGATTTATAGACGCCGGGTGCCAACGTTCGCCCGCCTAGTTCCCCATTGCCCAAGTCGATGCCACCTGGCCGCGCCGCCAAGTCGTTATACGCGGCAAGCGCGGCGGCGGCACCAGCATCCGCGAGCGCCTTGGTTGCAGCGGTTCCTTCATTTGGGCATGCAATAGGATCGGGCGGAGGTGCATCGGTATTAATAGTCCCATCGACCCTTCCTATATTCGACGTCGTTTCCGTATAGGTGCATCCCGATTGTCCTGGTGGGGGGACATAAGCTACAGACGTATCGTGGAATCCCGTGACCAGGGTAGAAGCGCCGGTGGTGCCAATCGAGACTGGCTGGCCTTGCGCGCCGGTGATAACCGTTAAGGTACCGTCGTTAGTCATCCCCGCAGAACCACCTGACAAACCTGCAAAGGCGCCGGCTGCGCCGAGAGCCGGCGCACTGCCTGCTGGTCCGGGACTGCCTGAGATGCCGGGGCCGCCGCTATCACTGCCAAATATTTGCCCGCCGTCGCCGCTGCCGCATCCGGCAATGAATGCTGCAAGAACCGCCGCGAGGAATGACGCCCGCGCGTTGATGCCAAATCCACAATTTTTGTTCATATCCCCGTCCTCTAATTAGGTCTATTAATGTCTGAAGTTTGTGCGTGACCCGTCAGACGGCTGCTTATTCATTTTGAAACCAGCGGGGTTCGAGCGGCCGGGATCGCGCCACTCGAACCTTAACTTGCA
>JBJMWI010000106.1:0-6399 GCA_045810225.1 Burkholderiales bacterium
GCCTCTTGCGCAAACCTTCCGCGACTTTTTTCTGATCCTTTGTTCGGATAATTACTGCTGTGCCAAGACGAGAGCCTTCTTTTGCAAAGGCAGTCAGTAGTGTTTCACCACCTCCGTTGGCGTAAATGTACTCACGATAGAAGCGGTCAGCGTTCCGGAATTCTTCCGTGAAATAGTCGTAGTCAGACAACCATTCAAGCTTGTTATGTCCTAAGGCTACCGGGACACGCGGGTCCATAGAAGCGAATTCACGCATGTATCGCGTGTTTTCGGCTTCGTCGATACCGAAGAGCGCCGTGCGATGGACGACCCCGGCAGCAAAATCCGAGTCAAACACACCGGCATAAGGGGCTTCGATAAGTTTTGCCATTCGGGAAACGGCCGGCCCCCATTGCTCCGGGTCAAGTACCGCTTCATAGATTGCGTGGACGAATTCGTTGGCAGCGGTATCCATGCACCTTCCCTTCGCTGTTGGGTCGGATATCCGGTCCTTCCGACCGACCTTGAGTCTATATGCTTATAGCATAGCTAAGCGGTTATGAAGGAACTTGTATTCTGCGGTAGTTTATGGAACCGGCTGCTCTTCCTGCCGGGCAAATGCGTGCCGGCGTCCTCGCCATGTAGGGCGACGTACCTCGGTTCAGCGCACCCGGTGACCCGGCGGAACAAGTAGCATGTGGACTTCACACGTCCGGGAGACTTCGTGGATCTTGCGTTGAAAGGACAAAGCGCCGTTGTAACCGGTGCCTCAAAAGGAATTGGGCTCGCGATCGCGCGTGGTTTGGCAGCGGAAGGATGCTCAATGCAAATCGTTGCGCGCAGCGCCGCGAGCATCGAAAGCGCCGCTGACAGCATTCGCAAGCAATATTCAGTGGAAGTAAAGGCGCACGCGCTTGATCTGTCGCGAAGCGAATCCGTTGGCGCGTTGCTCGCTGCGACCGGCATACCTGACATCCTTGTCAATAACGCCGGTGCCATACCCGGTGGTGATCTGCAGGCAGTGGACGAGGCGCGCTGGCGCGCAGCCTGGGATTTGAAAGTGTTCGGCTACATCAACTTGTGCCGTGCTTACTTTGCCGCGATGCGAAGCCAGCGAAAAGGCGTGATCCTGAACGTCACTGGGCTTGCCGCCGATCGGCTCGACACCGGTTACATCGCGGGTTCGACCGGCAATTCAGCTCTCAATGCTTTTACGCGCACTCTTGGAAGTTACAGCATCGAGGACGGCATTCGCGTCCTGGCCATAAGCCCTGGCGCTGTCGAGACCGAGCGGCTCGTTACGCTGATGAAGACGCGCGCCGCAGACAAGCTTGGCGATCCGGAGCGCTGGCGCCAATTCGTAAAAGGATTACCGCTTGGCCGGCCCGCGAGCGTAGAGGAAGTTGCCAACGTCGTGGTCTTCGCGGTCTCGAGCCGGGCGTCGTATCTGAGTGGGATAGTCATAACGGTAGACGGAGGACATAACGCGCGCAGTGGCGCGTTTACGTGATAGCAGAAGATGACGGGCCGGATTTCGTTACAGAGCTGAACGCAGCGATAGCCCCGGTTAGTCGAAGCCCGAGCGCACTCAATCGCAAAGAGGAGAGGCAAGAACGTCAGCCGCAGCGGCGCTCGAGAAAGTCGGCCAGCATTTCGGCGCACTGACGGGCGTGAGACAGCGGCAGCCCGTGTTTGGAATGGGCGAACACCTGCAACTCGGCGCCGGGAATGGACGCACGCATTGCTGCCATGACTTCGAGCGGGATAAAAGGGCTGGACTGCGGGCTCAGCAAAAGGGCCGGTACGCGAATTTCGCCTAATCGCGGCGTCAGGTCCGCGCCGAGCAGCAAATCTGCGAGTCCTAGTGTTGCGTCCATCGAACATGTCTCATGCACGCGCAGGTACCAGTCGTGCAACGCGGGGTCGAGCTGCCCGGGATGGAAACGAGATTCCATCAGCTGCCTCGCCCACCCCTTTTGACCTTCCTGCGCGAGCACGTCGCGCCAGCCTTTGACGTTGGCAACCAGACCGCCGCGCGCGGCGGCGTTGGAAAGCGTGAGGCTCAGCAGCCGCCGCTGCGCAGCAAGCGCGCACGCGAGCGCTACTGTCCCGCCGATTGATTCGCCCACGAGGTGAAAGCGCTCGGTGTTCGCTGCATCGGCCACTTTGAGCAAGTCATCCACCAGCCCTTCGAAGGTCCAGCGATAATCGCGTGGTGGCTGCGCGGACTTGCCGAATCCGCGCATGTCGAAGCGCAACAGCCGGTAGCGGGTGGCCAGCACCGGTAACCATTCCGCCCAAATGTGCGTGTTGGCCGCAATGCCATGATGGAAAATAATTGTCTGCGGAGCATCGACCCACGCCGGCACCACGTCGCACAAATCGTAATAGAGCGCACCGGAACCGGTTTCCATCATGGGCATGATGAGGGGTTCAGTCGTAGACCAGGAGCATTTTGCCGCGTGTTTCCGGCAGAAGTGCCACTACCAGAATGACCACGGCAAACCCGACAATCGCAACCATGCCGATGGCTTTGCCGAGCGTGATCGTGCTGCTGAGGTAACCGACCAGCGGCGTTGCAAAGGCGCTCATTCCGCGCCCGAGGTTGTAGACGAACCCCTGGCCCGAACCGCGCACGCGGCTGGGGTAGAGTTCGGTCAGGAAAGGGCCGCATCCGCTGAAATTGCCCGAGACGAAGAAGCCGAGCGGAAATCCGAGGAACAGCATCAGCGTATCGTTGATCGGAATCTGCGTGTACAGGACAGCGATGAGCGCCGATCCTGCAGCAAACACGAAGAAAGTTTTCTTGCGCCCCAGAAGATCGGACGCATAGGCCGCCGCCACGTAGCCCACGAATGAGCCAAAGATTACAACAAACGTATAGATTCCCGTGTTGAATACCGACAGTCCGCGCTCGGTTTTCAGGTAGGTCGGCAGCCAGAAAAACACGGCGAAGTATCCCGCCATCATGCCGGTAATCATGAGGCTGGTAAGCACGGTGGTCTTCAACAGTCCGGGCGAAAAGATCTCCAGAAAGTGACTACCGCGTTCCTTTGCCTTGGTTCTGGTCGCGCTGTAGACGTCCGGTTCCGGTACGTTGCGCCGTATGTAGAGCACCAGTAATGCCGGAAGGATCCCGGACCAGAACATCGCTCGCCATGCCAGATGTTCCGGCAGCGTGGAATACAGCAGAAGGAAAAGCAGGTTGGCGACGCCCCAGCCCACCGCCCACCCGCTTTGCATCGTGCCCACCGCCTTGCCGCGGTGCTGCGGACGGATCATTTCCCCGATCAGCACCGAGCCCACCGCCCATTCACCGCCGAATCCCAAGCCTTGAAGCGAGCGCGTGAGCAGTAATTGTTCGAAGGAATTCGTGAACCCGCAGAGAAACGTAAAGAACGCGAACCAGGCAATGGACAATTGCAGGATGCGCACGCGCCCAAACCGGTCCGCCAGCACACCCGCCAGCCAGCCGCCGATTGCCGAACTGATGACCGTCACGGTGGTGATCCAGCCGGCTTGAATTTTTGTCATGCCCCATACCGCCATCAGGGTGGGAATGACATAAATAAAGACCATGACATCGACCGAATCGGTTGCCCATCCTGCAACCGCTGCGATCAGCGTCTTGCGCTCACGCGCGTCCAGCTCTTTCAGCCATGTGAACATAGTCTGTCCTCGTTTCACTGTCCCGTTCGGGATGATACGGCCTGGAACGATCGGAGGAGGAAGAAGAAAAGTCTAGGCAGCGTGCGCTCGGACCCAATCGACGACTTCAGCATGCGTTGCGAACCAAACGCTGCCACGCTGGCGCGCATGACGAATCAGCTCTTCCAGTATCCAGATGCGTGAGCGATAGCCGATGATGTGCGGATGCATGGTTAGCTGGAACAATCCGCCTTCGTCGTACGCCGCATCGAACTCGCGGCGAAAAATCTCGAACACTGCTGCGGGCGGAGTATAGGGGCGAAAAGACTGCCCGCGGTGCATCCAGAAATACACCGCATCATCGCGCACCCACTCGACCGGCAGTTCTATGACGCCGCTTGGCTCGCCATCGAGCAGCAGCTCATAGCAATCCTCGTCGGCCATCAGCGAGGAGTCGTAGCGCAACCCCATTTCTTTGGCGATCGATAATGTGTTGGGGCTGAAGTCCCACGACGGGGTGCGCATGCCGACCGCGCGTACGCCCGTGACTTGTTCCAACGTGTCTGCGGCGCGCAACATCAAATCGCGCTCGGCCGCGTGCGGCAGTACCGAGTTCAACTCGTGTATCCAACCGTGAATGCCGATTTCGTGACCATCGCCGGCGACTTGCCGCTGTTCATCCGGATACAGCAGCGCCGTGACGGCGGGCACATAGAACGACGCGCGCACATCATGTTGTCGCAGCGTCTTGAGTATGCGCGGCACGCCGACCCGGCTGCCGTATTGGCCCCATGACAGACGGCCGATCGATTTGCCGCCGTCACGCAGCTCGTTGGTTTCGTGATCGGAGTCGAAAGATAGCGCGACCGCGCAGCGCGCGTTGCCTTTCCAATGTGCGGGATGCAAGCGGCGTCCGGCGCGCACATGATTCACTACTTTGCGCCAGTGTTGCTCCGACCATTGCCAGGGTTCCAGCGCGGGTTCGTTCATCGCGATTATCTTAGCGTAATGCCTCGTGCGCGGTTTCTCTCTGCGTTGCGATAGTGATTGCGCTAATGACCGCAGCGCCAATCACATAGTAGGTCGGCGCCAGCGGCGAGCCGGTGCGCGCGATCAACCATGTCGCCACATAGGGCGCAAAACCGCCGAACAGCGCGACTGCCAGACTATAACCGATCGACATCCAGGTCGAGCGCATGCGCGTTGGAAAGATCTCGGCAATCGCCGCCGGGCCGGGGCCCGAAAAAAGAGCAATTGCCAAGACAAAAAACACTTGCACGGCAATCGCAGCCGGCAACGATGGGTTCGACAATAACGTCGCAAACAACGGATACGGCAACAACAGAAACGCCGCGCACGAGGCGAGCAGCAAGGGCTTGCGTCCGATGCGATCGGACAGCGCACCGGCGGCCGGCACTGCAGCCACCAATACCAGCAGCGCCAGCGTGTTCGACCACAGTGCTTGCGTACGATCCAGCCCGGCGTGCTTCTGCAAGAATGTGGGCAGGTAACTCAAGAAAATGTAATACGCGATCGTCCACAGCACAGTGAAACCGAACGCGCGCGCCGCCAAGGGCCAGCCATGCGGCATGGAAACGGTGTCAGGGCCTGCGCGCTCCTGCATGGCGGCTTTGAAAGGCGGCGTTTCTTCGATGTTGCGGCGCATGTACAGACCAATCGGTCCGAGCAGGCCGCCGAACAAGAACGGTACACGCCAACCCCAGGCTTCGAGCGCAGCAGGGCTGAGCCAGGTACTCAGTGAAGCGACAGTCAGCGAGCCGAGCAGGAATCCGCCCGCAACGCTGGCTTGCTGCAAGCTGCCGAACAGGCCGCGGCGTTGTGGCGGCGCCCACTCGACGATGAAGGCGGTCGAACTTCCCCATTCGCCGCCAGCCGAGAAACCTTGCAGCAAGCGAGCGGCGACCAGCAACGCCGAGGCGCCAACGCCGATCGATTCGTAGCTGGGCAGCAGCCCGATCATCACCGTGCCCAAAGCCATCAGCACTATCGTCAGGGACAGCGCGATTTTTCGTCCGCTCCGGTCGCCCAAGCGACCGATGATGATGCCGCCGAGTGGACGCACAACGAAGCCGACGCCAAATACCGCAAAGGTCGCGAGCAGCGAGCTCAGTTCGTCGCCGCTCGGGAAGAATTTTTTGGCAAGGACCGTGGCGAGGAACGCGTAGACGGCGAAGTCGTACCACTCCAGCACGTTACCGATGACTGCTGCGCCGAGCGCGCGCCGCCGCACCGAAGACGCAACGCGCGGTGGTTCTGCAGACTTCGCTGGCGTAGCGGTGCTCAGGTTTGAACCGCTTCAGGCTGAGATGGGGATGCTGGCACCTTCCCCTTCAAGGGGAAGGTTGGGATGGGGATGGGTGCACATCTCATTATCGTTGTAATTGACATGGGTTACAGACCCGTTTCCGGCGACCGGGGGCAGCCCGGTGGCTGGTCACTTTTCTTGCGCGGCCAAGAAAAGTAACCAAAAGAAGGCCGCCCCTGGCGTCGCGCCCCGTTCCCACGGAGTGTCCCTGCGCTGCCTGACTCGATGAGGCGACTGCGGAACTCGACCTGGCAAGGCACACACAACGTGCCTTGCCATGGGACTCGAACAGTCCTCGTCGACTTCCCCTCATCGAGTCGAGCTGCTCGGCGCGCCACAAGGGGATAACTACATTTCAAACGCGGAATACCGATCGTGCTTTATTCCGCTGCGCAAGGCCGACCCCTACCTGCGGTTCGCACGACTGAAACTGTTTCAAGGAGAAT
>JBJMWI010000107.1:0-26228 GCA_045810225.1 Burkholderiales bacterium
TGCTGGTTGCGGTGCTGGATAAAATCCAGTCGCAGCTCGACCAGGCCAAACCGGTGCGCGCGCTGCATTTATCCAAAGAAGAACGGGCACTCATTAATCCGCTTTGTTTGATTACCGCCAAGCCGACCCTGTATGCAGCCAACGTCGACGAAAAAGGCTTCGGGGAAGACAATCTGTTGCTGCAAAAGGTACGGCAAAAGGCAGCAAAAGAAGGGGCACCTGTGGTGGCCTTTTCGGCGCGCATGGAAGCAGAGATCGCGGATCTATCCGAGGACGACAAGCGGGTGTTTCTGGCGGACCTGGGGCTGGAGGAGCCCGGCCTCGATCGGCTGATCCGCGCTGGCTATGCACTGCTTGGTTTGCAGACCTATTTCACCGCCGGTGAGAAGGAGGTGCGAGCCTGGACCATCCACAAAGGTGACACCGCACCCCAGGCAGCCGGCGCCATCCACACCGATTTTGAAAAAGGTTTTATTCGCGCCGAAGTGATCTCATTCGATGACTATGTGACTCATCGCGGCGAGCAGGGCGCGAAGGAAGCTGGAAAGATGCGATTGGAAGGCAAGGAGTACATCGTCAAGGACGGAGACGTCATGCATTTTCGTTTCAACGTCTAGTTCGTTCTGGGTTTAGCCCGGAAGCTGCCGCATCAAGCTTCCGGCTTAGCGGCGGCGCCCCGTACCGCCCAGGATGGAACCCAGCACGCCGCGCATAATCTGACGCCCGACTTCCGATCCAATCGCACGCGCCGCGCTCTTGACCATCGCTTCGCCGGCGGATTGCCGGCGCGAACTTCCTTGGCCGAATACGCTACCGAGCACATCGCCAAATACCGACCCGGTGGACCCTGGGGCAGGTGCTGATGGAGAGGCCGGTGTGGCTGCCGTTTGTTGGCGGCGCTCCTTGAGTACTTCATAAGCGGATTCGCGATCCACGACCTGTTCGTAGATGCCGGCTACCGTCGAGCGCTTGATGGAAGCGGTGCGCTCGTCCATCGTAATCGGTCCGATGCGGCTGCGCGGCGGCAGTACAAGAGCACGCTCAACCACGGCAGGGGTGCCTTTTTCATCGAGAAACGACACCAGGGCTTCGCCCACTCCGAGTTCTGTAATGACTTGTTCGATCTTAAGCGCGGGATTGGCGCGCAGTGTCGTCGCGGCGGTATTCACGGCCTTCTGATCGCGTGGGGTGAATGCGCGCAAAGCGTGTTGCACGCGGTTACCGAGTTGTCCAAGAACTGTGTCGGGGACATCGAGTGGGTTCTGCGTTACGAAATACACACCCACGCCTTTGGAGCGGATCAGCCGGATGACTTGCTCTATTTTGCTGAGCAGGGCAGGCTCGGCGTCGGTGAATAGCAAATGCGCTTCATCGAAAAAGAACACTAGCGTGGGCTTTTCGGGATCGCCGACCTCGGGCAGGTGCTCGAACAGTTCCGAGAGCAGCCACAGCAACAACGTGGCATAGGCCTTGGGCGAATTCATGAGCTTCTCGGCGGCAAGAATATTGATAATGCCGCGCCCCTTGTCGTCCGTCTGCATCAGATCGGCAATGTTGAGGGCCGGCTCACCGAAGAAATGATCGCCCCCCTGTTCGTCGATGGCCATCAAACCGCGTTGGATCGCGCCTATGCTGGCCGAAGAGATGTTGCCGTACTGGGTCGTGAACTGTCGCGCATTGTCCCCGACGTGCTGAACCATGGCGCGCAGGTCTTTCAGATCAAGCAGCAACAGCCCCTGGTCGTCGGCAATCTTGAACACCAGATTCAGTACGCCGCTCTGCGTTTCGTTCAAATTTAGCAGGCGCCCCAGTAGCAGCGGTCCCATTTCCGAGACGGTTGCCCGCACGGGATGCCCTAATGCGCCGTACACGTCCCAGAAGACAGTGGGCCAGGCCGTAAAGGAAAAATCTTGTAGAGCAAGTTTGTCGACACGCTCCTTCAGCTTCGGATTCATTGAACCGGCCTGCGACAGCCCGGCAAGATCGCCTTTGACGTCTGCCATAAACACCGGTACGCCGATCGAGCTGAACCCTTCGGCCATGGTTTGCAGGGTCACGGTCTTGCCCGTGCCGGTAGCGCCGGCAATCAAGCCATGCCGGTTAGCAAGCGCTGGTAGCAGAAACAGTTCGTGCGAGGCTTTGGCAATGGGCAGAGCGCGGGTCATGAGTATTTGCGTGCGGCCGCAGGCGGACCGTGTGGTAAGATTTTTGAATAATTATATCAGCGCGACTAGGCCGATCGACGCGCGTAGCTATGGACGCGGCCCTGCCACGCCAGTGTCTACGCAGAGGAAATCATGGCAGGTCACAGCAAGTGGGCGAACATTCAGCATCGCAAAGGCCGGCAGGATGCCAAGCGGGGCAAGGTGTTCACGCGGCTGATCAAAGAAATCACCGTCGCAGCGCGTCTCGGTGGCTCCGATCCGGCAAGCAATGCGCGTCTACGGTTGGCAGTCGACAAGGCCTACGCCGCCAACATGCCTAAAGATACGGTGGAGCGCGCGACCAAACGCGGCAGCGGTGAGCTGGAGGGCGTCAATTACGAAGAGATCCGCTACGAAGGATACGGTATCGGCGGCGCCGCGGTCATCGTCGATTGCATGACCGACAACCGGGTTCGCACGGTCGCCGATGTCCGGCATGCCTTCGCCAAGAACGGCGGCAACCTTGGCACGGAAGGTTCGGTCGCCTTCCTGTTCAAGCACTGCGGACAACTGTTATTTGCTCCCGGAACAAGTGAAGAGAAAGTCATGGAGTCGGCCCTGGAAGCGGGCGCCGACGACGTAATCGCCAATGACGACGGCAGCATCGAAGTCATCACCGCGCCGAATGATTTTTTTTCGGTCAAGGACAAACTGCAAAAATCCGGTCTCAGGCCGGAAGTGGCAGAGGTCACCATGAAGCCCACCAGCGAAACGCTGCTCAGCGGCGAAGATGGCACAAAGATGCAAAAGCTCATCGATGCATTGGAGGCGCTTGACGACGTGCAGGAAATCTACACCAGCGCAGTCATGGACGAGGCGACGCCAGCATGAAACGCGCGCGGTGGTCTTGACCAGCGCGTGGCCAGGCGGCTTTTCATTCCTGGCGCTCACCTGGTTTGCGCCCCGGCGCGTGTTCGGGTTCACATCGTGACGGTACGTATTCTTGGTATTGATCCGGGGCTGCGTGTAACAGGATTCGGCGTACTGGAAATCGCCGGCCAGCAGCTGACTTATGTTTCCAGCGGTCGCATCCGGACTGCGGACACCGGTGAGCTGCCGGAGCGCATTCGCACCATCCTGGAAGGCTTGTCACGCGTGATTGCAGAACTCAAGCCGCACCAGGTCGCCGTGGAAAAAGTGTTCGTGAACATCAATCCCCAGTCAACGCTGCTGCTCGGCCAGGCGCGCGGCGCGGCGATCTGCGCAGCAGTGATTTGCGCTTTGCCGGTAACGGAATACACCGCGTTGCAGGTAAAGCAGTCGGTGGTCGGCAATGGCCATGCACGCAAAGAACAAGTACAGGACATGGTGCGGCGCCTGCTGAAGTTGCCGGGCGATCCAAGTGCAGATGCGGCCGATGCGCTGGCCTGCGCCATCTGTCACGCGCATGGCGGTCTGGGGCTCGGCAAATTGCAAACGCGCGGCCTGCGAATGAAACGGGGGAGACTGGTGTGATTGGACGGCTTGCGGGCCAATTGATCGAAAAACGTCCGCCAACAATTGTCGTCGATGTGCAGGGCGTGGGCTACGAAGTAGACGTGCCGATGAGTACGTTCTTTTTGTTGCCTGCCACTGGCGCTGCGGTCAGCCTGCATACGCACCTGATTGTGCGCGAGGACGCGCATCTGCTGTTCGGTTTCGCGACGGACGAGGAACGCCAGGTTTTTCGTAAATTACTCAAAATCAGTGGCATCGGCGCGCGCACGGCGCTTGCGGTGTTGTCCGGGATGTCCGTGGCGGAGTTGTACCAAGCAGTATCCGCTCACGATGGCGCTCGTCTCATCCGGATTCCCGGCATTGGCAAGAAAACCGCGGAGCGCCTGCTGCTGGAACTGCGCGACAAACTTAGTGCGGGCAGCGGCCTGAACACGTCAGGGGGCACGGTGGAAATCAGAAGCGACGCACTGAACGCGTTGCTGGCACTCGGCTATAGCGACAAAGAAGCGAGCCACGCGCTCGCCAGAATTACGCCCGATACGCCGGTTCAAGAAGCACTCCGCACTGCTCTCAAGTTGCTGTCGAAGGTTTGATTCCGCACAAGCGGGTGCGACTTGTAATGTCGCCCGGGCACGACACACCGCACGCACCGGCAAGTCACGTTTACAGCCGGCGCTAGGCTATAATCCGGGTCAATTTTATGACTGGGTCGTGCTTGATGAACGAGGTTACTTGCGAATGAGCGTTGCCGCCCGCGTGGTTATCTTGATCCTGGCTGTGCTGGCGAACTCAGCCGAAGTTATTGCGGCTGCCGAAATCTCCGCCGAAAAACAGCGGCAAATCGACCAACTCATCGAGATCCATGATTTGACGACATCGGTATCGATAGGCAATTTCTATCTCAAACAGGAAGGCCTTATCGCCATTCGTGGTCTGCTGACGCGGTTGGGAAATCAGGACAAGTTGGGCCCTGGCTGGAATTCGCGCGATCCGCAGTGGCAGCGCGCCGAAAGCGTGCTGCTCAAGGAAGTAGTGGACAAAGTATCGCAGGACTTCACCTCGCTGGATTGGCTGCGTCCACAATGGCAGGAACTCGACTCGAAGGAATTCAGCGCCACGGAACTGGATGCGCTGCTGGTCCACTTCCGTTCCGATGTCGGCCGCAAACAGGCGATGATCGTGGACCATACTGTCTCGACGCACGTGATGGCGACGTTGTCGTTCTCCGGCAAGCTCAAGGACATCCCCGGAATTCAGGAAGAAAGAAACCGCATGCAGGCCATCTGGAACAAAGAAGATGATGACATGCGCTTTTCCATCCAGGATGCGAGCAACGCGGATGCCCAGCGCTTCGCCTATTCGGCGTTGGGAAAGAAATACTTCGTGACAGCGATCCTGAAACTGACCGGCATCATCAGCCGCCGCCTTGACGATCTTGCGCAAGCGCTACCGAAGGAGGTCAATGCGCGCGCGGAAGATATCCGGCCGTTGTTGCAGGAGTTCAAGAGCGCCCACAGATGATGCGTCAAGCGGTCTGCAAAAATGCGGCGATGAAGGATGATTGAAACCGACCGGCTGATTACGCCCGACCCGCAGTCGACGCACGAAGAAGCGCTCGAGAAGGCCCTGCGTCCCAAGCAATTCGATGAGTACATCGGCCAGGAAAAGATCCGCGGTCAGCTGCAAATATTCATTCAGGCCGCCAGGCAGCGCGGCGAGTCGCTTGATCACGTATTGCTGTTCGGGCCGCCCGGCTTGGGCAAGACCACGCTTGCGCACATCATTGCGCGCGAGATGGGCGTGAATTTGCGCCAGACTTCAGGACCCGTTCTGGAACGTCCAGGCGATCTCGCAGCGCTGCTGACGAATCTGGAACCCAACGATGTGCTGTTCATCGATGAAATACATCGCTTGTCGCCCGTAGTCGAGGAAATCCTTTATCCCGCACTGGAGGATTTCCAGCTGGACATCATGATCGGTGAGGGTCCAGCCGCGCGGTCCGTCAAACTGGATTTGCCGCCATTTACCCTGATCGGTGCTACGACGCGAGCCGGCATGCTGACGAACCCCCTGCGCGATCGCTTCGGGATTGTTTCGCGCCTCGAATTTTATTCACCCGGGGAACTGACCCGGATCGTTGAGCGGTCGGCCGGCCTGCTGAACGTGGAAACTACGCACGAGGGCGCATTTGAAATCGCATCGCGCTCGCGCGGTACGCCACGCATTTCCAATCGTCTGTTGAGGCGGGTGCGCGACTTTGCGGAGGTCAAGGCACAGGGGCTGGTGGATCGGGATATTGCCGATGCGGCCCTCAAAATGCTCGATGTGGACCGTATCGGTCTGGACGTCATGGACCGCAAGCTGCTGCTTGCTGTGGTGGAGAAATTTGGCGGTGGCCCGGTGGGTATCGACAATCTCGCCGCGGCGATTGGCGAAGAGCGTGACACCATAGAAGACGTGCTCGAGCCTTTTTTGATACAGCAAGGCTATCTGCAGCGTACGCCGCGCGGTCGCATGGCAACCGCATCCACTTACCGGCATTTGGGCCTGGCAATGCCGTCGGCTTCGGGCACCGCTGAACTGTGGAGGGAGGCTTAACATCCTGTTCGAGATTCCGGTACGCGTGTACTACCAGGATACCGATGCCGGCGGCGTAGTATTCCATGCGGCGTATCTAGATTTTCTAGAGCGGGCCCGAATGGACTGGATGCGCGCGCGCTGCTTTGATTCGAGACATCTGCTCGGCCGCCACCAGTTGTTCTTCATCGTGCGCAAACTCGAGCTTGCATACCAGAAACCAGCCCTGCTGGATGACTTGCTTCTTGTCAGCGCCACGCTTCAAAAGTTGGGTCACGCACAACTGACTTTTGACCAGCACGTCAGGCGCGACGGTGAAACATTATTGCGCGGCCGGGTAAACATTGCCTGTGTTGCAGCCGGCAGTTTGAAACCCGTGCCGTTTCCAGATGAAATTCGCGCTTCATTGACAGACGAAGCAACAACGGCCGCGACTGAAGTAACCCGGCCCGGTCAACCCCGAAGGCAGCTAAACCGCGTTTAACTTGAGTTAGACACAACCATGAATGTTTCCCAAGACCTGTCCCTGATCAGCCTCATAGGCAATGCCAGCGTGCTGGTCCAGTTGGTATTGGCGCTGCTTCTGCTGGTTTCCATGATTTCCTGGTGGTTTATCTTTCGCAAGATGTTTGTTGTGCGCGATGCCATTCGGCGCACCGACCAGTTCGAACGCAGCTTCTGGAGTGGCGCCGATCTCGGCACGCTTTATCAGGCAGCGGCAAGCGCGCGACTCGATGCAGGAAGCATGGAACGTATTTTCGAATCCGGATTCCGCGAATTCGTCAAGCTACGCAAACAGAGCGGCGCCAGTCTCGTCATGATCATGGAGGGCACGCGCCGTGCAATGCGCGCGACTTATCAGCGGGAGCTTGACCGTTTGGAGGCGCATCTATCATTCCTCGCTACGGTCGGTTCGGTGAGTCCCTACGTTGGCTTGTTCGGCACTGTGTGGGGCATCATGAACGCTTTCCGCGGACTCGCTAACGTGGGCCAAGCTACGCTGGCACACGTGGCGCCTGGCATTGCGGAGGCGCTAGTTGCCACCGCAATGGGCCTGTTCGCCGCCATCCCGGCAGTGATCGCCTTCAACCATTTCGTGCGCCATATCGAGCGCCTGTCAACACGCTTTGACAGCTTCCAGGAAGAGTTCTCCAACATCCTGCAGCGCCAAGCCGGTGCCCAGACCGTTGGAGCACATACTGGCACTCACCCTGTTTTCAACCCGGGCTGATTATTCATGGCTGTAAACCGCCGGCGTCACCCGCGCCTGATGAACCAGATCAACGTCGTGCCTTATATCGACGTGATGTTGGTCTTGCTGGTCATTTTCATGGTCACCGCGCCGCTGATGAATCCCGGCGTGATCGATCTCCCGTCCATCGGAAAATCATCCGCGCCACCGGCAATGCCCATCGAAATTTCCATCCGCGTGAGTGGTGCGCTGTCCTTGACTGACCGTGACATGGGTAATGCCGAGCGCCCGGTGAATCGTGACGAGTTGATCCGACTCATCAAGAGCAAGCAAGCGAAAAAACCGGATCAGCCGGTGGTGATCTCGGCGGACAAAGACGTCAAATATGAAGCCGTGATTCAAATCATGGACATGTTGCAACAGAATCAGGTGAAGCGCGTTGGGCTGCTGGCGAAGCCGCGTTCGGGGTGAGTGGTGCAGACGCTCAAGGAACCCGGTCGAATTGCTTCCGGCGCACTTGCAGTGCTGGTGCACCTGATGTTTTTCGGCTTTCTCGTGTTCGGACTGAGCTGGCAGAAGAAAGTCGCGAGCCCGATCGTGGTTGATTTATGGCAAGACTTGCCCGAGCCGACCAAGAAGTCAGCGCCGTTGCCGGAGCCGCCGCCTCCGCCTCCGCCGGCACCCAAGGTAATCCCGAAGCCGCCACCGCCCGCACCGGTGCCCGAAGTGAAAAAAGTAGTGCCGCCAACGCCGCCCAAGGTAGAGGCGCCTAAACCCTCAGCTGCCGACATCGAGCTCAAGGAAAAGCTGCGCAAGCAAAAAGAAGAAGAAGCTGCACAACGGGAAGAGCTGAAGAAAGTTGAGGCCGAGCGCAAGGAAGCACAGCGTAAAGCCGAAGCCGAGCGCCAGGAAGAGCAGCGCAAAGCGGAAGTTGAGCGACAGGAAGAGCAGAAAAAAGTCGAGCTGGAAAAGCGCAGAGTGGACGAAGAGCAGCGCAAGGCGGAAGCGGAGCGCAAGGAAGAGGAACGCAAAGCCGAGGTCGAACGCAAGGAAAAAGCGGAGTTGGAAAAGCGCAGACTGGAAGAAGAGCGGGTTAAGGCCGCCGAGGAACAGCGGCGGATTGAAGCGGCCAAACGGGAAGAAGAGAGCAAGCAGCGTGCAGCTGCGATGGAGCGCGAACGCCAGCAGCTCGAAGCCGCGCGTAAGCAACGGGAAGCCGAAGAAGGAAAGCGCCAGGCCGAGTCTGCGGCGCGGGCTGCGCAGCAGAAGCTCATCGATGACTGGAGAGCGCGCATCCAGAACAAGATCAAAAGCCGTGTTGTCGTCCCGCCCAGCATAGAGGGCAATCCGGAAGCCCGCTTCGAAGTGGTATTACTGCCTGGAGGAGAGATCTTAAGCACAACCCTGAAAAAATCGAGCGGCAACCCTGCTTACGATAGGGCAGTAGAGCACGCGATTGCAGGTGCTCATACATTGCCCGTGCCGACGGATCCGGATCTGTTTCAGGAGAATTTTAGAGAATTGAACCTGGTATTCCGACCGAAAGATTAATAGACCGATGACTCATTCAATACTTCTCCATTACCAAATAATGTTCCGCGTTCGCCACGTTATCGCGAGCTTAACCATCATGCTGTGCCTTGGCGTCTTCGGTGGCAGGGCCGCTGGAGCCCCGCTGGCGATCGAAATTATCGGTGGAGGCGCCAACCAGATTCCGATAACGGTGCTGCCGTTTGCCGGCGAGGAGCGCTTTGTTCATCGCGTTGCGCAAATCATCGCGGCCGACCTGCAAAGAAGCGGCTTGTTCAAGCTCGGTTCGATTGGCAGCGCGCGTCCACTGCCGTCCGAGCCATCTGATATTAATTATCGCTATTGGAAAAGCGACGGAACCGAAACCATGGTGATCGGCAGTGTCGTCGAGAAGAGCGACGGGAATGCCGAAGTGCGGTTTCGGTTGATGGATATCGCCAAGCAGTCTCAGGTGCTCGGCTTTTCCTACACGGTAAGAGTACCGCAGCTGCGCTTCACGGCGCACAAAATCGCCGACCTCATTTACGAAAAGCTTACCGGCGATCCTGGCGTGTTTGCTACAAAGATTTGTTATGTGACGAAAGGCGACAACCGCTTCGAATTGCAAGTCTCGGATGCGGACGGCTTCAATTCTGACTTCATCCTCGCGCACAAGGAGCCGATCATTTCACCGCAATGGTCGCCGGATGGAACACGCATTGCGTACGTGTCCTTCGAGCGGCGCAAACCAATTGTGTTTGTCCACAACTTGCTGGATGGGACACGTACTGTGCTCGCCAACTTCGAAGGCTCGAACTCCGCCCCGTCATGGTCCCCGGATGGCAAGCGCCTTGCCGTCGTTCTGACCAAGGACGGCACATCGAATCTGTATGTGATCGCGGCGGACGGAAGCGGATTGGCTCGACTGACCAGCAATCTTTCAATCGATACTGAACCAAGTTTTTCACCGGACGGAAAATATATCCTGTTCACTTCAGATCGAGCAGGCGGCCCGCAGATCTACCGGTTGCGCGCCGATGGCGTGGGCGACGCCGAACGCATGACTTTTGAAGGCAGCTACAACGTAACGCCACGCTACAGCCCGGATGGAAAATCCTTCATTTTTATTCACCGCAACGAAGGCCACTTCAACGTCGCAGTGCAGGATATTGCCTCTCGTCAGATGCAAATTCTCACTGCAGGCGGGCTCGACCAGTCGCCGACTTTTGCACCCAACGGCAAGATGATCCTGTACGCGTCCGAGGTAAAGGGGCGTGGTATATTAGCCGCCGTGTCGAGCGATGGACGGATCAAGCAAAAAATTACCGCGCAGTCAGGTGACATTCGCGAACCTGCGTGGGGACCACTTCCGAACGATCGCCGAAAGGAGCAGTAATGAGAAATAATTTATTTGTCCCGTCCCTGCTTTTATTGCTTGCCGCGTGTGCGAGCCAGGGACAAAAAAGTGCCGACATCGAGCAACGAGATCTTGCCGATCAGCAGCAGCACCAACAGGCGGCGGCCAAGGAACAGGATGCCGATAAGCAAGCAAAGATCGCCAAGGAACAGGAAGAACTCAAGCGCCAGCTTGACGAACAACAGCGCCGCCAGCAGAGCCAGCCAACCGACCAGGCAATCGTGAAGCCGCTACCAGCGGCTGGGGTTGGGGGTTCGCAACTCAAGGGAGACGCGTGGGCGCAGCTCAAGGAGCCGGGCAGTCCGCTCGCCAAGCGCAGCGTCTACTACGATTACAACAAATACGACATCAAGGAAGAATACGCGCCGGTCATCGAATCGCACGCGAAATTCCTGGCCGAGCATACCGACCTCAGAATTGCAGTGCAGGGTAATTGTGATGATCGCGGCAGCCGAGAATATAACCTTGCTCTCGGGCAGCGCCGCGCCGATAGCGTGAAGCGCGCCATGGTGCTTTCCGGGGTCGGGGACAAGCAAATAGAGACGGTCAGTTTTGGTGCCGAGAAACCCGTGGCTTTCGGCCAGGACGAGGACAGTTACGCGAAGAACCGGCGCGCTGATATCGTCTATCCGAACGAGCCGCAGTAATGGTTGTTCGTTCGCGCAGCATCGGCGCGCCGCATTTGCGGCGCGCTTTTTCATTGTCCGGTCACCTTGGGGAAAAATTCATGGTGATCCGGTCTGCGTCGAAGCCCCAGGTGCGGTCCAATAAAATCAGGCAGGGACAGCGATGGCTGCCCCTGGTTGCATTGGTAATGCTGCCGTTCGCGGCATTCGCGCTATCAGATGCAAGCCGCCAGGAATCGCTTCCGATACTTGCAATTGATAACAGCGGACTGCCGCACGAACACGAGTTCGACGGCGTGCCGGTACTCTTGGCACAAGGTGAGCCGGCAGCACCGGTTAAAAAACCATTACCCCAAGCTGAAGCCACGCCGAACAACAAAGGGGTGGTTCAGCTACTGAACCAGGTCGAAGCACTGAACGGCGAACTGAGCCGCTTGCGTGGTCAAATCGAAGTGCTGACCAATGACATCACCAACGCACAAAAACGTCAGCGCGACATGTATGTCGACCTGGATACTCGGTTGCGGCGGATTGAACAGCTCAACGCAAGCAAGAAGGAGCACGAAACCATCGCTGCTTTGGAAGAACGCATTCGCAGGCTTGAACAGGGCTCGGCCACTGCTGCGAACATTCCCCAACCGGTGGGATCGCCGATCGTTGCACCTCCGGTCACGCCGCCGCCAGCGGCCGCCACAGCCGCCGCAAGTTCGACTGCGCCGGGCTCACCCAGTACAAACGCTACGCCAGCTACCGCCGCGGTTCCAGGAGCGGCAGGTACCGCAGCGGCTGTCACAAGCTCATTACCGCCCGCATCCCTGTCCGCCACTGATCAGTCCGCCATCCAGCGCGTCTACGACAATGCGTACAGCAGCTACCGGCTCAACGACTATCTGGCTGCAATCCGCGGCTTCGATGGCTTCCTGAAGACTTACCCAAAACATGCACTGGCGTCGAATGCGCAGTATTGGATAGGCGAATGTTATTTTCAGTTACGGGACTATCGTGCTGCTATCGAGGCTGAGCGCCGCCTGCTGGGCACCTATCCGGAGAGCGCCAAGGTTCCCGATGGGATGCTGATTATCGGCACGGCAGAAAGTAATCTCGGTGACACGCCGGCTGCGCGCAAGACGTTGGAAGAACTCGTCGCCAGATTCTCTGGCACCGACGCCGCGGAAAAAGCAAAGAGCCGTCTGGCCAAGCTCAAATAGTCTGGTCTTGCGGATAGCCAGGCACATTGCCAAGACCAGACAGGATGAAGGCCGTTGTACTGTTGTCAGGCGGGCTGGATTCAGCGACTGCACTTGCGCTGGCAGTCCGCGATGGTTTCCAATGTCACGCGCTGTCCGTGAATTACGGGCAGCGTCATCAGGCTGAACTCAATGCGGCCACACGGGTCGCGGACGCGCTGGGCGCCATACAGCATCGCGTCTTCCCGCTCGATTTGCGAACCTTTGGCGGGTCGGCGCTCACCGATAATTCCATCGACGTGCCCATTGGCGGAATCGGCAAAGACATCCCCGTGACTTATGTCCCGGCCAGGAACACCATATTCCTGTCGCTTGCACTGGCCTGGGCCGAAGTACTCAATGCAAATGTAATTGTTATTGGAGTCAATGCGGTGGACTATTCCGGATATCCGGATTGCCGACCTGAGTATCTGCAGGCATTCGAACGGATGGCCAACCTAGCGACGCGCTCCGCGCTGGAAGGCCGCCCACTGCAAATCCTTGCGCCCTTGGTCGCCATGAGTAAGGCACAGATCATTTTGTCTGGCCTCGAGGCCGGTGTTGACTTTGCTATGACGGTATCTTGCTATCAAGCCGACAACCTAGGGGCAGCGTGTGGCGTTTGTGATGCCTGCCGCATCCGCCGCGCAGGCTTCATTGCCGCAGCGGTCGCTGATCCCACACGCTACAGACAACGCCCCTGACGAACCAACCTCAGCGCTCGCGCCGAATCTCTGGTTTGACGCATCAACTGGCGGGCCGGTAGAATGCGCCTCTTTTTTTGGGCGGTTAGCTCAGTTGGTAGAGCAGCGGACTTTTAATCCGTTGGTCGCGAGTTCAAGTCTCGCACCGCCTACCATTCACAAAGGAACGGGTTAGCGAAAAATGCCCGCTTGTCTGGTGAATGTGACGATACTGTGAACAGCCATGCGCCCTCTCCCCACGATCGTGAATGTTCAAGTCCTCGATTCCTGTCTTGAATTGTCCCCTCGTCCATTTGAAGCTATCGAGCAACCCATCGCTAATAATTGCCACATCGCCTGTCATGGAATCAGCGGCTTATCGGGTTGCCATAGTCAAAAGGCGCATGGTGCCCGACCGTATCGTCGCTAAAATTTTGCACCTTTTGTGTGAAGTATTGCTGTCACCTATAGTGCAATAGAGCTACGCGACGCGGTTCCAGATGTTGATGGTGTCGCAAACTTTGGCAGGCATCATTAGCAAAGCACAGCTTTGTCCACACACTGTCGATGATCACAAACGGCCACAGGGCTGTTCGTCTATGGCCCCTACTGTTGCTGCTTTTTACGATACTTATCGCCGGTATCCGGCAAACTCGATGGACGATCGTCCTCTATGCGCTGGCTCTCATCTGCGCATTCGTCGCAGTACAAAGCAGACCTCCTTTGATTTACGTGGCAATGCTGGGGATGGGGGTGTTCCTTGGCATCCACTTATTCCGACGCTTACATAGCGCATACGCCGTTCCTCCATTCATGCGGCTGGCAAACGTCACGCGCGCATGGCGTTCGAAATTTCAGCTCGAGCCGTTAACTGGAAATGTTGGTGCTCCGAGAAGTGTCCGTTCTGGATCGCCGGCCAAATCACCAGCGTCTTCGGAAACAATGAAACTATATGCATCGCACGCACTGGCGATGATCGCCGCAGATAGAATCGATCGACGCGTCAAGCGAAAAATATTTGAACTTTATTTGATGGCATCGTGGTGTTACACGGTCATGCTTTCAATCCTGATCTATGCGCTCGAATACTACTCACTTTATCGCGTTGATCCGGATTATTTCACAGGGACCGACAGCGCAGGTTTTTGGCAATTCGCAAAATTCAGTTTTGAGTTGCTGACCCCGGCCTCGTTTTCCCATATCGAGCCAACATCCCGCATACCGCTTTTCTTGTGCTACAGCCAAGTGGCCATTGGCGTGGTTATCCTCGCTATCCTGGTGTTTTCAATATTGGCCGCATCGCGCGAGGCTTTTCATGAAGACATCGCGACGTTCACATCGGAACTTCACAACACGGCGTCGGCAATCGAAAATCGCATTGCACAGCTTTATAAGCTAAGTTTTGTTGAGCTGGAGCTGGCTCTCTTGTCGAAACAGGCGTCAACGGTGAACCTGCTTCGCAAGTTTAGAGGGCTGCCTCAACTGCCAATACTGGACACGTCGCCGATCAAAAAAGTGGGACAGACGTGAAGCGTTTGGGCACTGGTACGCAAGCCCGATGCCCTGTTGGCGCTTAACGCTTGTTTCCTTTTTTATTACGAATAGCCCGGACAGATCAGGGCACCGCCGCTGTGACGCCAAAGTGATTCGCTAACCTTATTTCCTCTGGTACGCAGGCTGATCCGCACATGCAGTGCGGTCGCCTGACAACACGGGGGAACACGTGAACGCCGCGGATGAGTTGCTCTACTTTGCAGGCAATCTAGTCATACTGATCATCGCCTTGATCCCGTTCTGGGTGCCGGCCTTCTACGAGTTGGCAGGTTAATTGTTGTCGTTCGCAACGACAATTACAGCATACCGTTTTCGTTGAGAGTGACTCTTCGCAAACCGTTTGGCCCGGTCAGACAGCCACGTTCCAGATGCCGTAGGAAATTGCTTACCCAAGGTCGTCTAGTGACTACGGCATAGCGCGTGTTCACCGCTTGTTCCACTCAAGGGTGAAGCTGTAGTTTCCCACCCACTGCGGTGAAAGCACTACCGCATCGCGCGTTAATCACTTCCACTCACCTTCTTGGATGCTGCCAACATGCCCACCCAAATCGCGACGCCTGCGTATAAAACAAAGTTTGTCATGTCGGACGATTTTCTTCGCCTCACCTCCGAGGCCTGCTTGAGGAAAAACGACGACGGAGAAGTGGTGCTTGAATGTGACTGGCATACTTATCAGCCGTGGCAATACCTTCCGGATGAGGTGGTTCGTTCAGAAGGACACCGGACTTGGCCAGCGGGTACAGCGGCCAAAGTGTTCGTTGCTGAATGCATGTACCAGAAATACGGTTACGATAGATCCAAGTGGGACACGTTGGCGTTGAAGTTTCTGCGTCCTTCCTGAACACCGGCATGCCGCACCTGATGTGAGGGACGAACAGCGCAACCGCCAAGGGTGCCTTCCATCCCGAATTTGCTTCGATAGAAGGCGGAGTGCCCCGCAACGAAGCAACAGTCACGCGGCAAGGTGAGGTTGCTGGGCTAGTCCGAAGCGCGGTCTAGTGCTTCAGGGTTTGTATGATTTTGTCGAAATTATCGCTGCGCACCATAAAATGAACCGGCAGCGACTGGGTCGAGGCGCGCTCTACAATTCCGAGAATAATGACGCTCAAATCTTTATCGTTCTTCTTCTCCATCAGGTCATCGGTGAAGTCGACAACGTGGCGCATGCCGCCGAGATGGACGATAAATTCATGGATCCCTTCCCCGGCCTGGTAATTAATATCGGCATCTGTTAGGGACTGCCCCAAGCGCTCCAAAACCGATGCTGCCTTGAAATCGTTTTTCACATTGCTCCTTGGCGTCGTAACTAGCGAGTGACGAACAATTGTCTGCGACTGCCGTCGGGCGACCGCAAACGGCTAAATCCAGTTCCAAGCCGCCGCATGAGTGCTGTCAAGATACTATGCAGGAACCATTCCCGCACCGGACGTTACGATCCGGCATCCGAAACCACAATCTAGGTAATGCGCCCTTATTTCGCATTTTTTGATAGAATTCGCGGCTTCAAAAAAGGGCTGTTAGCTCAGCTGGTAGAGCAGTGGACTCTTAATCCAACGGTCGCAAGTTCGATCCTTGCACGGCCCACCATTTTACGAAGGCAGATGGCGCAATCTCGGCGTATTGAGCGTGGCGGCGCCATTTTTTCGTCACCTTGCAGGTTGTTCTATGTCCCGCTACGCGTAGCCTCGCGGCGACAAAGTAATCTGTGGCGAGCGCCCTGTTTGTTCGTTGCGTTGTGCTCTCCAGCTCAAAGACTCGTCAAATATTGAGCAAGCGCTTCAATTTGTTCGTCCGTCAAAGCTTTGGTGCTGGGCGCCATGACATCGCTCAAGCGGGTGCCATCGCGAAAATCCTTGAGTTGCTTGGCAATGTATGGGTACTTTTGCCGTGAGACGCGCGGGAATTCGTTCAGACCCTTGAAATTGGGCTGATGACAGTTAACGCACTGCGCCTCGGCTGCTATTTTCTTGCCCTGCTCAATGGTTCGCGGATCGGTTTTCGCAGCGCTTCGTATCAGCGTCTGGCCTGAAAAGTATTCGGCCAAATCCTGCATGTCCTGCTCCGACAAAACGGCCACTGCAGGCGACATCATGAGGTTTTTGCGCTGGCCTTCCTTGAAGGCCTTCATCTGGCGATAGAGATATTCACGGGTTTGGCCGGCAAGACTGGGATAACTGCTCGCGGTGGAGTTGCCATCGGTGCCATGGCAATGTGCGCAGGAGTCTGACTTGGCGGCGAAGGTGCTGGCCAAAGGCGCGAAGAGCGCTAGTATGCAACCGAACAAGATCGCTTTCATCACCTCTGTCTCCGACTCCTTGGGTTAATGGCAAGTCAACGCGGCGCAATTATATAGAGTATCGACGTGTAAACTTGAGAGCCGGTCAACACGGCCACACATGAAAAACACAGATCATGTTCTGGCGTTTTATAGCCGCCATCCCATTTCACATGACCAAATTCTTTCAAGCGCGCATGCCCGGCGAGGACAATCTCATGCGCTTGCACCGGAAGATTTATTTCCGTTTGATCAGGACCACTATGGTGGCTTGGCGATGGTCGACGTTCTGGCTCAGCGTGGGAACATAAGCCCCGGCCGCTACGTCGCCGATTTTTGCGCCGGCCTGGGCGGTCCGGCACGTTATCTGGCTCATCAGTACGGCGCCCTGGTGACCTGCATTGAACTTAATCCGGACCGGGCTTTCGGCGCCAGCGATCTCTGCGAAAGGGTGGGTCTTGCACGCTCAGTACGTATCGTGCGCGCTGATGTTGCGCGCGTGCCGCTGCTGGGAGAATCAATGGACGCCGTCATCAGTCAGGAGGCGCTGCTGCATGTGCCCGACAAGAAGGCGGCCCTGGCCGAGGCCTACCGCGTGCTCAAACCGGGCGGACGTTTGACGTTCACCGACTGGGCCACGCATGTGTCATTGAACGACGCCGATGCCCAGTCCATGTGGCGAGGCATTGCCGCACAGTCTATTCAGAGCTTTGTGACCTATCCGCAATTATTGCAGGCTGTGGGTTTTCGGGACGTCCAGACCGAAGATCTGACGTCCGAGTGGGCGAGAATCCTCGAAGAGCGCTTTGCAATGTATCGGCAATTACGGGAGGAGACCCAGCGGCTCGGGACGCCTTCCGGGGACAGCGACTTCTATCGGTCCTATGCGCGCCTGGTTGCTCTGGTACAGGGTGGCACGCTTGGCGGAGGCCGTTTTACGGTGCAGAAATAAGTCCGCGGCGCGTGCTGCGAAAGCGCGCTATGCGCAGATTCTACCCGTTCGCGTGCGGCCGCATCGTATACTCTCGCCCCACAAAAACGGTGGGGGCGTCCTATGCGACTATGTACCATCAGACGGGAAGAAAAAGAACAAGCAGCGGTCGTGACTCCGGCCGGGATTGTGTCGGTTGCGGCCATCAACAACCATCTGGGCAAAAGCTGGCCGGAAGATCTGTACGAGCTGATTCTCCGTGGCATAGAGCCCGCCATCCTGACCGATGCGTTGCAAACGCCGGCTCCGCTACGTCCCGACAGCGTCCGATTTTGTCCACTATACCGGCGCCCGCGCAAGATCCTCGGCATCGGGCTCAACTATCGGGATCACGCTGCGGATTTGAATGCGCCGTTTCCTACCGAGCCGGCCTCGTTCATGAAATGCGACAACACCATCATTGGGCCCGGCGACAATATCGTACTTCCCTGGCAATCGGAGCGCGTGACGGCTGAGGCCGAGATCGGCGTGATTATCGGGCGTACCTGTCATTACATAACGGAACAGCAGGCGCCTGAATATATTGCCGGCTACTGTCTGATACTGGACATGACCGCGGAAGACATTCTGCAGAGAAATCCGCGCTTCCTGACCCGCGCCAAGAATTTTGATACTTTTTTTTCGTTCGGCCCGGAGCTGATTACGCCGGATGAAGTACCGGTGCTGGAAAAGATCCAAGTCGCTACTTATTGCAACGACAAACTTCATCGTCAAAACACGGTTGCCAATATGGCATTTTCGCCGTATTTCCTGGTCTCATTCCATTCGCAAGTTGCGACCTTGTACCCCGGAGACATCATTAGTACCGGCACGCCAGGCGCGGTGGTTATTCATGACGGCGATTTGGCCGAGTGCCGCATCGACGGACTGGGCAGGCTCACCAATCCGGTGCGGAAGGCGTCAGTAATGGGGTAAACGGAAGCGGCAGATTGACGTTTAGGCAGTGCCAAGATCCAAGGCGCGATTGCAGGCGTAGCGAGACTGATGGCTGTGCGGCGCATTCATTCAGGAATACAACACCAACACTTAGGAGTAATCATGCAATTCATTAGACTTTGTCGTGGCCTGCTTGGGCTGGTCGCGATGCTGCAACTGGCCAGCCCGGCTTTGGCTGCCGGCCCGATCAAGATCGGGTATCTCGATCCGTTATCCGGGCCGTTTGCCAATGTCGGGGAGCATGGGACCCGTGAAGCCTTGCTGGCGATGGAAGGCGTGAACGCCGCGGGCGGCGTGCTTGGCGGCACCAAATTCGAACTGGAGACTTTCGACACCAAGAGCAGCCCGCAAGAGGCGCTGATTTCATTGAAACAGATGATTGACCAGGGTATCCGCTACTTCTTCATGGGAAACGGCTCGAATGTGGCGATTGCGCTGTCGGACGCTGTCAGTAAACACAATAGCCGTAATCCAGATCAATCCATCCTGTTCCTGAATTATGGCGCAGTAGATCCAAGTCTCACCAACGACAAATGTTCCTTCTGGCATTTTCGCTTCGATGCGGACACGGATATGAAGATGCAGGCCTTGACCAATTACATGGCGCAGCAAAAGAGCATCAAAAAGGTCTATCTCATCAATCAGGATTATGCCTTTGGCCAAGGGGTGTCCCGGGCCGCCAAAGCAATGCTCACGCAAAAGCGGCCGGACATTGAGATTGTCGGCGATGATTTGCATCCAGTGGGCAAGGTCAAAGACTTCGCGCCATACGTATCGAAAATTAAAGCTTCCGGAGCGGACAGTATTATTACCGGCAACTGGGGTAATGATTTGTCGTTGCTTGTTAAAGCCGCGAAAGAGTCAGGGCTGAAGGCCGAGTTCTACACGTATTACGCTGGCATCGTCGGTGGCCCGACTGCTATCGGACAGGCCGGAGAAGACGTACGGCAGGTCAGCATGTGGCACAACAATGTCGGCGACGCGGGGTCCAACGCACTGGCGGAAGGCTATCGCAAACGTTTTCCCGACGCCAAAGATGATTATTTTTTCCTGTCACTGAAAAACGGGATGGAAATGCTGGCCAAAGCGATGAACCAGGCCAAATCGACCGATCCCGTAAAGGTCGCAAAAGCCCTTGAAGGCATGAAGTACCAGAGCATCACCGGGGAAGTCGAAATGCGCGCAGACAACCATGAATTGATTCAGCCGTTATTTATTTCCAGCTTTGTGAAGGCGGGCAGCAAGGGTGTCAAGTACGATGTCGAGCGCACCGGCATGGGGTTCAAAACCGAAGGCCGCGTGGAGGCCAAGGATACGGCCTTGCCGACCACATGCAAGATGGACCGGCCGTGAGACAAACGGGATAGTCGGGAAACTCAGAAAGGCCGCGCAAACGCGGCCTTTCTATGTTCGAGGCGGCTCGGATTGACGCCTATGTTCGAGGCGGCTTGGATTGACGGCATGGTGGTCAAAACGGTGTTGTCGTGCAGCGACAACGCCCAGAATGTATCGCCGTTTGCAGGCGCGCCTGCCGGCGGTTGCCCGTTATAGCGACCCGGTAACGAGAAGCTTGAAGGCGAAGAACAGACCCAGCGCGAGACAGCCGTAGACCAGCAGATCTCCACGTTTTCCCCATGCCGCCGTATTGTTGAAGAAGCGGCGCGCGCCGCCGATGCCTGCGATGGTGCCCAACAGCGCTACGATCGTCATGGCGGGGTGCTGATTCCAGAGGTTCGTTAGCCAGGTCTCGATCCACCCTCCGGAGCGTAGCGCCTTATAGAGGAACCCGCCGAAGCCCAGCAGCAACAGGGAGAACAGCAGGAGGTGGAATAACGTCTGGAGTCCCTCCTGCACCACGTTGTAAAGGCCTTTAGACGGCCGGCCGGTCAGGTTTGATGACGGATCAAACATCATGCAACGCACCTCGTTGAAGCTTCACGGACGACCTGCATCGCGCGAAGTGAAAAGGAGGCTTTACCTTTGCAACGGCCGTGCCATCAGTGAATTGAATTCCGCTTTCAAAGGGTTACGCTTTGGCGACGAGCGGATTGGTCCATCCACGCGTCATTTAGCAGGAAATTCGTCGTCGCACGACGACCGCTGGTCGCGCAAGGTACAAGAGAGAAATGCCGAGGCCCCTGCACTCGCGATGCCCAAGCGCCGTTAGTCTGTCGCGCAACGCAGAAAGTGACATTGCCGTTGGCAATCTTCGGCAAAGCCGCATTCGAACAGCCCCGCCTTAGAGACGCCGGACGTGTCACTGCCACATTGTGCCGGGGCCGGCAGTTGGTTCAGTTTCGGCCGCCACTCACAGATATGGCACCCGGCAGTCAAACCGGGTAATTCAAGTGATTCAGTCCGTGACAAGGGAATTGTTGACATTTCCTCCGCAGAAGCCATGCCTGTTGTGGCTAAGAATGCCAGGCAGCAACTAGCGAACAGATGCGGCAAGGCATTTGACCGAGTGCCAAGACATGCAGCGGGTGTGCGCATAAATACTCCGTGTTTCGACTGCTTGCTAAATTATAGGCCTCCGCGCGCTATCTGAAGGCAGCACGCCGGCGTGCGGCGAGCAAACCGGCGAACAGCACGCCGGAGACAATGGTGAGGTACACCGCTGCCTTGATGATTGGCTGACCATGCAGATAGGCCACCAGCAGCGGTTCATCCAGCATCATCTGCGCTGCGGTCCACGCCAGCACGCCTGCGCCGAAGTAGATGAGCCCTGGGAAACGATCGATCCACTTCAGCATCAAGGTACTCCCCCACACCACCAACGGAATACTGATCATCAGGCCCAGACTGACAAGCACGAAGTTGCCGTGCGCGGCGCCTGCGACCGCCAGCACGTTGTCGAGACCCATTAAGGCATCAGCGACGACGATGGTCTTCATTGCCGCCCAAAATGTAGCGGCAGAATGCGGTTGCAATTTGTCTTTGGAAGCGTGTGGTACGAGCAGCTTATAGGCGATCCACACGAGCACAGCTCCGCCGGTAAAGCGCAGGCCCGGCACCATTAGCAGCCACACCACCACGATTGTCATCGCGGCGCGAATGACAATCGCCCCTGCCGTTCCCCACAGGATGGCCTTTTTGCGCAATTCGGCCGGAAGCGATCGGGCGGCAAGCGCAATCACCATGGCATTGTCTCCTGCAAGAACCAGATCTATGGCGACGATCGTCAACAGCGAAGAAAGGAACCCAACCGAAAGAAAGTCCATCGCATTGTCCCGCCCCGGGGAAAAATACCAGGCGGGAAAGTCGAGGCGAAAAAAAACCTTTACCGGCTGGTAAAGGTCTCGCGACAGCTTGCGCTGCCAACGGCACCGGGGCTGCTGCCCGTCTTGACGGCCACCGTTGTTAAGCTACTCCCCTTCGTGTTGCAACTGAATTGTGCCGGAATGGTGGCTTCAGCGTCAACCCTTTAGCCGCCAGATGCGAATGATCTCCGGCACGCGCCGGAGGCTTCGCATGACGCGAGCCAGATGTTGCCTGTCATGTACCTGCAGCGTGAAATGAATGATGGTGTAGGCGCTCGAATCCCCTTGTTCCAGGCTGACGTTGTCAATGTTGGAATCGGTTTCGGTAATCATTGCCGCAACCTTGGCCAGTACTCCGCGATGGTTCGACACCACCATCTTGATGTTGACCGAGAACAGCTTCTTGGTGTCGGGTGCCCATTCCACGTTCAACCACTTTTCCGGATCGCCGCGCGTCTTGCGCGCAACCGGACAATCGTGGGTATGGACCACCAGTCCGTGGCCTTTCTTGAGAAAGCCGATAATCGGATCGCCTGGGATGGGGTGGCAACACTTAGCGAACTGCAGCGCCATGCCTTCCGAGCCGCGGATGATCAGGCTGCCAGGAAGCTTCTCACCTTTGCTGCCTTTCGGTTCGGCGATCGAAAGTAACTCGCGCGCGATAACGATGGCAAGTTGTTTACCCAGACCGATGTCGGCCAGGACTTCCTGGCGCGACTTGGCACTATTTTCCTTAAGCAGCTTTTCCCATTGCGATTCGCCGACATGCTCCGGCTGGGCCTTCAGCGCACTCAACGCCTGATTGAGCAGACGCTCGCCCAGTTGCGAAGATTCCTCATACTGCATAGTCTTCAGAAAATGGCGGATATGTGAGCGTGCTTTGCCGCTGACCACGTAGCTCAACCAGGCCGGGTTGGGCTTGGCATGTGCGGCAGTAATGATTTCCACGCGATCACCGTTGCGCAGTTCAGAGCGTAGCGGCACCAATTCGTGATTGACCTTGGCGGCTACGCAGCGGTTACCGATGTCGGTGTGCACCGCATAGGCGAAGTCCACACACGTGGAACCGTGCGGCAGCGAAAGAATTTTGCCTTTCGGTGTGAATACGTAAACTTCGTCCGGGAACAGGTCGACCTTAAGATGTTCCAGGAATTCGATGGAGTCGCCCGATTCGGACTGCAATTCCAGCAGGCTTTGCAGCCACTGGTGGGTCTTCATATGCAGTTCGTTGATCTGTGCGTCATTCTCCTTGTACAGCCAGTGCGAAGCTACGCCCGCTTCCGCGATCTTGTGCATCACCAATGTGCGGATCTGCACTTCGATGGGTGTGCCGAACGGCCCGAACAGCGTGGTGTGCAAGGACTGGTAACCATTGGCTTTCGGTATGGCAATGTAGTCCTTGAATTTCCCCGGAATGGGCTTGTACAAGTGGTGCAATGCCCCCAATGCCAGATAACACGCCGGCGTGTCTTTCACGATCACGCGAAATCCATAGATATCGAAGACTTCCGCGAAGGACAGGTTCTTTTCGTGCATCTTGTTATAGATGCTGTACAGATTTTTCTCACGACCAGTGACCATGGCTTCCAGGTGACTGTCCGCCAGCCTCTGCTTGATGGCCTCCAGAATCTTGTCCACAACTTCACGCCGATTACCGCGCGCGCGCAGCAGCGCCTTGGATAGCACACTGAAGCGGTTGGGATACAAATGGCGGAAAGCCAGTTCCTGCAATTCCTGGTAAAGCTCGTTCAATCCCAGCCGATGCGCGATAGGCGCGTAGATCTCCAGCGTTTCACGTGCAATGCGCGCGCGTTGCTTCGGCAGCATGACGGTCAGCGTGCGCATGTTATGCAAACGGTCTGCCAGTTTGATCAGGATGACGCGGACATCGCGCGCCATGGCCAGCAACATTTTGCGGAAGTTTTCCGCCTGCGCTTCTTCCTGGGTCTGGAATTCGATGCGGTCCAGTTTCGATACACCGTCGACCAATTCGGCGACGTGCTTGCCGAATTTTTCGCTGATCTCGCCCTTGGTGACGGCGGTGTCCTCCATCACGTCATGCAGCAGCGCGGCTGTCAGGGCCTGAGCATCCAGATGCCATCTTGCAAGGATCTGTGCTACGGCGATTGGGTGGGAGATATACGGATCGCCCGTCTTGCGGAATTGTCCTTCGTGGGCGGTCTCACTGAACTGGTAAGCGTCCTCAAGCTGAACGATATCCTCGGGCTTAAGGTAGCCGGACGCATTCTTGAACAGAAGCTCGGCTTCGGACATGGGGGTTTCAGCCGCGACCGGTGGAACAAGCGCTTTCACCGGCAGATCGGGTTGGGTGGGCTGAACCTCCTGGGATTGTCGTAACGGCAGTTTGTCAGACCTTGGTCTTGAGAATCTCTGCTCCGACCTTCTGGGACGCAATCTCACGCAATGCGATCACCGTGGGCTTGTCCTTGTTGGTGTCGACCAATGGAGAAGCGCCGGTTGCCAACTGACGTGCACGGTACGTTGCGGCTAGCGTAAGCTCGAATCGGTTCGTAATGTGTTTGAGGCAGTCTTCTACGGTTATGCGCGCCATGTGCGGTTCACTTTAGGCTGTTGATCAAATCACTGTGGCGGGAAACTTGAGCGGCGGTCCGCAAACGGGTCGCACGCAGGATACTCACCAGGTCTTCGACGGCATCATCGAAATTATTGTTAATAATAACATAGTCAAATTCGGCCAAATGGGAGATCTCCCCACGTGCAGCCTGCACTCTGCGTTCTATGACGCCGTCCGCGTCCTGTCCGCGATCTATCAATCGCGTGCGCAACGTGTCGGGTGAGGGGGGAAGGATAAAGATGCCAATTGCTTCCGGCATCAGCTTGCGCACCTGCTGGGCACCCTGCCAGTCTATTTCCAACACGATATCAACGTCGCGAGCCTGCTGTTCGACGATCCAGCTCTGCGAGGTACCGTACAGGTTGCCGTGCACTTCGGCGCTTTCCAGAAACGCACCCTTGTCGACCATCGACTGGAACACCTGCTTGGATACGAAGTGATAGTCACGCCCGTCTTGCTCACCGGGGCGAGGCGCTCGGGTGGTATGCGAGATCGAAAGCCGCACGTTGCGCTCCCGGCGTAGCACTTCGGCAACCAGCGACGTCTTGCCGGCTCCGGAAGGCGCGCACACAATAAAAATATTTCCTTTCACTCGATGTTTTGAATCTGCTCGCGCATTTGCTCGATCAGCACCTTGAGTTCCATGGAAGTCTGGGTGAATTCCATGTCGACTGATTTTGAACCCAATGTGTTGGCTTCACGATTGAGCTCCTGCATCAAAAAATCGAGCCGCTTGCCCGCAGCCCCGCCTTTTTGCAGAATGCGGCGGATTTCCCCGAAATGCGCGCTTAGCCGTGACAACTCTTCGTCCACATCTATTTTGGAAGCGAAAAGCACCAGCTCCTGCTTCAAACGTTCATCGTCGAGGCTCACCATCGCGTCTTTGAGCCGGGCAGCCAGTTTTTCCCGGTAACCCACTACCAGTTGTGGCATGCGGGGCGCCAACCGGGCCACCAATGCTTCCATGGCAGAAATGCGCTCCAGCAGAAGCTGCTTGAGTTTTTCTCCCTCGCGTGACCGGGAGGCCGTTAGATCGTCGAGCGCGCGTTCGAGCATGCGGCCGCAGACTTCCTGTAATTCATCGGGCACCAGATTGTCGTTGCCCAGCATACCGGGCCAGCGAAGCACGTCGGCCACCGAAAGGGACAACGCTCCGGGCAGCGTGGATCTGACGCGTTGATCCAGCGCCATCAGTTGCACCAGCAGCCGGTCGTCGAGCTGAAGATTCGACTGGGATGCAGCAGTTTTGCTGATCGCAATTCGCACTTCAACCTTGCCGCGGCCAATGCGCGCGGTTGTTCGTTCACGCAGACCTGATTCGAGCGGGCGCAATTCATCCGGAATGCGGAACTGAATATCAAGATAACGATGGTTTACCGAACGCAGTTCAAGATTGAGCGCGCCAAACGGAAGTTCGACAGCTGCAACTGCATACCCTGTCATGCTGAAAATCATTTGGCGGCCCGGAAGCTTTACAAGGGCAGAGGACTTCACCAAAATTGGCGAGCCGAAAAGATAGCACACAAATCATAGCGTTTTCTGAGCGCGCGGCCGTCGTGTCCTACAAGACGGCCATGCCTGGTCGAATGACATTCAATATGAAAGACCCAGCCATGCGGCCAAGCGGACGAGCCTACGACCAATTGCGAACAGTCTCGATTACGCGCGGCTATACGCGCCACGCAGAGGGCTCGGTGCTCATCGAGTGCGGCGACACGCGTGTCATCTGCACCGCCAGCATTGAG
>JBJMWI010000108.1:0-42242 GCA_045810225.1 Burkholderiales bacterium
ATTGGTCGCAAATATAACGTCTCGGCAACGGAGACCCCAGGCTGCGGCAAGGAGGCCTCGGCCTCCGGCGGCACGCTGGGAGCCACCGGTTCGCTCGCGGCGTGCTCCCGATGCACTACGGATTTTCTTTTGCTGATCACTAGCGGCGATGCTTGCCGCGATTCCGGTATTTGTTCAATCCGCACACGCAGCGGCGCCTGCACAGGACGCATGAACACGCTGCCGTCCGGAGAAGATTTTGACAGCGAGAGCATCAGCAGCGCGTGTAATAACGCTGACACCATCAGCGCCATGCCCAGGCGCCGATCAGTTGCCAGTGGCCCGGAAAAACCAAGAATGCTTGCGCTTGCCATTGCTGCTTTTTACTTCTATCACCAATTTAAATCAATCCTGCAGTTGGTTTGGATCTCTGCCGCGTTCAGTATGTTTGTCGCGAAAATTGTTCAGTACTGCCGCAATTTGTCCGCTCGCTCAAATGCCATTGGCGTGCGCATCTTGCGGTGATTGCCGTTCGTTCTGCAAAAGCGACCTCTTGTCGGAAGCCACTGGCATGGCCATTGGGGTGTCGCTACTCTGCGTCGTACCTAACAGGAGGAACGCATGAAAAAGCCGGGCGGATTCACGTTGATCGAACTTTTGATCGCAGTTGCCATCATCGGAATTCTGGCCGCGATTGCGTTGCCTGCCTATAGCCAGTATGTGATACGTGGGAAGCTTACCGAGGCTTATTCAAGCCTTCTTGCCGCACGCTTGCAGTCTGAGCAATGGTACCAAGACAACAGACAGTATTTGGGCATGCCAACGCCTACTGTTAGTGCCAAATATTTTGGTACACCTGCTTTGTCTGGCATCTCTGCAACAACCTATACCTGGACGGTCAGCGGCAACGTCGGAAGCGATGTAGAAGGATTCGCTTTCACCATAAATGAAAGCAACGCCAAGACTACAGTCATATCCGGCCCGGCTCTCGCAAAGGGTTGGACCGGAAATGCGAGTTGCTGGATTGCCAGAAAGAACGGGAGTTGCTGATGCTCTCTCGCTCAGCAGCCGGCATGACTCTGATCGAGTTATTGATCGGCTTCGTTATTGTCGGCGTCATGCTGGCCCTCGGCGTGCCAAGGTTCACTGCGTGGATGCAGAACTTGCAGGTTCGCAACGCAGCCGAATCAATTTTTAACGGATTGCAGCTTGCTCGTGCTAACGCGGTACAGCGCAACAAATCTGTGACGTTCACCATGGCGGGGCCAGACTCTAGTTGGGCCGTAACGATTGATAGCCCTAATTTGGCCTTGGCAAATCCTGAGAATGCCATAGTACAAACGCGCACCGCTGCGGAAGGTACCCCTAACGCGGTCATTGCGACCACCGCCCCGGCCATCACCTTCAACGGTCTTGGTGCTACCAACCTCGGCGCGGCAGCAATCATCCAGGTTACCAATCCCACTGGCGGAGTCTGCGGCGCCGGGGGTGCTGGCACAACCATGCGGTGCCTGAACGTTACGGTATCGGTTGGGGGACAAATCAAAATGTGTGAGCCGTTTGTAGGCACGGTCGCCGGCGATACCCGCGCATGTTAAGAGGAATTTCCCACATGAACATGAATTCAAGACGCTCGTTTCGCCGGAACCAGTCAGGCGTGATGCTGCTGGAAGCGCTGATTGGCATCCTCATCTTCTCACTTGGCATTCTGGCCATGGTTGGCCTGCAAACCATGAGCATCAGAATGGCTACCGATTCGCGCGATCGCGCGGAAGCCGCCAATCTCGCGTCGCAGTTGATCGGAGATATGTGGGTGAATCGCACAACATTGGCGAACTACAACTATGCTGGAAGCGGCACGGCGCCGGCAGCGCTGACACAATGGGTCACGCAAGTCAACGCGTCACTGCCGAATGCAGCCGCCAATCCACCGATTGTTACGACTGGCGTGAGCCCACTGGGCGCATTGGCCGGCTCGCAGACCACGGTGACGCTGCGTTGGGTCACCACCACGGACCCAACCGTCCACCAGTACGTCATCACGGCTTATATCAATTGAGCCCCGCCATGATTATGCGTTCCTATAAAACCATTTCACGCCGGCGTTCCATGCGAGGCATGAGCTTGCCGGAAATCCTGGCGGCAGTGCTCATCGGGCTGATCGGCATGATCGTCATCATGCAAGTCTATGCGACTTCCGAAGAACGGAAGCGCACGACCACCGGCACCAGCGACGCCCAAATCAACGGCAACATCGCGCTATTTACGCTCGCAAACTCAATACGTAGTGCAGGGTTCGGCATGGTTTCAGCGACCGCCAATATGCTGGGCTGCACGACGCTCGCCTACAACAGCAATCGCGGTACCCCTGATTTTACTTTTGTGATGGCTCCAGTCGCCATAACTGTTGGCGAACTCGGAGCATCGGACCAAATCACAGTCATCTATGGCAGTTCACCAAACGTTGTGGAGGGTGGAGCCTTTGCCGGTGGTGCTGCAACTGGCGCGGATTTCCCTCTCAAAAACGCCGCCGGTATAAATCTCGGTGACTTGGTCGTAGCAAGCGAATCCGGACTGAACTGCTCGCTGGCCGAAGTCACCGGGTTTTTGCCGGCGGCCGTCAACACCGTCCAGCATGCCACCGGCGCTGCGTACAGCTACGTCGATAGCGCGGGCAACACCATCAGCCCGACTGCAACGTACAACAAAGGCGGAGGGTCTGGCGTCAATTACTCGTCCAACGCACTGCTGTTTACGCTGGGCCGTAGCCCGAGCGTTGTGACCTACCAGATAGCCAGCGACAAACTGCAAATCAGCACGCTGCTTCCCTATGCGGCCGTGTCGACAGCGGACATCGTTGACGGCATCGTGCAACTCAAGGCCCAGTACGGCAAGGATCTCAACGGCGATGGCGCAGTGGACCCAACGGAGTGGGATGCCGTGATGCCCGCCAATGCAACGCAGTGGATGCAGGTTCGTGCCGTGCGCGTTGCGGTGCTCGCGCGCAGCGCGAAGTTGGAAAAAACATTGGTTACCCCCGCCGCACCGACCTGGTACGGCACTTCCTTCACCATGACCCCGCCCGCCGACGGCACCGATTGGCATTACTACCGCTATCGCGTGTACGAAACCATCGTCCCTTTGCGCAACATGATCTGGAGCAACTAATGACAGCCCTTGTTAACAAAGGTGACCGGATTGGCGCTCCACGCAACGCCCAGCGCGGGGTGGTCTTATTCATTGCGCTTATCGTCCTCGTGGCCATGACGCTTGCCGGCATCGGCATGATGCGGTCGGTCGATACCAATAATCTAATCGCGGGCAACCTGGCCTTCAAAAACGCCGCAACGAGCGCGGGAGATGCCGCCATCGAAGTGGCACGCAACTGGGTGATGTCCAAAACAGCGGGCGAGCTGGAAACCGACCAGCCCGGGTATTTTGCCAACTGGCAGCCTTCCTTCGATCCGAAGACATTCGACTGGCTTGCGAACACTCCGACGACGGGCGCGCTCGTCGACAGCAATGGAAACACCATTTATTACGTTACGCATCGCATGTGCAATGAATCGGCGAAATCGATCGACGCTACGGATTGCGTAAAAGTGGCCGCGGCATCGACTGGCAGCACCAAGGGCGGTGGATCTTATGGGGTCTCACCGCTCTCAGGAACTTCGCTGGTGTTCTATCGCATCACCGCGATGGTTCAGGGACCTCATTTCACCGTCAGTTATCTCCAGACCTTTATCTACTGATTTATCGAATACGTTGTGCATACGGGAGCAATCATGAAGAGCACTTCACCGACCGGCTCGATGTTCAAGCAAATAGGACTAGTCCTCGCGATAGGATTCGCCTCGGGCTCGGTTAATGCCGCACTGACCGATATCGCCGGTTCTCCAATGGCAAATACGGCCAGTTCGGTCGTCAAACCCAACGTCATGTTCCTGCTGGATGGATCCGGGAGCATGGACTGGGACTTCATGCCCGACGCGCTCGGCGGTGGCGTTGCTGGTGCCATCGACGAAAATCTGTGCAAAGGGACAAGCTCAAGCAGCTTGACCACCTGCAATCTGTCGAGCAGGGTGGCGCGCGCCAGTGCGCAGGTCAATGGCATCTATTACAACCCGACCATCAGCTATACGCCGCCCGTCAAATATGACGGAACCAGTTACCCCAGCTACACCACCTGGACGGCCGTGCCGAACGATGGCTTCGGAATTCAGTTCACTGGAACAACCGACCTCACCGTGAATTATTCGGATACGGTCTACTGCAATACGAGTTCTCCGAGCACCGCGGACCGGTCGCCTCCGTTTTCCGGCGGATGCAAACAGGAAATCCAGGCCGGCGTATGGACGTATCCCAATGGCACTTATAACCAGCCCTTTACCGTAGCGGGTACAAATCCGCCTTATTACTACACCATAGCCAATGGAACTAATCCGCCGGTCATGTGGTGTAGCAGCGCCAGCGCAACGAACGGAGGATTTGGTACCGGTAGCTGCCAGGCGAAAGAAACCTCTACATTCCAATATCCAAAATACGGCCCCGCCGGCAATAACGGGTTCACGCGCACGGAAATAAAACCGTCGGTCACCAGCTATCCGCGTTCAGCGTCGCGCGTTGATTGCACGGGTACAGTGGGACCGACCGGCTGCACGTACGCACAGGAGATGACGAACTTCGCCAACTGGTACGCGTACTACCGCACGCGCATGCAGATGATGAAAACGGCGGCCGGGCTGGCATTCAAGCAGGTGACCGACACCTTCCGCGTAGGGCTGATTACCATCAACCCTGGGACCCCGGTGTCCTCAACGTACTTTCTGCCGGTCGCGGATTTCACGGCCGGTTTAGGCAACCAGAAGGACAAGTTCTACAACAAGTTTTACGCGCAGAACCCGAATCTTTCGACGCCTTTGCGCGAAGCCCTGTCGCGGGTCGGGCGCTACTATGCCCACGTAACTACCGGCATCAACGACGGCATTACCGATGATCCGGTGCAGTACTCTTGCCAGCAGAACTTCACCATCATGTCCACCGACGGGTACTGGAACGGCAATGCCGGCCAGGACTTGAGCGGCAACGCGGTTGGAAATATGGATGCAAACGTATCCACCGCGCCGCGGCCGATGCTCGATGGCTCGGCGCAAATCAGCACCGCGACGTCCAATAACACATTGACGCAGCAAATTTGTACCGGTAACGCCACCGTGTTCGGCGCCACGCCGTGCGGCTGCCCGGCCAATACGAAGCGGGTCAAACAACAAACCTCGTCCTCGATCAGCACCGTGGTTTCTCGCGACGGCGTGGTACTGAGCACAACGCCTTCAAGTGCGACAACGTATCAGGACATTACTTCTTGTGACGCAGTAGTGACGACGGCCGTAACGCCTACCACGAAAGTAGACGAGCAAATGCTGAACGGCAGCGCGATGAGCACCTTCGCGATTGTCAACGGCAGTGGCACAAATGCCAACGAGGCCGGCAGTTGCGCAGCGAATTTTGGACGCATCAAGCGCCGGACCACTACAGCGACCAGCACGGTCATCACCACGGGAGGCGTTGCGGGGTCGCCCGTTTTGGGCGCGACGTACGTCTTTACCGACGTAGGTTCGTGTGTGGCGCTGACCAACAGCGTGACCACCCATTTCACTATCGTCCAACAACAGATGCTCAACGGCAATGCGGTATCGACGTTTGCCACGGTCAACGGCGTCGCTGCAGGTGCCAATCAGGCCGGTACCTGCGCTGCAAACAATGGCAACATCAAGCAACGCACCACGCAATACGACCAGACAGTTGTTACTGTCGGCAGCACCGCGGGTGCACCCACTTTTGCCAATACCACGTATACGTTCACCAACGGCGCGTGCTCGGCATTGACTTCGACGACGACTACGCCGGTAACCGTGGACGAGGAGCAAAAGGTGGTCGGCGGCGCGCTGAGTACGTTTGGCCAGATCAATGGCGTAGCTGCAGGCGCAAACCAGGCGGGCATCTGCGCAGCAGGCCAGGATGGCATCAAGCATCGTCACACAACTTACAATAGCACCGTCACCACTATCGGATCCGGTGCGGCGACACCCGGCACCAACAGCACTAGTTACTCGTTTTCGCCCACAGGTGCTTGCGTGGCGCAGCAGGTAACGACCGCCGTAACGCCAGTTACAATCGTGGAAGAACAAGTGGTCGTTGGGAACACAACGCTCACTACTTTCGCCGCTATTAATGGTGTCAGTGCCGGCGCGAACCAGGTGGGTTCGTGCGTATCTCCACAGAAAAGAATCAAACGGAGAACCACCAATTACAACAGCACGGTGATCACTACTGACGGGGTCGCAGCAGCGCCGGTAGTGAGTGGGACGGCTTATAGCTTTAACGACGTGGGTTCTTGCGTCTCTCCGCAGGTAACGACTACCACCACGCCGGTCACGGAAACGGCGCAATACGTTTGTAGCGGCAACAATGGCACTTTCTATGCAGCACCCGCTAACGGCGGTCTCAATACGCAGACAAACTGTAGCTGCGGCAGCGGAAGCAGTAACACTGCAGTGAGACAGCGGGTGGTCGGCTATACAAAAACGCAGGTCACAACCGACGGCGTCGCGGCTGCCGCTACATATAGCGGCTACACCAGTGGACCGACGTTTTCTACTCCCACAGCCTGCAGCTCTACTTTCAAGACTGCTGCGGCTACGGTATTTGGCGGTACACCGTCAAGCACTACGACTGGCGGCCCAACACCCGTACCGGCTGCAACAACCAACAGTAACGGCACTACCACCACAACTTCGACCGGTGGTCCGGTTCCGGTGCCAGCAGCAACAACATCGGTAAACGGCACACCGTCGAGCACGACGACTGGTGGCCCGACTCCTGCCGCGACAACCAACAACAACAGCGTGACGTCGAACACAACGACGGGCGGACCAACGCCTGCGGCATCGACGTCGTCGACAGGTTCGGCCACCTCAACCTCCACCGGAGGCACCGTTAACGGACTGAGCTTCACCATAGCCCCGCCCAGCCCGCCCTCCGCCGCGGCAACGACCGCGGGACCGGCGAGTACTCAAACGATCAACCAGACATCCGGCGCGGCAGGCTATGCCGATACGTTGGCCGACGTCGCCCAGTACTACTACATCACGGACCTGCGTCCAAACGGTTCCCTTGGCGCAGCTGTGGGCAGCCCCGCAACGCAGCTCGACGTCGGCACAACCAACAATGTCCCGGGACAGCCTGGCACGGATCCGCAAAATGACAGTGCGAACTGGCAGCACATGACGACGATCACGCTCGGTTTGGGCGTCGACGGCACGCTGAACTACGATGCCAGCTATCGCAGCACTCCCACGGGAGATTTCCTGGCGATCAAAAACGGTAGCAAAAACTGGCCGCAGCCTGTTCAGAATACGCAGACCGCAGTGGATGATCTCTGGCATGCGGCAGTGGACGGCCGAGGTACTTATTTCAGCGCCAAAGATCCTGCACAGCTCGTGACCGGATTGACCAACGCACTGGTCGGCGTGCAGGCCACCACGGGCTCAGCAGCGGCAGCGGCCACCAGTAACCTGGAGCCTGTGGCCGGTGACAACTTCGCTTATGTCGCCAGCTACACAACGGTGCGCTGGAACGGGGACGTGGAAGCACGCACCATCGACCTCAATACCGGGGCGGTCAGTCCCACCGGACTCTGGAGCGCGCAGGCGCTGCTCGATACGCTCGCGAGTGCAACTACGCCGGGCGGACAAAACAGGTCAATCAAGCGCTTCAAGGCGAGCACCAGCAACAAGCTGCAAGACTTCACCTGGGCCAACCTGACGGCCACGGAACAGAATTACTTCAGTGCCGGCTGGATCGGCACCGGGGCGGCTGCGCTGAGCCAGTGGAGCAGTCTCACGGCCGCACAACAAACGGCCGCCGCAGGTCTGAACCTGGTTAATTTCATTCGCGGCGACAGCAGCAATGAAAGTCAAACTTCAGTTGCTGCTTCGAACCAGCTCTACGCCGACAGGCAGCATGTGCTGGGCGACATCGTGAATGGCGCGCCAGTTTATGTAAGGCAGGTGTCGCCCAGATACACGGATGCCGGATATGCTTCGCCGGCCGGTGCGAACTTCAGGGAATGTGTCAATACCGGCGGTGCGGGATGCAGCGGAATATTCAGTGGTCCGCGCACGGCGATGGTCTATGTTGCCGCGAATGACGGAATGTTGCACGCGCTGGATGGCACTACCGGCGTGGAACAGTGGGCATTCATCCCCAGCATTGTGATGCCCAATCTGTACCGCCTTGCGGACAAGAATTACGCGAACATTCACCAGTGGTATGTGGACGGTTCGCCGACCGTTGGCGACGTCTATGATCCCGTTGCAGCCAAATGGAAAACGATCCTGGTTGGCGGCCTCGGAGGCGGTGGGCGCGGTTATTACGCCCTGGACATCACTGATCCAGCCAATCCGAAAGGGTTGTGGGAATTCAATGTGAGAGCCACCGCAAGCTGCCCGACTTCCACCCTGGTGGGGGACACGGACGATTGCGACCTCGGCTATACGTTCGGCAATCCGATCATTACCAAGCTTGGCAACGGTACCTGGGTGGTCGTGCTGACTTCAGGATATAACAACGTCAGCCCGGGCAATGGCCAGGCGTATGTGTATGTGCTGAACCCGATCACCGGTGGAGTAATGAAGAAAATACAAGCCGCAAACAGCGGTTCCGGTCAGTTCCTGCCCAACCCTGGTAGCACCACTACGCCCCAGGGTTTGTCGAAGCTCAACAACTGGGTGGACGATACCAATGTCAATAACACGACATTGCGAGTGTATGGCGGCGATTTGCTGGGATATTTGTGGCGCATTAACCTCGATGCTCCTGTTCCGACCAGCAGCGGCAGTTCGGCTACACTCGATGGCACATCCGGGGCCGCAATAGCACTCACGCGGTTCAAGGACCCTTCCACTGCACATTTACCGCAACCGGTGACCACGAGACCGGAGTTGGGCGAAGTCAGCGGCATTGCGATGATCTATGTCGGCACCGGACGCTATCTCGGAATCAGTGACTTGCCAACGACGCAGGTGCAGACCATCTACGGGATCAAAGATGTAACGAATGGCACTGCTCCGGCCTCGATGATGAATACGCGTGCCCTCACGCCCGTACTGGTCACGCAGACGTTGACGGACGTAACGACAGCGACCGGCTCGGCCATTCGCACAGCCACGTCGAACGCCGTCGATCTTACGAGCAAGAGTGGATGGCTGGTAGATTTGCCGGATCTCGGTGAACGAGTGAACGTCGATCCGAAACTACAGTTGGGTACGCTCATTGTCGGCTCGAACATCCCCGCGTCGAGTGCATGTGTGTCGGGCGGAACGTCCTATTTGAACTTCCTGGACTACAGGACCGGCGGATTCGTCCAGTCTTCGGGCAATACGCTGGCGGGCGTGTTTGTTGGCAACTCCCTGGTGGTCGGTGTCAGCGTGGTCCGGCTCGGTGGCACTGAGTCAACAAATGAGAGCCAAGGAAATGGGGGAGGTGGAAAGACTGTTGCAATTGTCACGACATCGGACAACAAGTACCCGAACCTGGCACCACCGTTCTCGATTCCTCCCGCATCCGGCCGCCGGGACTCCTGGCGCGAGCTGAACCCGTAGGAGGTTCGAAAAAAGCCAGTATCAAGCGGCCCGTTTTACGGGCCGCTTTTTTGCCAGAGCTTCTATCCCGCCAAGGCTTTCGGCAGTGGGAAGGTGACCCGCTCCGGAATGCCGTCCAGCTCGCTCACCGATGAGGCGCCCAACGCCCGCAACCTCGCAACCACCGCATGCACCAGTACTTCTGGCGCAGACGCTCCCGCAGTGACGCCCACCACATTCTTTCCCGTTACCCACTCGGGCTTCAAATCGGCTGCATTGTCCAGCATGTAGGCAGGCACGCCGAGATTGGATGCCACTTCACGCAGCCGGTTGGAGTTGGAACTGTTCGGCGAGCCTACGACGATCAACACGTCGCAATGCTTGGCCAATAACTTGACGGCGTCCTGACGGTTCTGGGTGGCGTAGCAGATATCATCCTTCCGCGGCCCGATGATGGATGGATAGCGCCGACGCAGCGCGTCCGTGATCGAGCGCGCATCGTCTACCGACAACGTTGTCTGCGTCACGAATGCGAGGTTGCCAGGGTCCGCCACTTCGAGATGCTCCACGTCTTCGATCGATTCAACCAGATACATGCCGTTGCCGACTTGGCCCATTGTGCCTTCGACTTCCGGGTGGCCGGCGTGGCCAATCATCACGATCTCGCGTTTGCCCACGTGCATTTTCGCCACTTCGACATGAACTTTGGTCACTAGCGGACAGGTGGCGTCGAATATGTTTAATTTTCGCGCCTCGGCATCGCGACGGACCGCCTGCGAAACCCCGTGCGCGCTGAAAACCACCGTGGCGCCTTCCGGTATTTCGGCCAGGTCTTCAACGAAAACGGCGCCCTTGGTGCGCAAATCATCCACGACATACTTGTTGTGTACGACTTCATGGCGCACGTAGATCGGCGCACCGTGCAGTTTCAGCGCACGCTCAACGATCTCGATTGCGCGGTCTACGCCGGCACAAAAACCGCGTGGATTGGCGAGTAGGACTTCCATGGCTGGTGCAAAAGTGGAAAGACGTAATTATACGGACAGCGCCATGCCTACAGACTGCCGTGCGAGAAACGTTCTTCCTTCCAGGGATCCGCATCGTTGTGATATCCGCGCACCTCCCAGAAGCCAGGCCGGTCTTCTGCGTGGATTTCGATGCCGGTCAGCCATTTCGCACTTTTCCAGGCATAGCGCTTTGGCACGATCAGTCGCACCGGGCCGCCATGCTCAGGAGTTAATGGTTTACCCAATACGCCGTGCGCCAGTATCACGTCGTCGTCCAGCAGGGCTTCAAGCGGCAGATTAGTAGTGTATTCATCCGCGCCATGCAACGTCACATAAGCGGCGTCTTCGCGTGGCTGTGCACGCATGATGACCTCGCGCGCCGAAACGCCACGCCAGTTCATGTCGAGTTGCGACCAGCGCGTCACACAATGGAAATCGGTGGTGAGTCCAATTTGCGGCAAGTCGTTGAACGTCTTCCAGCTAAAATCAAGCTCTCTCTCAACGAGCCCAAACACGCGCAAGTTCCAGCTCGACGGTGACACATCGGGCGCCAAACCAATATCGAGCACCGGAAAGTCATGCACTTGCTTTTGTCCCGGTGGAATGCGGGGATTGTCGCCTGCCCTGGAAGGTTTTGCGCCGCGTTTGGCCAAGGCGACTTTGGCTTCGATCATTTTCATCCAGTTGGGCATCGTGCACTCTTTCAAGCTAGTTTTTTTCGACTACTTTGACCCGGGAGCGGCGGAAACTATCCCAGATCAAAAGTGCAGCGCCCACTGTAATGCACGAATCCGCCAGGTTAAATGCTGGCCAAGGGTCAAGCAATCTCGGTCCCCCGGGCCAGCGTACCAATACAAAATCCACCACCGCACCGGCCACCGCCCGGTCAATGAGATTGCCTATCGCTCCCCCGAGTACCAACGCCAGTGAGAAACACAGAAAACGATCCGATCGGTGTTTCAGCATCATGTAACTGATCAGCGCGGAAGCGGCCAGGGCCACGATCAGAAAAAAATAACGTTGCCACCCGGAACCAGATGCCAGGAAACTGAAGGCCGCACCCGGGTTGTAGGCCAGAACCAGCGTCAACACAGGCGGCAGCACGTCAATCGATTGACCCGGCACCAAAGCACGCTCAATAACGAATTTCGTGATCTGGTCAAGCAGCACGAGCAGTCCGCTGAAAGCAAACCAGCTACCGACACTACGCATAAATGCGCCGTTCCCCGGAGCCGTAAAGGTTCTGCGTGCAGCGGCTACAGATGTCAGCATGAGCGGGATCACTGCCGACATCCGCCCGGTAGTGCCAGCAGCGCTCGCATTTCCGGTACGGGCTGGGATGAATAATCACCTCGTCCCCTGATTGCGTGACGCGCGCTTGCGAAGTAATGAAAACGAAGCGTAAATCATCGTCTAGCGATTGCAGCAGTTGGAATCGATCCCCTGTTGCATGCACTTCGACCTCCGCTTGCAACGAAGAGCCGATTTTTCCGGCAGCGCGCAACGTCTCTATTTCTTTTTGGACTTCCGAGCGCACTGCGCGGATTTGGTCCCAGCGCTCGCACAAGTCGCTGCCAGTGTCCGGAAACGTGTGCCAGGTGTGGAGGAGCACGCTGTCCTTGGGATTGCGGGTAAAGATGGGCCATGCTTCATCGGCCGTGAATGAAAGTACAGGCGCCATGAGACGCAACAGGCTATGGGTGATGTGGTAAAGGGCACTCTGCGCGGACCGGCGCGGCGTCGAATCTTTCGCTGTCGTATAAAGCCGGTCCTTGAGGATATCCAGATAAAACCCGCCAAGGTCTTCGGAACAAAAGGCCTGCAATTTTTGTACGACGAAATGAAATTCGAAGCGCGCGTAATCGTCAAGCACCTGCCGTTGCAACCGCTCTGCCATTTGCACCGCATAGCGATCAATCTCGAGCCACTGCGCCACGGGCAACCCATGCTGTTCCATCTCGAAATCGTCCAGATTGGCCAGCAGGAACCGCAACGTATTGCGTATGCGCCGGTATGCCTCGACGACTCGCTTCAATATTTCTTCTGAGAGAGAGAGTTCGCCCGAGTAATCAGTCGATGCTATCCAGAGGCGTAGCACATCCGCGCCAAGCGTATCCATGACTTTCTGCGGGGCAATGACATTGCCAAGCGATTTCGACATCTTGCGACCTTGTCCATCGACGACAAAGCCGTGCGTGAGCAGCCCTTTGAAGGGCGCCTGCCCATCGATCGCACATCCAGTGAGCAACGACGACTGGAACCAGCCGCGGTGCTGATCAGAACCCTCCAGATAGAGATCGGCCGGCTTGGTGAGCTCCTTACGGCGCTGCAGGACTGAAACATGGGTCGTGCCGGAATCAAACCAGACATCCAGTGTGTCGGGCACCTTGCGGTAATCGGCTGCTTCCGCACCCAGCAGCTCATCCGCTTCCAGGGAGAACCAACCTTCAATGCCGAGCCGTTCCACGCGCTGCGCCACCTGTTCCACGAGCTCATCGGTGCGGGGATGCAATTCGCCGGTTTGCTTGTGCACGAAGAAAGCCATCGGCGTGCCCCAATTGCGTTGCCGCGAAACGCACCAATCGGGCCGGTTCGAAATCATTGCCTCGAGACGCGCTTCGCCCCACGACGGATAGAACGCAGTTGCCTGAACTGCGCTCGCTGCAATCTGACGCAAAGCGCGCTTGTCGCCGAGATCCATGCCGATGAACCATTGGCGGGTGGCACGAAAGATCAGTGGGGACTTGTGGCGCCAACAATGCGGATAACTGTGCCGGTAGGTTTCAATACGCAATAGCCGCTGGTGATCCTTCAGCGCCTGGATTACCACGTCATTGGCCTGCCAGACTGACAGGCCGCCGACCAAAGCCGTTGTCTTGAAGAACCGTCCGTCATCGTCGACCGGATTTTCGATCGGCAGCTTGTACTGTTGTCCAACGATGAAGTCGTCCACGCCGTGCGCAGGCGCCGTGTGCACGAGCCCGGTGCCGGAATCAAGCGTGACATGCTCGCTTAGTACCACAGGCACGATGCGATCGTAAAACGGATGCTCCAGCAACAAGTTTTCTATTTGAGATCCTTTGAACTCGGCGACGATTTCGCGCTGCTCGATCTGGAACGCTTGCAGGCATTTTTCCGCGAGATTCTTCGCCAGAATTAGAAATCCGGCTGAGAAACGCGCGAGCACATAGTCAAAGTCAGAATTCACGGACACCGCCTGATTGGCCGGCAGCGTCCACGGCGTCGTGGTCCAGATCACCGCATACACCGGCTCGTAGATGTGCGTGAACCGAAGCGCCTTAGCCAGCGCGGCATTGTCGTGCACCTTGAATGCAACATCGATCGCCGGAGAGGTGCGGTCCTCATATTCCACTTCCGCTTCGGCGAGCGCCGATCGGCAGTCGAGGCACCAGTGCACCGGTTTTGCGCCCTGGTAAAGATAACCTCTGCGCCGAATCGCATCCAGCGCTCGGATGGTATCGGCCTCGGTCTTGAAATCCATCGTCAGGTAAGGATTCATCCAGTCCCCCAGTACGCCGAGGCGAATGAAATCCTTGCGCTGACGGTCCAGTTGTTCCGCCGCGAATTCCCGACAAAGTTTGCGGAATTGCGCGGCCGGGATATTCTTGCCGTGCTTTTTTTCGACTTGATGCTCGATCGGCAAGCCATGACAATCCCAGCCAGGTACGTAAGGCGAGTCGAAACCTGCCAGCACCTTTGATTTCACCACGATGTCCTTGAGTATCTTGTTTACCGCATGGCCGATATGGATATCACCATTGGCATACGGCGGGCCGTCGTGGAGCACAAACTTCGGCCGTCCCCGGGACACATCACGAATGCGTTGGTACAGGTTCTCGTCTTGCCATTGCTGTACCCAGCCGGGCTCCCGCCGGGCCAGATCACCGCGCATCGGAAATGGCGTATCGGGTAGATTCAACGTGTCTTTATAGTCAGCCATTCAGTGCTCTCAAATCGTTCATCGCACAACTTTATCTTTCGTTTTCGAACTATTTCGACCTAAATTGGACCGCTCACGATCGCAGCTGCCGCTGTTCGCAAGTAAGCCCGGGCTGCGGTGGCGTCCCTGTCCATTTGCGCCACCAGCGACTCGACATCTGCGAATTTCTGCTCATCGCGAAGTTTTTTCAAAAAACGTACCCCGATACGACGTCCATACAAGCGTTCTTCGAAGTCAAACAAATGGACCTCCAGCGTCAAGGCGCCTTGCTGCTTGACTGTTGGCCTGACCCCGAGGCTGGCAACGCCAGGCCAGGGCGCCCCCGGCAGACCCTCTACCTCAACCACAAAGATTCCCGAAAGCGGAGCCTTGGATCGTTTCAGCTGCACGTTGGCGGTTGGGTACCCCATCTTCGCGCCGAGCTTGTCACCATCCACAACCCGGCCACTGATCGAATAGGGCCGGCCGAGCAATTGCTGCGCGCCGCTGAAGTCTGCCTTCTCAAGTCGCTCCCGGATAGCGGTACTGGACACCCGCACGCCGCATGCCATCACGCTGCCCATCGCTTCGACGTCGTATTTGAAATCCGAACTGCGCGACCGTAAAAAACTGAAATCGCCAGAACGACGGGCTCCAAACCGGAAATCATCCCCAACCAGAAGGGATCGCACCGCCAGACCGTCATGCAATATCCGGGATACGAATTCATCGGCTGATAATTGAGCAAAGGCGAAATTGAAGCGGCACACATAAATGCGGTCCACGCCACAATTGCGCAGCAGCTGCAATTTTTCGTGCAACGACGTAAGCCTGGGCGGCGCCTGGTCCGGCGCAAAAAATTCCTGAGGCTGCGGTTCGAACGTCATCAGCGCCGCGGGCAGATTCTTCCGGCGCGCCACGTCAATCAGGCGCGCGATCATGGCGCGATGCCCGAGGTGAACGCCGTCAAAGTTGCCAATGGTTAGCGCGATAGGAACGTCTGCCCGCGCCGGGATGCCGCGAAAAACTTGCATGTCCAACCGACCAAAAGCCCGGATTTTAGCGGCTTTCAGCTGTTCATTGCGCAGTTTTGCGGATTGCCATGAATACCGGGTATTAGTTTACTGGCGGGGCGTGCTGAGCAAACGCCCAATCGGCTATGGCGCTGGTTAGCTCTTCCGAGTCGCCAACCGCCTTGCTGACATGAATGCGCAACGAGGGATGCCGCTGCCGGATGTCCTGCACCATTTTTGGCAAATCTTCCTTGAGATGTCCGCCCCGGGCCAGAAAAACCGGTACCACCGTGATGTAGCCTGCGCCCTCCTTGACCAATTGTTCGATGGCAGACTCCAGAGGCGGGTCCATGCATTCCAGGAACGCTAACGTGACACGAGTGGCGGGTTGCGTCTGGCGCAGGCGTTCGACCATCCTGTGAAATGGTTCTGCCCACGAAGGATCACGCGCGCCATGCGCAAAAAGCACGATGGCTGAATTTCTCGCCTGGCTCACATTGAACCTGACCGCAGCAGCATCGCGCCTAGTGTAGCTGACTCGGGAAAAGATCGAAGCGCCGCGGCCGGATGAAGACACGCTCCCCGGCAACAAGCTTCAATTGGCGAAACCGCTCCCTGCTGATTTCAGCCTGGATAGGTTGCGTCTGCCCATTGTCTTCGCGGACGAGTTCAACACGCACAACAGGGCCCACCGCCAATACATGCAGGATGCGAACCGGAAATGTCTCCTTGTTCGCCACGCGCTCGATCTCGATATCATGCGGCCGGACATAGGCTACAGCGGGCTGTTGCTCCGCGTCCGCGTGCCCAGGCGCATCCAGCTCGATGTCTCCGATCAATGCGCGGCCTTGGTGAAGGCGTCCATGGAACAGATTTACATGTCCAAGAAATTCGTAAACGAAACGCCCGGCCGGATGCTCATACACTTCATCTGGCGTGCCTATTTGCTCTATTCGGCCTTCGTTCATGACCACCACGCGATCCGCCACCTCGAGTGCTTCCTCCTGGTCATGCGTAACAAAAACGGTGGTGATGTGCATGTCATCGTGAAGGCGCCGCAGCCAGCTGCGTAATTCCTTGCGCACCTTGGCATCCAGCGCACCGAACGGTTCGTCCAGCAGCAATACCTTTGGTTCAACCGCCAGGGCGCGCGCCAGAGCGATACGTTGGCGCTGTCCTCCCGAGAGCTGATGCGGATAGCGGTCGGCGAGCCAGTCCAGCTGTACAAGTTTGAGCAGTTTGAAAACACGTTCCTGAATTGCGGCTTCGGCGGGTCGCACATTCTTCTGCCGCACACGCAAGCCGAACGCGACATTCTCGAAAATAGTCATATGCCGAAATAGCGCGTAATGCTGGAATACAAATCCGACCCTGCGATCGCGCACATCCCGATCAGTGGAATCCTCGCCTTGGAACAGCACCTGGCCAGTATCGGGAACTTCCAGTCCGGCGATGACGCGCAACAGGGTTGTCTTACCGGACCCGGAGGGACCCAGCAACGCAAGTAATTCGCCATGCTGAACTTGCAAGCTGACATCGCGTAACGCTGCGAACGTGCCGAATTGTTTTGAGAGATTGCGAATTTCAATGGTCATGGTGTGTGCCGCGTTCAGTGCTGGACCGAGCGTCGACGACACTCTTCAGTACCAGCGTTACCACTGCCAGCAGAGCCAGTAGCGAGGCCACTGCGAATGCAGCGGCAAAATTGTATTCGTTGTAAAGAATCTCCACGTGCAGCGGCAGGGTGTTAGTAACGCCACGGATGTGTCCCGATACGACAGAGACCGCGCCAAACTCGCCCATCGCACGTGCGTTGCAGAGTATCGCGCCGTACAGCAATCCCCATTTGATGTTGGGCATGGTCACGCGGACAAACGTCTGCCAACCGTTGGCACCCAGCAGCACGGCCGCCTCCTCTTCCTCGCTGCCCTGCGCCTGCATCAGCGGGATCAATTCGCGAGCCACAAACGGGAAAGTCACGAAAATAGTGGCGAGAACAATACCCGGAACCGCGAAAATGATTTTGACATCATGCTCGGCAAGCCAGGGGCCAAGCCAACCCTGCAAGCCAAAGATCAATACATAGATCAGGCCCGATACCACCGGCGACACCGAAAACGGCAGATCGATCAGCGTGATCAGAAGGTTCTTGCCACGGAACTCGAACTTTGCGATGGCCCATGCGGCAGCCACTCCAAAAACGACATTGAGGGGTACTGCAATTGCCGCGGAAATTAATGTGAGCTTGACGGCGGACAGTGCGTCGGGTTCGACAATGGAGGTGAAATAAACGCCGACGCCTTTTTTCAATGCCTCGTAGAACACTGACACCAGAGGCACGAACAAAAACAACGTCAAAAAACCCAATGCAACACTGATCAGTGTCCAGCGCACCCATGCCGGCTCCTGCACGGCATGCAAGCCGCGTCGCAATGGCAGCGGAGGAAGGGCTACTGCGCTCATAAGCAGGTCATTACGATAGTTCCTGACGCCGCCGGCTCCACCATTGCAGCCCGTTGATGATCAATAGCAAGACAAACGAAATTGTCAGCATGACGACGGCGAGTGCCGTCGCACCGACATAATCATATTGCTCCAGCTTCGTAATGATCAGCAGCGGCGTGATTTCCGAAATCATCGGCATGTTGCCGGCAATGAAAATAACCGACCCGTATTCGCCGATCGCGCGCGCAAACGCCAGCGCAAAGCCGGTAACCAGCGCTGGCAATAGGATGGGAAATATCACGCGCGTGAAAGTCTGTAACCGCGAAGCGCCCAACGTGGCAGCCGCTTCTTCGATTTCCAGCTCGACATCTTCGAGTACTGGCTGCACCGTACGCACCACGAACGGCAGGCCGATGAAAGTCAGAGCGACAAAAACTCCGAGTGGCGTAAACGCGACCTTGATGCCGAACGGCTCCAACCAGCGGCCGATCCAGCCATTACCTGCATAAAGCGCGGTGAGCGCAATTCCGGCAACCGCCGTCGGCAAAGCGAATGGCAAGTCAACCAGCGCATCAACGATACGCTTGCCGGGAAAGCGATAGCGCACCAGCACCCAAGCGACCAGCAAGCCGAAAACTGCGTTCAGCAGCGCCGCCGCAAACGACGCCCCAAAGGTAAGCCGATACGAAGCCATCACCCTTGGCGTTGTTACCGTGGCCCAGAACTGCGGCAAAGACAGCGCGGCCGTTTTAACAAATGCCGCGGACAGTGGAATAAGAACGATGAGGCTCAGATAAAGTAACGTGAACCCGAGCGCAAGGCTAAAGCCCGGCAGGACGCTGTGCCGCTTGAATGTGTTTTGCCTCATGTCTGCCCGAACGTCATTTCTGATAAATCTGGTCGAACACGCCGCCATCAGCGAAATGGGTTTTCTGGGCCTTCTGCCAGCCGCCAAACATATCGTTAATGGTGAACAACGCTAGCTTCGGGAACTGGCCCGCGTATTTTGCCGCCGCCTTCGGGTCAGTCGGGCGATAGAAATTCCGGCCGGCGATGTCCTGCCCTTCCTCGCTATACAGATAGTCGAGGTACGCTTGCGCGACCTTGCGCATGCCATGTTTGTCGGCAAATTTATCCACGATCGATACGGGAGGTTCGGCGAGAATGCTGACCGACGGCACGACGATTTCGACTTTGTCCTGCCCAAGTTCCTTGACCGCCAGGAAGGCCTCGTTCTCCCAGGCGAGCAGCACGTCTCCGATACCGCGTTCCACGAACGTGGTCGTTGCGCCGCGTGCGCCGGAATCGAGCACCGGGACATTCTTATAAATTCTCGCGACGAAATCCCTAGCCTTACCTTCGTCCTTGTCGTTAATCTTCAGCGCGTAGCCCCACGCGGCAAGATAATTCCAGCGCGCTCCCCCGGAGGTTTTCGGGTTCGGCGTGACGACCGAGATGCCGGGTTTGGCAACGTCGTCCCAATCCCTGATGTGCTTAGGATTACCTTTGCGGACCAGAAAGACGACGGTGGAAGTATAAGGCGAACTGTTGTGCGGCAGGCGCTTTTGCCAGTCCTTGGGCAAAAGCTTGGCTTTCGCAGAAATTTCGTCGATGTCATACGCGAGCGCGAGCGTGACGACATCTGCATCGAGCCCATCGATGACCGTCCGCGCCTGTTTTCCTGAACCACCATGCGACTGTTTAATGGCGACTTTGTCGCCGGTCTTAGCCGCCCATTGTTTGGCGAAGGCGGCATTGAATTCCTGGTAGAGCTCGCGCGTGGGGTCGTAGGACACGTTGAGAAGTTGCACATCCGCAGCGGACGCTCCCCATGCCCAGTTTGTCAGCAGAAGGGCTGCCGCGCGCATTGCAATTTTTGCTATGGAAAGCATTATTGTTCTTCCTAGAAATTCGCCTGCATGCGAGTAAATATTGCTTTCTCGGTATGCAGGTCTGTACCGCCCGCTCCCCCTCCATCGAACGCAGTCTGGTCGTAATTGGCCTGCATCTTGAAATTGCGATTGAAATACCAGTTCACGCCGATGCCGGCGCCACGCGCTTCGCGCGCGGACACGTTTGGATCGGCGAGGCGTGTTGCAGCAGTGCCTGCGAAAGCAGATTCGTATATGGTCTGTACGCCGTATCGCATCACCAGCTCTACTGCACCCGGTCCGGGGATGCCTCCTGCGTAAGGTCTGCGCGGAGTCGGGTTGCGGAACGACGCATCTTCGCCGGTCAAGACCCAGTATCCATTCAGCTGCCACGCCCTGTTGTCGAAATCGGCCTCCCGGTTCGTCGCGCGCGTTACTGCCTGGTGCGAGACGATGTACTCACCGAGCATGCCGAACGGTCCGTTGTAGTAGTAGAACTGGGGCGCTAGTTTGGTACGCTCGCCATCCGCAAATGCGCCGGTATTGAAAACAAAAAAATTCTCTTGACCGACCGTCTTGTAGGTCGTGAGATTCGAAGACGTCGCCGTGCCGGTTTGCACGCCATGGGCATAGGCCACCCCTATCCCCAGGCCGCTCAGCCAACTGTCACCGTTGCGAAGCGGCTCTGCGAAGATGCGTGCCACCAAATCCTTTTCGTCATTGGTATCGCCGTCCGTGGTGCTGTTGTCCGCGACTCCATTAAATACGCCGACCTGGTAGGAGAGCGTGTCGGTCAGCACGCGGCCTCCGAGCTGGATGCCGGTGTCGCGATTGGGAGCAAGGTTGGTCGGCAGGCCACGTTCAACGAATTCAGTATCTATGTCCTGTTGCAGGCGCTCCAGGCCAAACGGGGGCTTGAATTTTCCGGCGCGGATGTTGAACGCCTTGTCGAGCATCAATTCGACGTACGCGTCCTGGAGCACCGTGGTGCCATTGCCAAAATCCGGCATTAGCCGGAAGCCGATGTTCTGTAGAAACACGCCTTCTAATACCGGGCGTACTTTGCGCATGACAAAGGAGTCCGTTGCGCTGGTCGGTGTGGTCTTGCTTGGATACACACGAGCGTCAGCCTGAATGACGCCGCCGATGCGGATCTGATAGTCATTGTCCGCAGATCTCAACCAGAAACCGTCCTTGCCGGTGGAAACAGTCGGCGTTTCTTTCACCTTCGCGGCGGCCGCTTCCTTGTCCAGTTCCTGCTGTCTTTGCAGAATGCGGATCTTCTGGTCGAGTTCGTTCAATTGTTCCTTGAGCTGAGAAATGTCGTCGTCGGCTTTGCCAATTGCTGAAACCAGGACGGCGCTAGCAGCGAGCGCGCCGGCCAGGATCCGGGTCCGGATCGGATGCATGCGAAAAAACTCCCTTGGGTCTTGGCGGAGCCTTCCGGTGATCCGGTCAGGGCGTCGAGTTGTTGGTGATTCATGCCGGCTCCAGTGGACTGGTCGCCTCGGTTGCGGAACGCCGCGTAGTGGATGACGCTGGAATTTGTCTCCCTGCGCCGTTTGCGCCGGGCTGGTCACGGACCAGACGTATCTTTTCCCTGCTCTCGATCTGCACGACACACCCGTCGTGGATCATGATCTCGATGGAACCATAATGAACGCGGGATATTGCGCGCAAAATTTCTTCCTCTACTTCCGCAGGGAGTCTTCTTGTTGGCGCTGTATTGTCCATTTGTCTTCCGTGCTATTTGGTCTGATAGATCTGATCAAACAGGCCGCCATCGCTAAAATGGACGGCCTGCGCTTTTTTCCAGCCTCCGAACACATCCTCGACAGTAAATAACTGCAATTTTCCGAACCTCGATTCGTACCTCGCGAATACCGCAGCATCGCGCGGTCTCAGGAAATGCCTCGCCGCTATCTCCTGGGCCTCCGGCGAGTAGAGGTACTCCAGGTATGCCGTGGCGATTTTGCGCGTACCGCGCCTGTTCACGACTTTGTCCACTACGCTTACCGGATTCTCGGCCTCGATGCTGACGGACGGATAGACGACATCAAAAGCGTCGTCGCCCAGTTCGTTGCGCGTCAGGATGACCTCGTTTTCGAACGTTAGCAGCGCGTCTCCTATGCCTCGCTGAACGAATGTCGTCGTGGCGCCGCGGCCACCCGTGTCCAGCACCGGAACATTCCTGAACAGCTTGGTGACGAACTCGCGCGCCCGCTGCTCGCTGCCGCCGTTGCGGATAACGTAGCCCCACGCCGCGAGATAGCTGTAGCGGCCGTTGCCGGAAGTCTTGGGATTGGGTATCACCACCGAGACGCCCGGCCTTACCAGATCGTCCCAGTCGCGAATATGTTTTGGATTGCCTCTTCGGACAAGAAAGACGGTCGTCGACGTGGTGGGCGCGCTGTGATGGGGCAGGCGCGTTGACCAGTCGGCGGGGATTAGCCGCCCGCGTTCAGCCAGAAGATCGATGTCATTCGCCTGGTTCATGGTGACCACGTCTGCGTCCAGCCCGTCCAGGACGGCGCGGGCCTGTTTGCTGGATCCGCCATGCGACTGGTTGACCGTGACGGTCTCGCCTGTCCTCGCTTTCCAGTAACTCAAGAACGCCGAATTAAAGTCCTTGTAGAACTCCCGCGTAACGTCATAGGAGACGTTCAGCAACGTGGTTGCTGCCAATACATTCTGGATTGCACCCAGCAAGAGCAGTAAGGCGACCAGCGTACGGACCATTTTGTTGTTTGTTAATCCCTGTCATGGCGCCCGCTCCGGAGAAAAACTGCGCCGGAGAACCGGCGCAAATAACGCAAGGAGGAGGACAACGGCATGCAAGGTACCTGCTGTTCTTTATGATTTGAAATACTATAAGTTCATTTCATTATTTCTAAATGTGATATAGCGCGGAATAGCGAAGAACCGGTGTTCGGCCGGCTATGCGAGGCAAACGCGATCCCGGCTAGCGGGAGTTGGCTGTCAGCGACAGCGCTTCATCGATGGCGTCCTGGATCGCTGGCTCGGACGCAAACACGCTGCCCATCATCAGCAAGGCAGGGCCCGCCAATTGGGGGGGGACATCTCTTTCGAGTCGTTCCAACACGGTATGAATTCGCTGAGCAGCGGCCAGGGAGACATTTACAACGACCACAACTGGCGTGCTTGCGGGCATGCCGTGCTGACGCAGGATGCGCGAGATGGCGCCCGCCTGGCCTGCGGCCATGTAGAGCGCAGCGGTATTTGCGTTGGCGACTGCTGGTGCCCAGTCGCTAACGTCTTCGCCTGGGCCGACTCTCGGCGTGGCGAATACGACAGTGCGGCTCACACCGCGCCGCGTTAGAGATACGCCGAGCTCGGCGCTGGCCGCCAGCGCAGATGTGACGCCCGGGACGATTTCGCACTGGATCCCGGCAGCGCGGAGCGCATCCACTTCTTCCTGCGCTCTGCCGAACAGCATGGGATCGCCACCCTTGAGGCGAACGACCACTTCGTATTTTGCTGCTGCTTCGACGAGGTTGCGGTTAATGAAGCGCTGATCTGTCGAAATCTGGCTGCAGCGCTTCCCAACAGCAACCAGCTTTGCTGACCTAGCAAGATTCAGGAGCTCAGGCTGAACCAGCGCATCGTAGAACACGATGTCCGACCGCGCCAGCAGTTGAGCGCCGCGTAACGTGATCAGATCAGCGGCGCCCGGACCTGCACCGACGAGATAAACCTTCCCCATGTCAGGCAGATTCGATAATGCCGGCAGCGACGGTATTGTTGCTGCTTTCGTCGATAACGATGAAACTGCCGGCGGCGCGATTGAGCCGATAGGGCTGGAAGGCAAGCGGCTGCGACGTTTTTACGGTTATGCGGCCGATATCGTTCAGCGAGAACGTATCGGCAGGCTCGCGTTCCATGGAGTTCATGTTTATCTTGTATTGTGGCGAATCAAACAATCCCTTGACTGTGCGAGTGCCATGCTTGATCAAATACCGGCGACTGCGGTTGAACGGCTCTGTCGCCAACCAGCACAGCGTTGCCTCGAAATGACGCGCGACTACCGGTAATGATGTAGTTGAAGCCAGGATTTCGCCACGCGAAATATCAAGCTGGTCTGCCAATACGACCGTTACCGATTGCGGGGCGTGCGCCTGCCGGACGGCTCCGTTGAAGGTGCGGATCATCCTGACCTGAGAAGTCTGTCCGGAAGGCAGTACCGTAATCGCGTCGCCGACTGCGATACGGCCGGATTCAATGCGGCCCGCATACCCGCGTGCATCGTCCACGCCGCTGTCGCCGGGCCGCGATACCAGCTGTACCGGGAAAAAAAGGCTTCCGTTCACCGCAGAACGAGCGACTTCCGCCGTTTCAAGTATCTCCAGCAGCGTCTGGCCGCGGTACCACCCGAGATTTTCGCCGCGCCCCACCACCATGTCGCCCTGCAGGGCAGACAAAGGCAACGCATCGATGCGATAGAAATCCAGATCTTTAACCAGCGTATTGAACGCAGTGCTTATTTCTTCGAACACCGACTGGGAATAGTTCGCCAGGTCCATTTTGTTCACCGCCAGTACCACGTGCGGGATGCGCAGTAGGCTCGCGATATAGGCATGGCGGCGAGATTGCGTCAGCAGACCCTTACGCGCGTCAACCAGCACGATGGCCAAATCCGCAGTGGAAGCTCCGGTCACCATGTTGCGGGTGTACTGTTCGTGTCCCGGCGTATCGGCAATGATGAACTTGCGCGACGGCGTGGCGAAATAACGATAAGCCACATCGATGGTGATGCCCTGCTCCCGCTCCGCCAGCAACCCATCGGTCAGCAATGACAAGTCAATGCCGGTTTGTCCGCGCCGATGGCTGGATTTTTCGATGGAGGAAAGCTGGTCTTCGAATATGGCTTTGGTGTCGTACAGCAACCGGCCAATCAAGGTACTTTTACCATCGTCGACACTGCCTGCGCTGCTAAAGCGCAGCATGCCGGTGTCTACTGGGGACAGGTTCTCAATTGCTGACACGCTAGAAATATCCTTCCTTTTTGCGCAGTTCCATGGAGGCCTCCGAGGTCTGGTCATCCATGCGGGTAGCTCCGCGCTCGGTTATACGGGTCACTGACGTCTCTGCGATGACTTCTGCAGGCGTTGCCGCTGTGGACTCCACCGGGCAGGTGCAGGTCATATCGCCAACCGTGCGGAATCGAACTGAGACGTTTTCGACCACTTCATTTGCTTTGGGCTGTAACAGGTGCGATACCGGCAATAATCCGCCGGGCCGGCGCACGACATCACGACGGTGTGCGAAATAGATCGATGGCACGCCCAAGCTTTCACGTTCGATGTACTGCCAAACATCCAGCTCAGTCCAGTTGCTGATCGGAAAAACCCGGATGTTTTCGCCCTTGTGCACGCGTGTGTTGTAAAGGCTCCAGAGTTCCGGTCGCTGGTTCTTGGGATCCCATTGGCCAAACTCGTCGCGGAACGAAAAAATGCGTTCCTTGGCACGCGATTTCTCTTCATCGCGGCGCGCTCCTCCGATGCAGGCATCGAAACCGTAGTGCGCTATGGTGTCCAGCAACGTAACTGATTGATGCACGTTGCGGCTCTCATCGGCGGTCCGCAATCTCACCCGGCCGGCCCGGATTGAGTCTTCCATGTGGCCGACTACCAGACGCTCGCCCAACTCCGCGACCCGGGCATCGCGGAACTCCATGACTTCGGGAAAATTATGGCCGGTATCGATATGCAGCAGCGGGAACGGGAATTTCCCAGGGCGGAACGCCTTCTCTGCGAGACGCAGCATCACGATGGAATCCTTGCCTCCGGAAAAAAGCAAAGCCGGATTGCTGCACTCCGCAGCTACCTCACGAATGATATGAATCGACTCGGATTCGAGCCAGTCCAGGTGATTGATGCCTACAGAATCGATTTGCAATGCCGCGGTCACGATAACTTTGCTCCGTCCGGTTGTACCAACTGGGAAACGTGAATGCCACATTCCTTTGTGTCTCTGGTCTCCCACCACCAACGTCCCGCGCGAATGTCTTCGCCTGGACGTATCGCGCGTGTGCATGGATCGCAACCGACGGATGGATAGCCCCGGTCATGGAGTGCGTTGTATGGCACGCCCCGGTCACGGATATACGCCCAGACATCGTCCTCGGTCCAGTCTGCCAACGGGTTGAATTTAACCAGACCATGTGCAGCATCAAACTCTCGTAGCGGCAACTCCATGCGGTTAGCGGACTGCGCGCGCCGCAGCCCGGTCACCCAGGCATCGCGTCGTGCGAGTGCCCGAGCCAGCGGGTTCACTTTGCGAATGTGGCAGCAGCGCTTACGCAGCTCCACGCTTTCATAGAAAGCATTATTCCCATGCGCCGTAACGTACTCGTCGACTTCCTGTTGGGAAGGGGTATAGATCTCGATTGGCTGGGAATAGCGGCTGCGCACGCGTTCCATCAGTTCCAGCGTTTCGCGTGGTAATCGGCCGGTATCGAGTGTGAAAATGACCATCGGCAGCCGGTTCGTAAGGATTGCATCAGCCAGCACCATGTCTTCTGCCCCAAGACTGCTCGCAACCGCGATGTTGCGAAATTCGCTCGCGATTTCCCCGAGCCGCGCCAGCAACACAGCATGGGGGTATTGCCCCGAAGGGTTCAAAGAAGAAAGTTCCTTATGCATGTTTGCACGAACTCATGTTTTGGGCGGTGCGGGCCATGCGCGTTGGTGACGACGAAACGCCGGAACCGGGTTATCCCAGGAACCTTGATAAGCGTCCGTAAACGGTTTGAGGCTGCGCAATGCCTGCCTGATGTCCTTGTCAGCACGCACGGCAAAGGCGTCGAATCCGACACGTTTCATATAGAACAACTGGTCCGGTAACACGTCGCCAATGGCACGCAGCTGCCCGCGGTAGCCGAAACGCGAACGCAGCAAATACGCCAAGGAATAGCCACGACCGTCCGTGAATTTGGGAAAATCCACAGCAACCAGCGACAGTAATGCCAGCGACTCGCTGAGTTGCGCTGGGTCATCATTGCCGGCCAGCCAGACACCCACGTTGCCGCGTGTCGCCAATTGCGTTTGCTGGTCGAGCCAAACGGCAAGCGGAACAATCACGCGCCCAGCGGGCACGACTGCTGGCTCACCGGGCGAGGGTCGAAAGACCTTCCAATCGTCCGCGACAATGACATCGCGCAGGATGATGTCAGGCATCTATGGTTACTCCTGCGCGAGACTGGCTCAGAGGAGCGCCATACACGCCGGACTTGAAGGGCGCGATACCCAGCCGGGTGACCGTGTCGATAAACCGTTCTTCTTCGTCCCGCTGATCCAGATAAATGTCGACCAATCGGGTGATGACGTCAGGCATATCCGATGCCTTGAACGATGGCCCGATCACTTTGCCGATGGCGCTGCGCCCCCGACCCGCGTATGAACCGTCCGCGCCGCCGACTGAAACCTGATACCACTCCTCTCCGTCCTTGTCGACGCCCAGTATGCCGATGTGTCCGGCGTGATGGTGGCCACATGAATTCATGCAGCCCGAAATATTGATGTTCAGTTCACCGATGTCGTGCAGGTAGTCAAGGTCATCGAACCGGCGTTGAATCGCCTCTGCGATCGGGATCGATTTGGCGTTCGCCAGGGAGCAGAAATCGCCTCCGGGACAGGCGATGATGTCCGTAAGCAAACCCAGGTTCGCAGTTGCGAGACCGGCTGCCCGGGCCTCGTCCCAGAGAGTGAACAGATCATTGGCGCGCACGTCCGGCAGAATAAGGTTTTGTTCGTGCGACACGCGGACTTCGCCGAACCCGAACCGGTCCGACCAGGCTGCAACGAGTTCCATCTGCTCCGCGGTGGCATCGCCAGGCGGCACACCGGTCTTCTTGAGAGACAGCACGATCGCGCGGTAGCCTGGCACGCGATGCGGCTTGACGGCCCTTCCGACCCAGCGCGCGAACGCCGGGGACTGCTGCATATGGCGTTCCAAATCAGAATCATCAGCAGGCCGGGATTCGTAATCTGGTGCGGTGAAATAAGCCGATACGCGAGCCAGTTCTTGTTCAGTCAGCGTATCCGGCCCGTCCCTGGTCTGCGCCCACTCTTGTTCTACCTGGCGCGCGAATTCTTCCGTGCCCAGTGCCTTCACCAGAATCTTGATACGAGACTTGTACAGATTATCCCGGCGTCCATGGCGGTTGTAGACACGCAGCACAGCTTCGACATAGGTATTCATATGCCGCCAAGGTAGAAATTCGCGTATGACGGGCCCGACAATTGGAGTCCGTCCCATGCCGCCGCCTACGATCACGCGAAATCCGGCTTCGCCGCTTGAGTCCTGCAGCAAATGCAGGCCGATGTCGTGAAAGGCGGTGGCAGCGCGGTCTTCGCGCGCACCGTTGAGGGCGATCTTGAACTTTCGCGGCAGGAACGCGAACTCGGGGTGGAACGTGGACCATTGTCGCAATATTTCCGCCAACGGACGCGGATCCATAATCTCATCCGGTGCGACGCCTGCGAATTCGTCCGAGGTGATATTCCGTACGCAATTGCCGCTGGTCTGGATCGCATGCATCTGCACGCTCGCGAGGTCGGCGAGGATGTCCGGCGTATCTTCGAGCTTGGGCCAGTTATATTGGATATTCTGGCGCGTCGTGAAGTGGCCGTAACCGCGATCGTAGCGCCGCGCAATCGATGCCAGCATGCGCAGTTGGCCTGACGATAACAGACCGTACGGAATTGCGACCCTCAGCATCGGCGCGTGGCGCTGGATGTAGAGACCGTTCTGCAGGCGTAGCGGACGGAACTCATCCTCGCTTAAATCGCCATTTAAAAAACGCGACACCTGGTCCCGATACTGGGCCACTCGCTGATTGACCAGATCTCGGTCGACTTCGTCATATACGTACATTAGTCAGCGTGCCTCTGTGTCATTGCGGAACGGGACATGTTTAGAGCACCAGTTTGCCGCCGACGAGTACCAGCATGGAAGCCAGTACAGGACGCAGCCAGCGGTCTGCGATGCGGCCACTCAAATGGCTACCGAGATAAATGCCTGGCAGGGAGCCGATCAGCAAGTTCACCAGCAAATGCCAATCCACCGTGCCCATGTAGAAATGTCCCAAGCCCGCTACAGCGGTCAAAGGGACGGCGTGTGCAATATCACTGCCGACGATGCGAGACGCCGGGAACAACGGGAACAGCCAAAACAACGCTGCCACGCCCAGCGCCCCTGCTCCGACAGAACTCAAAGCGACTAGCGCGCCGATGACCGCTCCGGTCGTTATGGTTGCGGCAACGACATGCCGTTCGCGCCATTTTTGTCCGGCGCCGTGCCGACTCAGACGCTGCAGCCTTTCTTTAAGCAGGATCGCCAATGCAGTCAGAATCAAAGCGACACCAAGCGATCCAGTGATGAGTCCACCAACCTTTCGGCTGTCGACTCCGAGATAATGCAGGCACAACAGTGCTGCCAGTGCTGCAGGGATGCTGCCGGCCGCAAGCAAGCCCACGAGCTTCCATTCAACGTTGCCTCGCCGCGCATGAACCCATACACCAGTGGCCTTGGTAAAAGACGCGTATAGCAGATCCGTGCCCACCGCCGTTGCCGGGGAAATACCAAATCCCATGACAAGCAACGGCGTCATCAGCGAACCGCCGCCGACACCGGTAAGACCGACTATGAAGCCCACCAGCAATCCGGACAGGGCGTATCCCAACTCCATTGTGTCTTACCCCATAGGCTATTTGCGCAAGCCACTGTTGCGACACACGGATAATACTGAGGAGCTTTATATTCTCTATGAATATTCTGTTAGTATCAAATACGATTCCCTTATAAGCCAGAACCTCCTACCCCCATGAAACTGCAGCAGTTGCGTTACATCTGCGAAGTCGCTCGTCAGGATTTAAACCTCTCCACTGCGGCCGAAGTCCTGCATACCTCACAGCCAGGCATCAGTAAACAGATACGCAGTCTGGAAGAGGAGATTGGCGTCGACATTTTCGTGCGCCACGGCAAGCGAGTGGTGGCAGTGACCGAGCCCGGAAAAGCCATACTCGATATAGCAAACAGGATTTTGAAGGATGCAGAGAACCTGAAGCAGGTCGGAGAACAATTTACCGAACAGGACAAGGGACACCTTACGATTGCAACGACGCACACACAGGCACGCTATGCACTTCCGCACATCATTCAGGGCTTCACAAAGCGCTACCCCAACGTGCGGCTTGCGTTACGTCAGGGTAGCCCGACTCAGATCTCGGAAATGGTTGCTTCCGGCGAAGCGGACATCGCGATTGCTACCGAAGCAATCGAACTTTATGAAGATCTTGTGATGTTGCCTTGTTACAAGTGGAACCGCTGTCTTCTGGTGCAGCCTGGCCATCCTTTGCTGAAGGTAAAGAAAGTAACTGTGGAGGCAATCGCCGCGTTTCCGATCATTACCTATGATTTTGCGTTCACCGGCCGCTCTAAAATCAACCAAGCGTTTGCGAGCAAAGGCCTGACACCCAACGTAGTCCTAACCGCAATTGACGCCGATGTCATCAAGACGTATGTCGAACTCGGCCTTGGCGTTGGCATTGTCGCGATGATGGCTTACGATCCAAAACGCGACACTCATGTGCGCGCCATCGATGCCAGTCATTTGTTCGAGCCGAGCACAACGCGCATTGGCATCCGCAAGAACAGCTATCTGCGCGGTTACACCTACGATTTCATCGAAATGTTTGCGCCGCAATTGACGCGGAAAGTCGTTAACGAAGCAATGCGCAGCAAGGGTTGATCTGGTCTTTGTTCGCGCTCTCACATCCTGCGGTTAGTTAATGCATAGCACGCTCTTTGTGCGTGCGCGACGCGGCTACCGATTTACGTCACCTCCGGCGCAATCCGTCGTATGACGCAATTCACGTCGGCAAGCCGAATTTGGCGCGTTAAAAAAACGACAACGCGACACAACAAGAACTAACCGTCATAAGCGATTGATCCCTAACGGGCCCAAATTGCGCCCTCTCCGAGCATCGCGGCACCGTGCATTGGGTATGGACATTGCATATTCCAATGGCGTTACATCAGTCCCTGAAACAGTAATTCAAACAGGAGAGTGTCATCATGAATACCGACATGCGGCGGCGACTTCTGGCGCCGTTGGTTCGCGGTTTTGTTATTTGCTTGCTTGGTTCTCCAGTTGTAGCGTCTGCAGCGGCGATCTCTGAGTCAGAGCCAAACGATACATGGAAGTCTCCGCAGCAAGTGTCCGTACCGGCCGAAGGACTCAGCATTTCAGGTGTGATCGGTCAGCTCGGCAACGATTGGAACACTGATGTGGATTTCTTCACATTCGAGGGAACTGAAGGGGATACGCCTGGCATTTCGACTATCGGAGCATGCCCGGGTTTTCCTTCCAATTTGGTCCTATACGATGCTTGGGGCAACATACGGGGCTCCGCGGCGGGAAATTGCGAGGATGGAATAGAAGCGTTGATGAACGCTGTGACGTTACCTGGAACTGGTACGTACATCCTGGGTGTCAGCTCATGGAGCCACACTTTTCTCGAAAATGGCGTTGTGGAAAATCTCGACGGGCAAACTCCCGGTGGGACTTATCAGCTCGTTATAGCCGGCGTACACAATCCTACGCCTGTGCCCCCGCCGCAAAATCCGCCGCCGCCCCCGCCGCAAGATACGCCGCCGCAAGATACGCCGCCGCAAGATCCGCCGCCGCCTCCGCCGCCGCAAGATCCGCCGCCGCAGCTGCCACCGCCTTCTTCGGCCAGGCATGTGCCGATCGAAGTCAGGCACTGGCACCAGGACGAGCGTGACCTAGGCAGGCGCAATGGTATGGACCCGATCACTGTCGTCGTGCTCTCAATGTCCAGGTTCGACGCTATGGCAGTGGATCCCAACTCGCTCACTTTCGGTGCAACCGGTAACGAGAAGAGCCTGTACCGCTGCCGCAAGGAAGCCGTGGACGTCAATCGCGATCGTCGTCCGGATCTGGTGTGCTACTTCAAGCCGGATGTCGCTAACTTCAAAGCTGGCGATCTGAATGGCGTGCTTAAAGGCAAAACCAAGGCGGGTGAAAAGATTGAAGGCAGCGCAGCGCTGAAAATCTTTTCGAGAAAACCGCACAAGCAGCCTCATCGTCGTTCGAAATAAGAACCGAGAGTACTTCGCCCCCGCTACCACGCGGGGGTTTTTTTTTGCTCTTACGGCTTAACCGCCGCCGTGCCTCAGTGGAGTTACAACGTACGCTTGGCGAAATGATGTAACCGGATCCCGAATACCCAGAGGCTTCCGAAATAAGTTGCAAAGCCAATAAACACAAGCCCTGTCAGTCGGGTTACCCGCCATTGGAGCGTATTCGTCAACCATGCCGAATCGGCACCGGCTGCCCAGTTCAGAGTTGCACCTGTCAGGACCAGCGCCAGTGCGAGTTTAAGGAGAAATGCCAGCCAGCCTTTCTGGGGGCGAAAAATGTTGTGCTTGCGCAATTGGTGGAAAAGCAGACCGGCATTAATGCATGCCCCCAATGAAATGGCCAGTGCCAGCCCCGCGTGGCGCAGCGGCCCAATAAAAGCAAGATTCATCAACTGCGTTGCGGCGAGCGTAATGATGGCGATCCTGACGGGGGTACGGAAATTCTGGCGAGCGTAAAAACCCGGGGCCAACACCTTGACCAAGATCAATCCCAGCAGCCCCACACTGTATGCGACCAACGCGTTACGCGTCATTGCCACATCTTGCACATTGAATGCACCGTGATAGAACAACGTTGCGATGAGCGGAACTGCGAGCAAAGCCAGCGCAAGTGCGCAGGGCAACGCAAGAAGGAACGTCAAGCGAAGGCCCCAGTCGAGCAGCTTCGAATACTCGTCGCCCGTCTGATCGGCAAAGCTTCGGGTCAGGCTAGGCAATAGGATAGTGCCGAGCGCGACACCGAGCAGTCCGGTCGGGAATTCCATCAGGCGGTCCGCATAGTACAGCCATGAAACGCTGCCGGTTACCAGGAATGACGCAAAAATCGTATTGATGAGCAGGCTGATCTGACCAATGGAGACGCCGAAAACCGCCGGGCCCATCAAGGTAATGATGCGCCATACACCTGGATCCTTTAACTTGAAACGAATCCGCGGCAGCACACCGATCCTGGCAAGGAATGGAAGTTGAAATATCAATTGCAACACGCCGCCGGCAAACACTGCCCACGCCAGCGCAAGCACTGGCGGATCAAAATAGGGCGCCAGCCATAGCGCAAAAACGATGAAAGAAATATTCAGCAGGGTTGGCGTGAACGCGGGTACCGAGAATCGGCTCCAGGTGTTCAGGATGCCCCCCGCTAGCGACGTCAGTGATATGAAAAAAATATAGGGAAAGGTGATGCGCAGCAGTTGCACGGTGATGGCAAATTTATCGGCGGAGGAGGCAAACCCAGGCGCAGTGACATAAATGATCAAGGGGGCCGCGACTATGCCGATAGCCGAGACCACGATCAATACTGCCCCCAGCGTAGTCGCAACATGGTCGATAAGCGCCCGCGTTTCCTCAACCGTTCTGGCAGCGCGGTATTCACCCAGAATCGGTACGAAGGCTTGGGCGAATGCCCCTTCGGCAAACAGCCTCCTGAGGAGATTGGGAAGCCGAAATGCGACGAAGAAAGCGTCGGTATAAAGGCCTGCGCCAAAGAATCGCGCGATTACGGCATCACGCACAAACCCCAGAATTCGTGAAACCAGCGTCATGCTGCTGATCGTCGCGAGGGCTTTGAGCAAATTCATGACAGGGTAGGGAGAACCAGAATGGGACTGGATTGTAACCGAGCGCTGTCGGCAGTTTCTCCACGGGCTAACAACATCGCCCACGACAGGCCATAAAGTTGTAAACAGTTTCTTGCTTATCGTTGCAAAGGGCGCACGGGGCAAGTACCATAGCGCCCTTTTCCGCAGACCCGGTCCAGGAATAATTCATGGCAAATATCGCCTCAGCAAAGAAACGTGCCCGCCAAGCCGAAAAACGCCGTGCCCACAACGTGGGTCAGCGTACGGAAGTGCGCTCAGCGATTAAAAACGTAAAAAAGGCCATTGCGGCCGGCGACAAGAAAGCCGCGCAAGCGCAATTTCAGTTGTCCCAGAGCCGTATTGATTCCATCGCAGACAAACGAATCGTGCATAAGAACACCGTATCCCGGCAAAAAAGCCGTCTTGCGGCGGCAATCAAGGCAATGCCCTGACTGCGGCAACTTCAAAATGCAAAGGCCCGCGCAAGCGGGCCTTTCTGTTTCAGCCATCCCGTCCGTCAGGCAACCTTGGGAGGTTTCCGGACCAACAAGGATTGACGTATTTCCTGGCGGCCTTCGCGGATCTGCAGCTCGTTGTCCCGGGAGAACGTCATGAGAAACTGGAATGCTTCCGGACTCATATGTTCAAGGCGCCGATCCACCACCAGACAACTGACTCCGGATGCGCTGACGGGCTTGGCGTAAGCAGAATAGCTTTTACGTTGACTATCACCTAACAACGACATGCAGCCGCAAAGCCTTTCAGCCCAGTCGCCCGGCTGGAAAACCTCCCCATTGGCCTTGATACCCACGATGATCAGTTCGACGATCGGCGGACCAGACATGTTGTTTTCTCGCTTTGGCTAACATGCTAGCATATTTTGCACTGCACAAAATACGTTTATATCACTCTCAAGGACGGAATCCAAACGACTGATTGGTGGACGCTACCCGTCCTGAGAATGCACCGCCTTCGGGACCACAACGCGCCCGCTGAATGCGCATCGAATCACAAAGCAGCCTTGGCAGCGGGGCAGCAGACAGCCGCCGTTACACTTGCATCCAGGATGGATTCGGATAACTATAGCGGTCGAAATTTCAACCATTTCAATAGCAAGCACGGCGGCTCCTTTGCCGCCGTGTTGCTTTTTGTAGGCGGGCAACGGCTCAGCGCTAAACATGATGCAGCACGTGATGACAACCTATGGGCGGCAGGCGGTAACTTTCTGTCGCGGCAATGGGTCTTGGCTTTGGGATCGGCAAGGGAATCGGTATCTTGATTGCGTCAGCGGCGTAGCCGTAAATGGACTAGGCCATGCCCACCCACGGCTGATTGAAGCAGTGAGCGCTCAGGCGGCCCGGGCGATGCACGTCTCAAACCTGTACGAGATTCCTGAACAGGAGGAACTTGCCGCTCGCCTCTGCGCGCTGGCCGGAATGGACAGCGCCTTCTTCTGCAATTCGGGCTGCGAGGCAAACGAAGCCGCCATCAAACTGGCCCGCCTTTTCGGGCACCAACGTGGAATCGAATCCCCGGCCATCGTAGTCATGGAAAACGCATTTCATGGCCGTACCATTGCCACACTGTCGGCCACTGGCAGCCGTAAGGTACAAGCCGGCTTCGAACCCCTTTTGACCGGGTTTCTGCGGGTTCCGTACAACGATGTGGGGGCGCTGTTGCAGGTTGCTGCGGTCAATCCGTCTATCGTTGCAGTACTCGTTGAACCGGTCCAGGGTGAAAGCGGCATCCAGATACCCGAAGACGACTATATCGCGCAGTTGCGCAGAATTTGTGATGAGCGCGGCTGGTTGCTGATGCTTGATGAAGTGCAGAGTGGAATGGCAAGGACCGGCAAGTGGTTTGCCCATCAGCACTTCGGCGTCAAACCGGACGTCATGTCACTGGCGAAAGGACTCGGCAACGGATTTCCCATCGGTGCCTGCCTGGCACGAGGTTCCGCTGCTACGGTTTTTACCCCGGGCAAGCACGGTTCTACATTTGGCGGAAATCCGCTGGCATGTGTGTGCGCGCTTACGACGCTATCCATCATCGAGGATGAAGGCCTGGTGCAGCGTGCCGGCAAAATCGGCCAGCTAATTCACGACGGCATCGCAAAGAGCTTGGCCGGAACCTATGGTGTGAAACAGATCCGGGGCAAGGGACTGATGATCGGCATCGAGCTGGACCGGCCCTGCGGGGATCTGGTAAGCCGGGGCTTGGAAAACGGTCTTGTGATCAACGTGACCGCGGAGAATGTCGTTCGCCTGCTTCCGCCATTAAATTTGGAAGATCCAGAAGTATTGCTGCTGATAGACGGGGTTTCCAGGCTGATCAAAGAGTTCCTGCATGCCAACGCCGTGCAAGCGGGTTGACGTTCATCATGCACACGCCAAGGCACTTTTTGCAGTTCAGAGACTTCTCGCGCGAAGACTTCGCTCATGTGTTCGAGCGCACGCAATGGATCAAGCAGCAGTTCAAGTCTTACAAAACCTATCATCCATTGTTCGATCGAACTTTAGTGATGATTTTCGAGAAACAGAGCACCCGTACTCGATTGTCCTTTGAAGCTGGCATGCATCAGTTGGGTGGCTCTGCCATATTTTTAAGTACGCGAGATTCGCAGCTTGGCCGTGGAGAAGCGGTCGAAGACGCTGCGCAGGTCATATCGCGGATGTGCGACATCGTCATGATTCGGACGTTCGACCAGGACATCATCGAGCGTTTCGCTGCTCACTCGAGGGTACCGGTGGTGAATGGCCTCACCAATGAGTACCACCCATGCCAGATTCTCGCGGACATTCACACCTATATCGAACACCGCGGGCCGATTCAGGGCAAGACCGTCTCATGGATTGGTGACTCGAACAACGTATGCAATACATGGCTGCAGGCAGCGGAAGTTCTCGATTTCAATGTTCATGTATCGACGCCACCGGGCTACGAGGTTGAACCGGAACGCGCGAACCTTTACGGTACGGACCATTATGAGGAATTTACGGACCCGATGGAGGCGGTCCGAGGCGCAGACTTGGTGACAACCGATGTCTGGACGAGCATGGGCTTCGAGGCTGAGAACGAAGAACGCAAGCGCGATTTTGAGCAATGGCAGGTGGACGCCGAGATGATGAAGGCAGCCGCTAGCGATGCATTGTTCATGCATTGCCTTCCGGCGCACCGGGGCGAAGAGGTTGCACCTGCAGTTATCGATGGACCGCAGAGCGTCGTTTGGGATGAGGCAGAAAATAGGCTGCATACCCAAAAAGCACTCATGGAATATTTGGTTCTCGGAAAAGTACAGTCCATATAATCCATTAGGCAAGGGGTAGGACCCGCGCCGTGATCAGGCTGGAACGAAAGAACGCATTTCATGCAACCGCTGTCGAAGGTCGCGTAGGACAACTACATACGGAGCTCACCGTGCGCGCAAAACGTGCCGGGGGTTCAACAGTGAACTTACTTTCGAAGGAGCTAACATGATTCGATTGGGCATATCCAGCATTGCTCTGGTTTTATCGCTGGCAGTTCCGGGCGCCCTATTCGGCGCCGAGGACGACGTTGCATGGATCACGGACAAGAACGGTTGCAAGGTGGCCAACCCTTTCCCGCAGCCAGGTGAGACGATCACCTGGAACGGCCAGTGCAAAAACGGCAAGGCGGATGGCGAGGGCCTGCTGCAATGGTATGTGGGCGGCAAGCTCGCAGACCGGTATGAGGGCTCGCTGAAGGAAGGCTGGGCTGAGGGCAAGGGTACCCTTACCAGAACTGAGGGTGGGCGCTACGCCGGCGAATGGAAGCACAGTTTGCAGGATGGGAATGGGCGCTACGAGGCGTCTGACGGAAGTTGGTACGAGGGTCAATGGAAGGACGGCCAGCCTCACGGCCACGGGCAGTATCACACGCCGGACGGGCGCACAGTCGTCGGTGAATGGGTGAACGGGGTGTATGAAGGAGACATGGACTCCGACGACAATCCTAATAGGACGTAAAGGTGGGACAAGGGAAAACGTGAAGAAAAAAAGTGCAGAAAAGCCAATTAAAAAAGTAGTGCTGGCGTACTCAGGGGGACTTGATACTTCCGTCATCCTGAAATGGTTACAAGACACTTATCACTGCGAAGTCGTGACCTTCACCGCTGACATAGGACAGGGCGGTGAAGTGGAACCGGCCCGCCGGAAAGCGCAGAAATTCGGTGTCAGTCAAATCTATGTGGAAGACTTGCGGGAAGAGTTCGTCCGTGATTTCGTGTTTCCAATGTTCAGGGCAAACGCGCTGTACGAAGGAGAATATCTCCTTGGCACTTCAATCGCACGCCCACTCATCGCCAAGCGGTTGATAGAAATAGCCCGCAAGACGGGGGCCGATGCCATTTCCCATGGCGCAACCGGCAAAGGCAACGATCAGGTTCGATTCGAGCTCGGTGCTTATGCACTCATGCCGGACGTGAGAGTAATAGCGCCCTGGCGGGAATGGGATTTATTGTCGCGCGAAAAGCTGCTGGCATATGCCGACGAGCATGGCATTCCAGTTGATTTCAAAAAGCGCAAAGGTGGTGGTGCCCCCTATTCCATGGATGCCAACCTGCTCCACGTTTCATATGAAGGCGGAATCCTGGAAGACCCTGACTTCGAACCGGAAGATTCGATGTGGCGCCTTACGGTATCGCCGGAAAAAGCGGCGAATCGACCCGAACGTGTTGAACTGGAATACCGCAAGGGAGACATTATTGCGGTCAACGGGAAAAGAATGACACCGGCGGAGGTTCTTACCAAACTGAACGAGATTGGCGGCAAGCACGGCATCGGGCGCCTCGATATCGTTGAAAACCGGTATGTCGGAATGAAATCCCGAGGTTGTTATGAGACACCGGGCGGCACGATCATGCTCAAAGCACATCGTGCAATAGAATCCCTTACTCTGGACCGCGAAGTGCTTGCGCTCAAGGACGATCTGATGCCGCGTTATGCGCGCATGATCTATAACGGTTACTGGTTCAGTCCGGAGCGTCTGCTGTTGCAGTCGCTCATCGACCAATCTCAGCAGCCGGTCAATGGCACTGTCACGCTGAAGCTGTTCAAAGGAACGGTACTGGTTGTCGGGCGCGCATCAAAAACCGATTCGCTGTTCGATTCGCGGATCGCCACGTTCGATGATGACAAGGGAGCATACAATCAAGCAGACGCCGCCGGCTTCATTCGCTTGAACGCCTTGCGCTTACGGATCGGAGCCAAGCGTGGCAAGAAATAGTTGTACGTGTTCCAGTGTCGCGCCAGCGCGCGCCGCGCATTGCGATCGGAGTTAACACCATGCCCAGTTTCGACATCGTGTCCGAAGTGAACCAAGTAGAACTGAGGAATGCCCTCGACCAGACAAACAAGGAGGTTACCAACCGTTTTGACTTCAAGGGATCTGACGCCCGCGTTGAACATGCAGAAGGCATGCTGACCGTTTTTGCGGATGATCAATTCAAACTTGAGCAGGTTTATGACGTTCTGATCGGCAAACTCACGAAGCGCGGGGTGGATATTCGCTCCCTGCAGCGAGGCAAAGTCGAAACCATCAGCGGCGATAAGGTGAAGCAAGTCATCACCATAAAAGTCGGGATTGACCAGGAACTTGGCAAGAAGCTTCAGAAACTGATCAAGGATGCCAAGCTCAAGTTGCAGGCGAGCATCCAGGGCGATGCGGTTCGCGTTTCAGGTGCAAAAAAAGACGAATTGCAGCAAGCGATCGCACTCGTAAGAAAGCACGTCACCGATTTTCCGGTTCAATTTGGCAACTTCAGGGATTGACGAACACGTTGTCACGTCCTCTTGAGGTTGCGTGTCCACTGATCGTACAGCCGCATGGCAATAGCACGCAGGGACGTAATCCTGGCGTCCATTCCAGTAAGTATCTGATCCGGTTTCTGAACAGCCGGACTTGTTGACGCCGCGATTTCGCCCGCGCCGGATTCACACCAGCTCGTGATGAGATCACGGGTCATTTCTACGTGGCATTGCATCGCCAGATGCTTTCCCAAGACAAATCCCTGGTTTTCGCAAGTGCGATTGCTCATGACATGCACCGCGCCCGGAGGAATCGTGAATGTTTCACCATGCCAGTGAAACGCTTCGAAGCGTGTTACGTCCGGGCCAAGCCATTCACGTGCCGTGCTGTTATCTTTGACTTCGACTTCTCCCCAGCCGATTTCCTTGACGGGATTGCATCGAACGCTTCCGCCGAGCGCCTTGGCCATCAACTGCCCGCCCAAACAATGGCCCAGAACAGGCACGTCCGCGGCAACTGCACTGCGAATAAGATCCAGTACGGGCGCAATCCACGGCAAGTCATCGTTGACGCTCATGGGTCCGCCCATAAAAGCAATGCCGCTGAAGTCGCCGGCACGCAAGGGAACGGCCTCACCTTCGTCGAGTGCTACCAGTCGCCACGGTATGTCGGCCGATTCCAGATACGTGGCAAAATAGCCGGGCCCTTCGGTGGGCCAGTGACGGAATATCGCAACAGGTTGCATAGAGGGTTTTCATGCGCATGAACGCGGCAAATATTACGCGGGTTCTGACAGGGCTTGTGCTCCTGTGTGGCCCGGCGTGGGCGCTCGATATCAGTGTCGTGGCGCTATTTCCCGGCAAAGCCATGTTGATTATCGACAAAAGCAAGCCACGAACCCTGCGGGCCGGCGAGACATACGGCGGCGTGAAGCTCCTCAGTTCGACCAGTGATGAAGCCATCATTTCAATCAATGGCAAGCAGCAACGATTACATATCGGTGAGGGAGTCTACAGCGCTGTGTCGGTTCAGAACGAACATGCGACGGTCGCACTCACGCCAGACAGGAATGGGCACTTTGTATCGTCCGGTAGCATCAATGGCGCATCGGTTCGGTTCCTGGTGGATACCGGCGCCACGATGGTCGCGATGAATGTGGATGAGGCTCGGCGTGCCGGTGTCAATTATCTCGCGGGGGAGCGCGGCATCTCGCAAACTGCCAACGGGGTGACGCCGATCTACCGGGTCAAGCTGGCTCAAGTCACGCTGGGAGATATTACGTTGCGGGACATCGACGGCGTCGTACACGAAAACAGCGCGCTGCCAATGGTGCTGTTGGGCATGAGCTTTCTCGGCAAGCTGGAAATGCGCCGGGACGGTGAAAGTCTCATCCTGTCGAAGCGCTATTAGTGTTAACAAGAAAGGACAAGGATGCTCTACGAACTGCGTATCTATCATGCATTCCCAGGCAAGCTTCCCGCGCTCAACGCAAGATTCTCCAATCACACGTTGAAACTATGGGAGCGGTTCGGCATTCGTCAGGTAGGCTTTTGGACCACGCTTATCGGCGAAAGCAACAATGACCTGTACTACATCCTGGAATGGGAAAATCTCGCAGAACGTGAGCAGAAGTGGAATGCGTTCGCGACGCACCCCGACTGGCTGGCGACGCGGGCAGAAACTGAAAAAGACGGCCCGCTTACGACCCATATTACCAACCTGATGTTGACGCCGACTGCCTACTCGAAAATGAGATGAACCGGATCACAGTACAGGTAGCGCGCCCTGCACTATGCCGAAGCGGCTTCATTACGTAAAATTGCGCGTTTGTTCAGTATCAACAGGTCCATATCATGGATGAAAAACTGGTTTATAACGTAAACGTTTCGTCGCAGGACGTCCTGCAGAACCCTGACGAAATCAAACGCCGCGTTCCATTGACGGAAAAAGCGGAGCAGACAGTCCTCGAAGGAAGACACGCCCTCGAACGCATTCTCGACCGTCGCGATCATCGCCTGCTGGTCGTCGTGGGACCGTGTTCGATCCACGATCCCGTCGCGGCCATCGACTATGCGCGCAGGTTGAAAAAAATCGCAGATGAAGTCTCTGACACCCTATTCATCGTCATGCGGGTGTACTTCGAGAAACCGCGTACGACGACGGGATGGAAGGGCTTGATCAACGACCCTCATATGGACGACTCTTTCGACGTCGAGAAGGGTCTTGAGCTTGCGCGCACGGTCTTGCGCGACATCAACGAACTTGGCTTGCCGGCCGGTACGGAAGCGCTCGATCCGATCAGTCCCCAATACCTCGGAGATCTGGTTACCTGGAGCGCAATCGGCGCCCGCACAACTGAATCGCAGACGCATCGCGAAATGGCGAGCGGGTTATCTACGCCCGTTGGCTTCAAAAACGGCACGGATGGCGGCTTGCAAGTGGCAGTCAATGCGCTGCTGTCGGTATCGCGACCGCATAGTTTCCTCGGCATCAACCAGCGAGGTCAGGTATCCGTTATCCGAACCACCGGCAACCGCTACGGACATATCGTGCTTCGCGGCGGGGCGAAAGGGCCGAATTACGACTCAGTGACTATGGCTGTAGTGGAGAAGGAACTGCGAAAGAACAAGCTCCCAGCCAACATCGTAGTGGACTGCAGTCACGCCAATTCGAATAAGGATCACAATCTGCAGCCTTTGGTCATGCTGGACTGCGCGCACCAGATCATGGAGGGCAATCATTCGATTGTGGGGGTCATGCTTGAGAGCAACATCAATGCGGGCAATCAGTCCATACCCTCGGATTTGAAGCAACTGA
>JBJMWI010000109.1:0-31353 GCA_045810225.1 Burkholderiales bacterium
ATCGTTCTGCAGCGGAGCAACGATCCTGATCGGCATCGCGCCGGCCGCAACGCCAACCCAGCCTAGTAACAGCATCACGACTATTGCCGTACGAAAGCTTGTCTGGCTTGCATAAGCTAAATGCCGCATGCTCTTCCCTTCTCTGCCGGTAGGCTTCATATTTGACCACGAAGCCGTACAAGGTTTCCAATTCCGGGATGCCAGGCAGATAATCCTCCACATGACATCAGCAACGCGGAACACCCGGGCCATCCCCGCAAACGCTCAGGGACTCCTGCTGGTCGTGCTCGGTCTGTTGTTTGGCCCCGGCTACTACGCTTTCTGCCAGCATGTCAGCGGCAGGTCCGGACAGAACTATGCATTGACCGAACGCAGTGATCGCTGGACGCTTCCCGATGGTTCAATCCTCCGATTGCGTAGCGGCCAGGCTTACAAGCCGTTGCCGCTTGATCTGACGCCGGACCAGAACTGGTATCGGTTCCGGTTCAGTTTCAATGTCACGCAGACCGAATCGACCGATGCAGCCAACCAATATCAGATGAGCCTGTTGCAAGGCGATACCGGCGTGGCCGAGCGTAGCATCAAAGTCAAGGGCCGTGGCAAGGTAGATGCGGCGCTGGATCCGCTGCAGATCTTCTATCCTGGCAGCTATGTGTTGGTGCTCGAGGAAGTCGGCAAGCCGGCGCTTGCAGTATCCGGTGTTGGACTCCAGATCGATACCGGCGTGGAACAGCCCAAAATGTGGATTGCATGGAGTGGATTGGTCTTGCTTGTTTGCGGCATCGCGCTTTTGTTGCGCGACGCATTCGCCCACAGGCGACACTGAACGGGAGAATTTTATGTCATGGCTCTTGATAGGTCTGGTGCTGTTCTTCGGCGTTCACTTCTTCACCAGCCGGCGCGCCGCGCGGGCGCGCCTGGTCACTACACTGGGCGAAGGCCCGTACAAAGGCTTCTATTCGCTGCTGTCGCTGGCTGGTTTCGGATTGATGGTCGCCGGAATGGGCAAGGCGCCTTTTATCGAGTTATGGGATCCTCCAGCGTGGGGGCGTTATGTGGCGCTCTGGTTAATGCCGATCGCATTGATCCTCCTGGCCGGCGCGTATGTTCCCGGAAACATCAAGCGCTTCACTGCGCACCCGATGCTATGGTCGTTCACGCTGTGGGCTCTGGTGCACTTGCTGGCCAATGGCGATCTGGCGGGCTTGTTGCTGTTTGGTACCTTTGCAATTTACTCGCTGTATGCGATGTGGTCGCAAAATCGGCGGGGCGCGCGTCCCACCAACCGGCGGCGCAGCATCGCGGGCGATATTGCTGCGGTGGTGCTCGGGCTGGTTGCCTATGCATTGTTAGTGAAATTCCACGGCAGCCTGTTTGGCGCAGACGTGTGGTATTGAATCGTGTGGCATTAAATATTGAGGGGCACGCGTGAAGAAACCGATTGCACCGGTGCTGCTAACCTATGTCGAAGGATTGAAGACCCATGATATTCGGAAGATTGCAGACACCGCAGCGGAAGACCTGAAGTTCATTTCAGCCACACGCATTCTCGACAAGCAGCAGGCCTTGAAAATGCTGACCGCACTTTATACCGGCTTTCCAGATTGGAATTACGCCTATGACACCATCGAAGATCGGGGCCAGGGCAATTACGCCATCAAATGGGATCAGGGCGGCACCCATACCGGCACCTGGGCCATGCCGGGTATGGAGCCTATCGCTGCGACCGGCAAGACTGTGCGCATCACCCCGCACTATTTTTACTACCGTGTGGCGGATAACAAACTGACCCTGATTTTTCCCGAGCCGTGTGTCGGCGGGGCGCCGCGTGGAATACTGGAACAAATCGGTGTTGAACTACCTCCGCTCTAAGTCGGGTCCGTTCATTCGTCGCATGCGAGCATCCAAGGCGACGTGTCCTCACAAAAAGCCCTGGGCGTCCCGCGCACATTTTGTGTTGGCCGCCATCTTGCTGCTGGCGCCGTCGCCCGCGTTCCTGCAATCCGTCGCGCAAACATCGGAACGAGCCCTGCCTGCCTCAAGTTTCAGCAATGACGATGCCGGTAGCAGCGCTTATCTGCATCCGGTTGCCACGCTGGACGCAAAACAGGCCGAGCTGTTCACGCTTGGCCATAAGATGTTCAACAACCGCTGGGCGTTTTTCTGGTTCGAGAATGCGGAGTTCGGACGCGGACCCACCTCGAATGCACAGTCCTGCGCGACCTGTCATTTCAACAACGGCAGGGGCCTCGCGCCGGGAACAGAAATGGCAGCGCGCCGCGGCGCGGACGGCGCGATGCGCGACCACCACATCACGGTGCCCTATGAAGCTGCGCCGAATGCCGTTGTTCGACTCAGCCTGAAGGGCAACGATGCGCACGGGGGACCACGTCCACATCCCGATTACGGCGATCAGTTGCAGATATTCGGCGTCAAAGGAATCGTGCCGGCGGAGGGACGGTTTAGCATCGAATGGCACGAACACATCGAGACATTGGCGGACGGCGAGCAGGTGCCGCTGCGATCACCCGTGCTGCGCATTACGGATCTTGCCTATTCGCCGCTGGGAGAAGATGCAATGAGCGGCCTGCGCCTCGCGCCGCCGCTGATCGGTCTTGGCCTGCTGGAGGCCATACCGGACGAGTCCATCATCGCCTTGGCCGCGCGTGAAACGCTCGCCGGAATTCGCGGCAAGGTCAAGCGGGGTTGGGATGAAAGCCAGGCCAAAACCGTACTCGGCCGCTTTGGACTCAAAGCCAACCATGGCAGTCTGCGCGAACAAATCGCAGCCGCTTTCCTGAACGACATCGGCCTGAGCTCGCCGGTCTATCGCGACCAGAATTGTCCCCCGGTTCAAGCAAGTTGCAAGGAACAAATGGTGGCTGGAAAACCGGAAATCACCACGCTGCGGCTGGATGCCACCGAACTTTATATTCGCGCACTGACCGTGCCAGTGCGCCGGAACATCGATGATACTCAAGTCAAGCGCGGCGAGGCGCTGTTTTCACAACTACATTGCTCGATCTGCCATGTGCCGGAACTCGAGGCCGGGGCGCTGCAGAGTCTGCCTCAATTCAACCGTCAAACCATTCGGCCCTACACCGACTTGCTATTGCACGATATGGGAGAAGGCTTGTCCGATGGACGCCCCGACTATCTAGCGAGCGGTAGCGAATGGCGCACGCCTGCCTTGTGGGGGATCGGCCTCTCGGAGACCGTGAATGGGGCGAACGCTTTCCTACATGATGGTCGCGCACGCAATTTTACCGAAGCGATTCTGTGGCACGGTGGCGAAGCACGAATTTCGCGCGAGGCATTCAGCATGCTATCGCGCGAAGATCGCACGGCGCTGACGGCTTTTCTGGGCTCACTGTAGCGGGGCGGTAAAATTCAGCAGGCCGGAAGAAGCAAACCTACCAGGATTGCTTTCTTTAGAATCAGCAACGGCATCCATACAACAATAAATTTGCAGCAGGAGGAAAACATGAAGGCAGTCGTATTTCCCGGAGCCCGCAAAGTTCAGTTCATGGATTTCCCCGACCCTACGCCGGGTGCGGGCGAAGTGGTGCTGGAGATCAAGGCCTCCGGCATGTGCGGCAGCGATTTGAAGTTTTATCGCGCTGTGGGCGGCGCCTCATCCCTTGGCCTTGGCAAACTCACCGGCCCCGTGATCGCCGGACACGAGCCGTGCGGCGTGGTCGTTGCGATTGGGCCAGGTGTCGCGGACAACCAGGCGCGCGTCGGCATGCGCGTCATGCAACACCATTATCGCGGCTGCGGCGTGTGCGAACATTGCTCGACCGGCTGGATGCAGCTGTGCGTGGAAGGCGTCAAGGAAGTGTATGGGGCAACCGGGCACGGCGCGCACGCACGCTACATGAAGTGTCCCGCGCGCACGCTGGTGCCGCTGCCCGATGAACTCTCATTCGACGCCGGCGCGGCGATTTCCTGCGGCACCGGAACGGCGTGGGGCGCGCTGCACCGGCTTGGCCTGCAGGGAGACCACACCATCGCCGTGTTCGGCCAAGGGCCGGTTGGCCTGTCAGTCACGTTACTGGCCGCTGCGATGGGCGCCCGCGTCATTGCCCTCGACACCAGCGAAGAACGCCTAGGCCGTGCCAAGGAGTTCGGTGCCGATGTGCTGATCAACCCGCTGAAGACTGAAAACGTGGTCCAGGCAATCAAGGGTGCCACGCACGGCCGCGGCGCCCATGCATCCATCGACGCTTCTTCATCGCCGCTGGCGCGGGCGCAGGCGGTGCGCTGCGTGCGCACGTGGGGCAAAGCCTGCTTCGTAGGCGAAGGCGACAGCGTTACGCTGGATGTCAGCAGCGACTTGCTGCGACGCCAAGTCACCTTGATCGGTTCGTGGACTTTTTCCACTGTCGGCCAGGCCGATTGCGCGCGCTACATCGCGGACCGCGGCATCGACATCGACCGCTTGTTTACGCATCAGTGGAAATTGGAACAAGCGGAGGAAGCCTACCAGCTGTTCGACGCGCAGACTTCGGGGAAGGGCGTAATCCACCCGTCTTGATTAGCCGGCCGTTGCGTGAATTCGTGAAAAGCTGCGTGCCGCGACTCCTTTACGAAGGGCAATACCATCGTGGCCACGATGAAACAGCGTGACTTCCTCCGGATCAAAGGCGGCGAAGGCTTCCTCTACAAATTTCAGGAACGCGGCCACTTTCGGCGGCGTTCGGGCCGTCTTGCGATACATCGCGAAAATTGGAAAACCCGGCGGACACGTCCAGTCGGAAAGTGCTCTGTGCAACTGGCCGGAGGAAATGAGATACGGGTCGAAGCAGCCCAAGCGCATCAGGCCGGCTCCAGCGAGAACAGCGGCGATCAACCCTTCACGGTCGTAAGTGACAACTCTGGGTGCCACATTAATTACTTTGCGTTCGGTACCGCGCTGAAATTCCCACAAATCGAGCGGCCGGCTCATGCCCACGGCTTTAATTACCAGACACAGGTGATTCGACAGTTCGTCAGGCGTCTTGGGCGTTCCGGCCATCTTCAGGTACTGAGGCGAAGCATACACCGCGTGCCGGATTTGCCCGATCTTGCGCGCGATCAGATTTGACACAGGCGGTTCGCTGATTCGTATCAATACGTCCACGCCCTCCGCATGCATGTCCTTAGGTTGCGACTGGACATGGAATTCGAGGCGCAACTGCGGGTGGCGCCGCAGAAATTCCGGCAACCGCGGCATGATGACATTGCGACTCAAGGGAATGGGCAAACCGACGCGCAATGTTCCTGTCACCCGCTCGGTAGTCTTGCGTGTGATGCTCTCGAGTTCAGCCAGTTGCCGCAAGAGTTCGCACCCGCGCTCATAAATTTCTTCGCCGCCTTCAGTGAGCCGCAACTGCCGGGTGGTGCGGTGGAACAAGGACAAGCCAAGCCCTTTCTCCAGATCGGCAATTGCATGGCTCACCGCGGACGGTGTCAGATCGAGTGACCTTGCCGCTCTTGCGAAGCTTCCGGCTTCTGCGGCCCGTACCAGCAATTCGATTCGGCGAATACGGTCCATGGGTTGTACCTTGCAGTGAAAGTCGGAGCCCGATTATTCATGAAAATATTTCAACAGTGAAGTGTTCACCGATGTCTCGACCCGGGCGCGCTTCTTCCATACGCTGCACTCTTTCCGACGGAGGAGCGATGAAGCGCAATATCACAAAGCTGGCCATGACTGCCGTGCTGGCCGTCACTTCGACTAGTGCATGCTTCGCGCAGACATACCCGACCAAAACGATTCACCTGATAGTGCCATCTGCATCGGGAGGACCGGTCGACGTGAGAGGCCGGTGGATCGCAGAAAGGCTGCGCGTCGCCCTAGGTCAGCCGGTGATAGTCGACAACAAGCCAGGCGCAGCAGGCATCATCGGAACGCAAGCGGCAACGCAAGGGCCGGCGGACGGCTATACCCTCGTCATGGTCCATCAAGGCACCATGGCGCTGAATCCCCATCTCTATCCTGAGTTGCCCTATAACCCAATCAAGGATTTTGCGCCGGTTAGTCGACTGGTTGTCAGCCCGATGTTGCTTGCAGTACATCCAGATGTCTCCGTGCACTCGGTCGCGGACCTCATACGATTAGCAAAGGAGAAACCGGGGCAGTTGAATTTTGGCTCCCCCGGTGTGGGAGCGCCTCCGCACCTCGCGGGCGAATTATTCAGACGAATGGCCAAGATCGATGTGGTGCATATCCCTTACAAGGCGGGGCCGGCTGCGCAGACCGATCTAATTGGCGGCAGACTGACTTACACATTTGAAGGTGTCGTGACGCAGTTACCTCAAGCCCGCGCGGGGAAAATCAGGGCACTGGCTGTTACGAGCGCCAAACGCCTGGCCGCCTTACCCGATATTCCGACCATCGCCGAGTCGGGACTTCCAGGTTACGAATACTGGAGTTGGATGGGTATCTCTGCGCCAACTGGCACGCCGAAAGAGATCATCGACCGCCTGAGCGCGGAACTGAGGAAAATTCTTGTGACGAAAGAGGCTCATGACTGGTTCGCTGAACAGGGCGGCGAACCCGTTCTCGAAACTCCTGCAGAATTCGCCGCCTATATAAAGACCGAATACGCGCGTTGGGGAAGGTTCATCCGGGAAGCGGGCATCAAGGCCGAATGATGTTTGCCAACTTTCCGACCACCCATATCTCTATTAACGTCCGAGGACTAGTCGATGATAAACGTTGGGCATAACAGTGCGCCCTCGCCGAATTGGGGTCGCTACGTATTAGATAATGCCGCGCCGCAAACGCCGGCGAGATTTTCCGCGCTTGCGGAGCTGTACGACGCCACTACGATTCGGCATCTGGAGCGAATTGGCGTCGCCGCGGGATGGCGCTGCTGGGAAATCGGTGCCGGGCCGGGTTCGATCGCGCTCTGGCTGGCCGACCGATGCGGGCCGGTTGGCTCGGTGCTTGCCACAGATATCGATACCCGATTTTTGGACGAAGTCAAGCACGCCAATCTCGCCGTGCGTCAACATGACATCGTTTCGGATCCACTGCGCGACCAGGCCTTCGATCTCATCCACGCCCGATTGGTGCTGGTGCATTTGCCCGAGCGAGAGAAAGCCCTGGATCGAATGATAGATTCGCTGAAGCCGGGCGGATGGTTGCTCACAGAGGAATTCGATTCCATATCCCAGCTTCCTGCGCCAGATCGTTATCCCTGGGAAGTCATGCTCAAATCGGCCGCGGCGATGCGCCAGGTGATGATAGGCCGGGGAGTGAACGCTGGATTCGGCAGAGTGCTAACTGGATACCTGCAAGCCCGTGGCCTGGAAAGCATTTCGGCGGAAGGACGCATACTCATGTCGCAAGGCAAGTCTCTCTGGACGAATTTGATGAAAGCAAACCTGGAGCAATTGCGCGAAGCCATCCTTGCAACAGACATGGTGACTCCGCTCGAATTCGAAGATGACCTCGCCCGACTGGATCAGGAGGATTTCATGACGCCTTCACCCGTCATGTGGAGCGTAGCCGCGCGCCGGCGCGATGCATAAAAGCTGAGAGCGTCAGAACCCAGGCGGTGAATCGCGCAACCTACGATGATCTTGGCTTTTACTTTGGAGCGTCGTACTCGGCAAGTAAAGCGCGCGCACTCTCCACCAATTCCCGTCCGTCGAGTCCGCGTCGATCCAGTTCCTGGATTCTTTTGTCGATGGCGCTCTCAGCGCGCTGCTGCGTAAGCGCCAGCTCTGCCGCCTGAGCGCTGCGCTCGCCATTCGCGGAAGCCGGCGCAACCGCCACGCTATCGTCGAACATCTTTCCGAGTGATGCCGAAATTTCAACGCCGCTGTTGGCGTTGATCACGGCTTTGAGCTCGTCCGGCAGACTTTTGTACGCGTCGGCATTCATCACCAGTACGAAGAGGTTCGGCAACGCGGGACTCGCATCGCCTTTGTAGAGTCTTGCGTCGGCATCGCCGGATGCAGCCGGGAATACGCCTACCGCCAGAACCCGCACACCTGCGAATTCTGTTTTGGCTAAATTATGCTTTTGGACATAGCGCCAAAGCGCCCGGCTGGACGCGTTCGCACTGTGGGTGACAAACGGTAAATTAAACACTTCAAAGGCGGGGAACCGCCATGCCTCATAGTCCACAGCCGTCCACACGATATCCACGGTCCGATCCTTGGCTTGATCGTAAAGCTGTGACGGATTTCCGCCCAAACCCATGGCTGGGTAAACCTGAATCCTGAGGTGCCCGTCGGAATCCTTCTCGAGTTTTTCCTTCCAGGGCACAAGAAACTGGACATGAAAAGGAGAATCCGGCGATAAAAAGTGATGAATTTTGAGCGTGACACCGTGCGCGCGCACTTCCGTTGTCCACTGCAATGCCATCCCAAAAACGAATGCGAAGACTATCGATCGGGCTGCGTGGCATGGCAACATTTCAGCGCTCTTGCTTATTAGCGATTATCGCTGGGTTTGTACTGATTGCAGGAATGTGTAGATACGCCATTTGATATCGTCGCTAATCGATTCTTTCCAGATCGGCATGCCTTTGTCCATGCGCCCGTTATTGATCGTAGTCCAGAACAAGCCGATTGCGTTGTCGCCATAGCGGATGTTCAGACGGCGCAAATCTCGTGGACGCTCTCCTTGCACTGCGTTGGGGCCGTGACAATGGGAACAATATTGATTGAACAGACTGGCGCCTTCCAACGCCACGTCTTCGCGTCCTTCATAGGGATTTTTCAGCCCTTCAGGATTGTTTTCGGCCGCGTGGCCGACGCCTGCGAACAGGAAAACCGCCGTGGCGATCAAAGCCCTGGTTGCATACATATAGGGTGGCATTGCACGGACATGAAGCTCACGGCAGGACGTTTTAACTGCGAAACAGCGCCGCATGAAAACGGCGGGAAGCTGCCCCGCCGTTTTTCATGGTCCTGCCTCGCCTTTGTCGCTGTTAGTTGCCGAGTTCAAATACGGCGAGGATGCCGCCTTCCGGGCTGGCGTCGATTACACGCTGGCCGATCTTGCCAAAGAACGAAGGTGGTCCCTTGCTGCGACCCGCTACCACGGCGAGGTATTGCTTGCCGCCGACTGAATAGGTGACCGGGCTTTGGATAATGCCGGTACCCATGCTGAATTGCCACAACACGTTCCCCGTCTTGGCATCCACAGCCTTCACGATGCCCTGCTGATTGCCGTAGAACACCAAACCACCCGCGGTAGACATCGCACCGCTGACAAAAGGCAGGTCTTCCTTGATGCTCCATACCTTTTTCTTCGCGACCGGATCCCAGGCCATGAACTCCGCGAGATTGGAACCGGAAGCGCCCGCCATATCGAGGTTGAACTCGGATGCCAGATAGAATTTTCCGGGCGTGTACTCTTCTTCCTTGTTGGCAATATCCATGCACATATTGAAGGCCGGCAAATAAGTCAGCCCGGTCTGTGCACTATGTGACATGGGCGACCAATTCTTGCCGCCGATCAGGTTCGGGCAGACGTTGCGCGCCCACTGGCCTTTTCGCGGCCGCTTCTCGTTGTTCGCCGCTTCGACCGGGCGGCCGGTTTGGAGGTCCACATGGGTGGCCCAATTGACCGTTACGAACGGATCGGCTGCAATCAGTTGGCCGGTTTGCCGGTTCAGCACGTAGAAAAACCCGTTTCTATCTGCATGCAGTAACGCGGGCGTTGTTTTACCGCCGATGTTGACGTCTGTCAGCACTGCTTCATTGATACCGTCGTAATCCCACACGTCACTTGGCGTCCACTGATAGCCCCACGCAATTTTTCCGGTATCGGCGTCAAAGGCAAGCTGGGCAGCGGTCCAAAGGTTGGTGTACTGGCCGATATCTGTGGAATCGTTCCCGCGAGTCTGCCCGCCCCAGGGACCGCCGGTGCTGGTGGACCAGTAAACCAGGTTCAACTTCGGATCATAGGACCCCACTCCCCAGGTGGATCCGGCGCCGGTCTTCCACGAGTCGCCCTTCCAGCTGTCATTGCCTGGTTCGCCATCGCCTGGGATGGTGTAGCTCTTCCACACCAGTTTGCCGGTCTTCTGATCATGCGCTTCGATGAATCCGCGGATGCCGTACTCTCCTCCTGCAATCCCGGTAACCACCAGATTCTTGTACACCAGCGGCGGCGAGGTGATTGCGTGGCCTTTCTTGTAGTCCATGATCTCGACATTCCACTTCTCTTCGCCGGTGTTAGCGTCCAGGGCAACCAATCGCGCGGTCAATGTGCCGAAGAACACCAAACCATTGGCATACGCCACCCCACGGTTGTCCAGCCCGCAACACACCGTGGCCATATAATCTGCCGGAAGTTCCGGGTCATGCTTCCACTTGATCTTGCCGGTTTTGGCATCGAGCGCGAAAACATGCTTGGGGCCGGTGGAACTGGTAACGTACATCGTATCGCCCACAATCAGGGGCGTTGCTTCCTGGGTTTCCAATGCACCCAATGAATGTATCCAAGCAACCTTGAGCTTGTTTACATTGCGCGTGTTGATTTGGTCGAGCGTGCTATATCGGGTGTTTGCATAGTCACCACCATACTTGGTCCACTCATTACCCGCCTGAGCGAATGCGGGCGTCGCTGCGATGGTCGATGCCATACCTATCGCTCCGGCCGCCAGCGCTAGTTTGAAATACTTCATGGAATTCTCCTCCTCGAAGTGCAACGCCTGCCGCCAGCGCCGCGGTTTGTTTTTGTGGAAACTCATTACGTCGGTTTCACCATTTGCGTCGTATCTTGGGACAAAAACACACGCCCCTTGCGCAATGGCTTCGGCTGCATGAATTGGACTCCCGGGAAATGGCCTTGTCAACGGGCGTATTGCCAGGCGCCAATGCGGGAAGCTTTATCGGCGCCCGGACATGCGGCGAAACAGGATGTCCAGCAAAAAGAGCACCAATCCGATGGCGGCAAAATATCGCCACAAGGGTCTTGACTCCAAGCCACCATCGCCGCGTCGCACAAAGACGTCTTTTATCTGCGGCGCAAACGTGCCGCCAGTACGCTCGCAAAGGGCCTTGAGCAATCCGATATTCGGTACCATATCGCGATACTCTTCGGCGTAACCGTAGGACAGGGTGCGCGTACCCGCTTGCGCCACCCGTTGTGACGTCAGTCCTGGCACGTCCACCAGCTCGAATACATAAGATCCCGCGGTGCGTGCTTGCAATGCGACGCGGGCCTGGTATTTCCCCGGCCCGATCTGGCGCAGTTGCGATACGGCGGATGTTTGGTCTGGCGTGATCATGCGAACATTGGGCGCAATGTCATCGCGATATCTGCCGTCCCTGGTCAGCGCCGACAACGTTACCACTGCATCGCGCCCTTCGCGTGTCACGCGTAGGGCCAACTCTTCGTCCGTGTCGTGACGTATGCTGTCGCGTACGACTTGCGCCCATAACTTGCCGTAGCCCGGCCACGCCAGCCAATCAACCGCCCAGCGATTCTTGACGTCGGACAAAAAAGCAATGCTCTTGCCGAGCCCGTAGTGGGTTTGCACCAGCAGCGCTTGATGATCTTTCGCTTCAAGGACGACCTCAGCGAAGCGCTTGGCCCGACTCAGCACGAAACCCTTCAACTCCGGACCACGTGCGAAATCCACGCCGGCCAAAGCCTCGGTCTTCAGCCTAACCACTGGACGAAATGGTTCTTCGACGATGGATTCGCCCAGCAGCCGTTTTGCTTCAGTAACGAACAGCGCCGGAATCTCGGTTTCAGTAACGGCTTCGTGGCTTGTGCCGTTGGCGGCATGCGCGAGCTGCCCCAATAGTTCCAGGTTTGGGTCCTCACCAACGGCAACCGTGGATAGCGTGATATTGGCCCGATTTAGCTGGGTTGCCAGCTCGTTGATGCCTCCCGAGCCAGCGCTCTTGTCGTATTCCTGTTCCGGCGGCAGACCGCGTTCCTTGCGGATGAGCGCCATGGCAGCACTGCTCGAAGTCTCCGCCGCCAGCCGCCCTGGTGGCGCGGTGTTGCCATCGGACAGCAAGATCATGTGCTTGGTCTTCGCCGGCGAATGTTCCAGCAACCGATAGGCATGCCATAGTGCGTTGTAGATGTTGGTTTGCCCGCTCGCTGACATGCTGCTGATGAGATCTTCCGCGCGATGCTTGTTGCCGACCTCGGCAAGCGGCACGACTTCGTGGGGCCGCGAGTCGAAAGCAATAACCGCAAGCCGGTGTTGCTCATCGAGCAGGTCCAAAGTAGACAAGGCGGCGGACTTGGCAAACTCCAGCTTGCGGCCGCGCATGCTGAATGAACGATCGATCAGGAGCACCAGATCCAGTTCCTTGCGCTTGCGTCGCGCTTCGAATTTGACTGGCAACACGCGTTGCATCCCATTCCCGGAGAAGCCTTCAGCACCGTAGGTATTCTCGCCTGCCGCAAACACGAGGCCACCGCCATCGCGGACGAAGCGCTCAATACGCTGGACAGCTGCCGGGTCTAGCTGGTCAGCAGCCACATCGCTCATCACCAAGGCATCCTGGCCATTGAGCTTTGCGGCAAACCCTTCGGTGCCGGAAACCGTAACGTTGATGCCTTGAGCCTGCAGTGCATCCCGCAAGTAGTGTGCAGTTTCCGGCTTGCTTTCGACGTAAAGAATTTTGACCCGTGGCCCGACCCAAACGGTCTGGGCAAGTGAGTTGTTTTCCGCAACCTGATCACCGGCGGCGTCGACCTCTACCAAAACGGTATTGATGCCTTGCTGCTTGAACGGCGCTGTAAACACAATTTCATTTGCCCCGGGTTGAAGGGTCACCGTTTGTCGTGCAACCGCATCGCCATTCAGCTTCATGTGCATGCGCGCCGGCCCTTGAGCACGGGAATACACCCGCGCGCGCACGGGAGCCGTTTCGTATTGGCGCACGCCTTCTGGCAAATCAATCGTTTCGATCCAGGCATCGTTGTTGACTGCCGCATCAGCCGGCAGCGCAAAGATGCGTACACCCTGGTTCCGCAGACGCGGCAGCGCACGCCACGCATCGCCCGCGGTGGCATTGCCATCCGTCATCAATACCAGTCTCTTGGCATGATTCGGTGCAAAGCCAAAGGCCGCCGCGTCCAGTGCCTGTTCCAGATCCGTCGCGCCCTGGTTGATGGCGGATTGATCTGCGGCACCGGAAGTAACCGTGACCGATTCGATCTCCTCTACTGAATTCAGCAATCGCGGCCTATCCGCAAACACCACATAGCGGGCATGCGCGGGTTCACCCGTGCTGTTCGCCTGTCGCATCCATTCCAGCGCGCTTTGCACAAACGCCGGCGCGATACTGTGCGAGACGTCGAGCACATACACCACGGAAATGTCCGTAATCGTCCGTTGCAGCACGGGCTGGGTCAGGGCCAATACCAACGCCGCAAGCGCGGCAGAACGTAATGCGACAGCGACTCTCATGCGCCAACGACCAAGAGGCGTGTGATGGCGACCTGCGGCCATCCATAACAGCGGCACCAAAACCAGCAGCCACAGCGGCCACGTTTGCGTCAGGCTTGGCAGGTGCATTGCTCAGACAGTGCGGTGGCGAACATAGGCCAGCCATTCGAGCGCCAATAGCACCACGGCAAACAGCAGCAACAACACCCAAGGCTCGAAATTGAAGCGCGCCAGGCTCACCGTCGGCGCCATGGCGCCGGAGGCGCCGCCGAAGCGGCTCCGGTTGAGGTCCGAGAACTGTGGATCGGTAATGTTCGCGACGACCCGGATCGCGCGCGTATCATTGGCTGCCGTGAACACACCAGGTCTTGCAGCATCGAAGATGGTCGCTCCGTGGGTGCTGACGGCCGCGACCGCATCGCCATCGGGTCCTGTGACTTTCGCGCCGGCCAATGCAATTTCGACGTAACCCAGACCACGGCTGAGCGTCTCAGCGCCTTCGGTCAGCCACGAGAGCGCGCTTCCAAGAAATACCGGGAAGCCCGATTGCATCGCAAAATTCGAGTCATCGAGTGCAAAGCCAACGGCGATCCAGCGCGATGCTTTGCCGCCGGCGGCTATCAGTACTGCCTCGCCAGTGCCCGAAGCCAATACCACATCCGTTTGTGTATCGTCCGTTGCAAGGTTGGCAAGCGTAGCGCGCTCGATATGCACGCTTCGCCAAGGCACATTCGCTGCGAGCGCATGAGACGCGTGCCAGCGTGTAATCACTGGATTCGTCGTTGTGCGCCCAAACGCCGGCAACCAGGTAGCCGGCGGTGGGCGGAACAACAAGGCGCCTTGAGCCGGCGCTTCCGCTGGTGCAAAGCGATCGAAAACAGTCGCGTCATAGTCGGAACTGACGCGATATTGGCTGGGCTTCACCACTGACAGCGCAATGCCGGGTAGCCGCCCGAGTGAGTGTTCCAGGTAACGATTGCCCGCAGTCACCAACAATACGCGCCTCGCATGATGCGGCGCTACAACGGCATAAGCGACATTGTCCAAACCGAACCCGTCTGCGGACGCACGCACTTCGGCACGCAGCACACCGACGGGGTAATCCGTCACGTCTACGGTCTGATTGACGATCGTTCCGGCAGGAATATCCAGATCGCGCTCGACGGAAAATTGATCAGCGCCAGTCAGCTCCAGCCGGACCCGTTGTTGGCGCAAGGATGCATTGAACACCTGAATCAATGCCTGATAGTGCATGGGATCGCGCAACGACGGCTTGGCATCAAATGCCGTGATGGCTACGTTATCGGCCGGCACGAATACCGATTCCACAGCCATGCCAGCCGGCACATCGAGTTGTGCAACACCGTCTGTCACCAGATAGGCCTCGATGTGTTCCCCGTTGGGAAGTATTGGCATGCGCGCGATCCCCGCAGTGCCCGGCGCAAGCCGGCGCAGTTTGGCAAGCGCAGTTTCCGGAGCAACCCATTCAGGCGTATCGCTACGGCCGAGGGTATCGAGCACCATGACTTGGCCACCAAGCCCCGAACTCGAGACGATTCTGCTCGCGCGCTCAAGCGCGTGGTCCCAGCGGCTGATGCCGTCTTGTCCGCGCGCAAACATCGACGGCGCGTTGTCCATGACCAGCACCACGCGACCCGCGATACCGCCCAGCGCGGGCGCTTGCGGCCGGGTGAGCGCAAGCGCGATGCTCAATCCCGTCGCGAGGGCCAGCAACAACGATAGCCACCAACGCCAGCGATCTACAACAGGTTGCCGTGATCGTGCGAGGGTACGCCAAGTGCGGTTCGACGCGACCTTGACGCGCAGCGGCCTGGCCTTGAGCCAATACATCAGCACAATGAGCAATGCCACACACGCGAGCAGGGCATAGCTTGCCCGCGGCGTGAGGGCAAGAAAGTTCACCGCAGCAGGCCTTCCTTGCGCAGGGCGTGCAAGACCAGGGCCTCGATCGATGTATCGGTCATGGCCCGCACATGGCCCCAACCGTTCTTTGTGCAATAGGCGGCGATTGCTTCACTGTGCGCGCCTAATGCTTGCCGATGGGCCCGCAGCAACGCCGGGGTGATACGGTGTCGCGATTCACTGTGATCCTCGGCATCCACGAGCACGACTTCGTGGTCGATATCGGCTGGCTGGAACTCAGCGGGGCTGATCAGTTGCAATGCCAGCACGTCCTGGCGCAAATTGCGCAACACGCGCAACCCGGGCTCGAAACCGGCCGCATCCAGAAAGTCCGAGATTACGACGATCAGGCCCTTCGCGCGCGGCACTGCAAAGTAGCGCTTGAACGCGGCTTCGAGACAGGTATTGCCGCCGCACCTGAGCTGGGTCAGGAATTGAAATGCCGGCCACGTTTGAGTCTTGCCACGCAGTCCTGAGCGCTCCTGCACAATGCCGTCGGCCACGGCAATCAAGCTGACCCGATCCATATTGATGAAACCAATATGCGCCAGTGCTGCCGCTATTTTGCGGCCGAACTCGAATTTGCTGGGTCTGCCCACGGCCATCGATGCGCTGGTGTCCAGGAAAATATAAATGGGCAGGTCTGCCTCTTCGACAAAAAGTTTCACGAAGAAACGTTCCATCCGCAAATAGGTCCGCCAGTCGACGTTTTTCAAATCGTCGCCGGAGTTGTAAGGGCGATAGTCGGTGAATTCCATGCCGGGCCCCGTGCGCCTGGCACGGTGCAAGCCTTTGAGGTGGCCACGCGCGGGTTCGTTCGAGGCGAGCCGCAGGCGATCCAGCCGACGCAGGAAATCGTGGCTCAGCAGCGGTGAGTTCATGCTTAAACTATGCGTAGCGGATACAACGCCGACTTGAAATGCTTCCTGCACTTCATTTGCGCGGCTCGGGCAAAGATTCGATGAGGGCAGAGATAATCGTGTCCACATCGAGCTGTTCTGCTTCTCCTTCGTAATTGAGCAGCATGCGATGGCGCAGCGCAGGAAAAGCCGCTGCACGAATGTCTTCGCCGGCAACATAAACGCGATTGTGCATGAGCGCATGCACTTTGCCGCCCAGCAAAAGCGCTTGGGCGCCACGTGGACTTGAACCATAACGCACGAACTTTTTCACCATTTCGTGACCCGGAGCCGATTCCGGATGGGTGGCGAGCGTGAGGCGGATCGCGTAGTCCTTCACCGGTTGCGCAACCGGTATGGCACGGGCAATCGCGCGCATCTCCAAAATCTCGCCTTGTCCGAGCACGCGTTCGATGGTCGGCTCCTGTGCCTCGGTGGTGCGATTGAGAATTTCATCGAGCGCACGAGCATCCGGAAATTCCATCCTGAGCTTGTAGAAGAAGCGGTCCAGTTGCGCTTCCGGCAGAGGGTAGGTCCCTTCCAGTTCAATTGGATTCTGGGTGGCAAGCACGCACACCGGTTGTTCCAGGGCGTGGGTCATCTTTCCGATTGTCACGCTATTTTCCTGCATGGTTTCCAGCAAGGCGGACTGTGTCTTTGGCGTGGCCCGGTTAATCTCGTCGGCAAGAATCAAATTCGCGAACACGGGCCCCGGCTGAAACTCCAAAATCTTGTTACCACGCTCTCCCTCCCGCAACACGTTTCCGCCTACGATGTCGCCTGGCATTAGATCCGGTGTGAACTGAATACGGGAAAACTTCAAGTGCAGCACGTCGGCCAGTGTCTGTATGAGCTTGGTCTTGCCGGTGCCGGGTACGCCTTCGATAAGCCCGTGGCCGCGCGCCAGCAAGCAGGTGATGACGCCATCGATGACTTCTTCATTGCCCACGATCACGCGCGCAATTTCGGCGCGAACGCGACGGAATTGCTTTTGAAAACTGTCGATTTGCACCTCGACGCTGGCGTCGTTCACGGTTCGTTCCGATCAAGGTCCAGAAAATAGTCTTTGACCGCGCCTCGATACGCAAGCGGGACGCGATCGCCACCCGTCGCACTTTCGCTAACATAAGCCGCGTGTTGCCGGACTTCCTGGTAAGCGGACTGTGCCGGTTGCGCGCGTGTCGCGGCATAAGTCGTGTCAGCAACTTCTCCGGCGTCGCTTCCTCGCAGATGATTGCCTTCAATTTTTACTTGCTTGAGCTGGGCAGCAAGGCGCACGGTGTGCGGACCCATTACCTGTTCGGCCGCGATACTGTCGCTGTTGCTGGTTTCGCTGGCGCTCGGTTTTCCGCCCGCACCAACATTGGACTGAGTCACGCGCCGGCCCATTGCACCGCCTTCGACGTCCGTCGTACCTGCGAACTCTCCGCCCTGCCCTTGACTGCGGCGGGCTTCGCGCGGACCAAAACGCTCCAGCGGCACGGCCGCCTGCAGCGGATTGGTTCCTTCTTCGAGCGCGTGACTGGCGGGGTTGTTTCTCCCGGATGCACGCATGTCGTCATCCAGTTTCTGCGCGAGGTCTAGTGCTTGTGCCAATTGTTCGCCCGCATCAGCGTCCAGCGCGGATTGCGGGACGTTGCCTCCCGGACTGAACAACTCTTGCAGACGCGCGAGCAAATCCGGAGTTGCACGGTCCGCGCCGGGCGCGCCACGCACACTGGACTGCGCACGCTCGAATTCCCGCTTCGCGCGAAATTCTTCCAGCAACTGCGCTACGCGTCCTGCGTCATGCTGTTTGATGGCCGCCGTCAGCGCTTTCAGTTCGTCACCCTGGACAAACCCCTGAACCGCTGTTTCAATCTTGGCCCACTTCGCGCCGCCTTCACGCATGGCGGACATTTGCGTTCCCTGCCGGGCGTCCGGCGGTTCCGCGCTTTGTGCGGCGTCATCTGACACCGTCCTCGGTTTGCTCACCCTGCTGGCAGTCGTGGCTGCTGCGGCAATCGAATCGGCGCTCGGCGATCGGGCATATCTTGCTTGCGGCGCAAACTGTGTTAGCAAGACCGCGGCGATTGCCAATCCCGCCGCAGCGAATACACCTCGCGGAATGATAAGTGGAAACACATTGCGCGGATTTAGCCGCTGTGCCCTACGCGCCGAACGCTGAATCTGCAGGTCGACCAGCGGCGATACTGTGCCCAGTTGCGCCAGGCAATAGCCCGTTTTAAGTTCGTCCTTCAGGTTCGCATGCGCATCCGCGATGGCCGCGACTTCGTCCAGCGGAATCGGGGACAGGCCGCGCACGAAGAAAAAAATCAGGGCGCTGATGAGCAGAAGAACAAGCAGCACGCCCAGCGCATTGACCACGGCGGACGCTGTAATGGCAGCGGCAAGTATCTGATAGAGTACGAGCGCACCCAGGATCGCGCAGACCATCCGCGATAATTCACGAAGCAGCATGGTCAAACGCAGACGGCTCGCATGTCCTGCAAGGGCGCGAATCAGGACGTCACGGTCTTTCATCGAAAATCTCACCCTGGCGGAAACGTCGAAATGGTACGCGATTTGTCGAGGGAAATGAAATGAAGGCCACCGTGGTGCACTGCAGCCTGTACCTTGCGCTTTGCCTGGCACTAGCCTGCTCCATGCCACTCCATGCCGCCGGCAGACCAAACATCGTTTACTTGATCGCAGATGATCTTGGTAACAAGGATGCAGGCTTCCAGGGCGGCACGTTTTCCACGCCCAATCTCGACAAGCTGGCCGCTAGCGGCGCCCAGCTCAAGAGCTTTTATGTGCAGCCGTTTTCATCGCAGACCCGCGCAGCACTTTTGACGGGGCGCTACCCGATGCGCTACGGCTTGCAGACCATGTCGATCCTTCCGTCGAGCCGGTTTGGATTGTCCACTGAGGAGCGCACCCTGGCACAGGGATTGAAGGACGCAGGGTACAGAACTGTTTTCATTGGCAAGTGGCAATTGGGCCATGCCCGGCCGGAATTTTTGCCAACCAAGCGCGGCTTCGATCATTTTTACGGCACGTTGTCCGGCGAGGTGCAGGACCGTGTCAGCAAAACAAGTAGCGGAAGCGATTGGCGGCGTAACGACCAAATAGTGAAAGAGGATGGTGCAGTGACCCAGTTACTTGCCAAAGAGGCCGTGCATCAGATCTCCAAACAGGATGCCGCGACACCGATGTTTCTGGTTGTCGCATTCAATTCCCCAGGCGCTGATGCAAGCGCGGAGACCGGACACGGCTATGCCGCTGGCGTACGTGCGCTCGACGATGCGATCGGACAACTCATCGCGGCCCTGCAGCAACGCGGCATGCTGCGCAACACCCTTGTCGTGTTTCACAGCGACAACGGTGGCGCCATTCCCACCAAATTCGCCACGGGCGACAACGACGTAAAGCAGACGGGCGCGGACAACGGCCTCTACCGAGGTGGCAAAGGCAGCCTGTATGAAGGCGGCGTGCGTGTTCCTGCAATCGTCGTCTGGCCGGATGCGATCAAGGAAAAAACCGTCGTCACGAACCTTCTGCACGTAACAGACATGTACCCGACATTATTGGCAGCGGCCGGTGTCAAAATCGACCAACCCAAAAAGCTGGACGGCTTTGATGTTACGGCCACGCTGGCCCAAGCACAATTGAGTCCGCGCGAAGAGATCTTGCTCAACGTCGAGGCATTTCGCGGCGCGATTCGCGCGGGCGAATGGAAGTTGATTGTGCGCGCGACATTGCCAAGCAAGCTGGAGTTATTCGACATTGCGAACGATCCGGAAGAATCGCAAAACCAGGCGGATGTTTATCCGGATCGCGTGAAGAGCCTGCTCAAGCGACTCAACGATTTTTCCTATGAAATGGCTACACCACTGTACTTGGAAGAACTCGGCCAGGCCCGCACCGTCCTGCTGCCGATTTATTGGGGCGACAATCCGGTGCGAAGGTAATTGAATGCACTGCCCGATTTTCTTCTCGGAATGAGAATCAAAACAACAAAACTCGAATGCTGATCCTGCGCGCGCCGGATACCTGCCGCGCTCACTAAGGTCTTCCAAGTTGTTGGGCCAGAATCGACAGTCTTCCGATAAGCGTGCCGTCGGATTGACCCCTGGCTGTAGAGTCCGTCCGGACCATTCTGCCCCGCGTTCCCGACGGATATTATCTTCGAGATGCAGACCGCACGATTATGTGTGAAGCCGTCCTTGATGGTGTCCAGCGGACGCAACACGACACGGGTTGGTGTTTTATTGCTCGCAAGCATGCTAATTTCCTGTGGCGGCGGCGGAGGTGGCAGCGGAGACAGTACCAGCGGCGGCGGTGGGGGTGGCTCGCCCCCGTCGGCGGCGGGCCGCTTCGAGGAATCGAATGCGGCGGTGAGCTTGAGTGCCGGTTGGACAGCGAGCGACTCCAATTTTGGGTGGAGCGGGGGCGCCGCCAGGCAATCTACAGTTACCGGGGCGCTGGCTTCGTTCACCTTCACCGGGACGTCTGTCACGTGGATTGGCAACCGCAACCCCAGCAGCGGGATCGCCTTGGTAAAGATAGACGGGGGATCAGGCACCGAGGTGGACCTGTTTGCACGCCCGAACGAAATTCGCACGCCTGTCATTACGGTGAACGGCCTGAGCGCCGGCCAGCACACGCTGACGATCGAGGTGACGGGTCGCAAGCGTGCGGAAGCGCTGTCGAACATCGTTGTGCTGGATGCCTTCGAAGTGCAAGCCCCGGTAGTGTCGCATTTGCAGGAAACGGACCCGGATGTACACTTCAGTGACGGCTGGCTTCAGGCGGATAGTAATTTTTCCTGGAGTGGCGGCGGCGTTGCCACTCTACCCGACCCGCCGGTAGGAGGCGCGAGGGTTACCGACACAGCGGGCGCGAAAGTCACCTTGACCTTCCGCGGCACGTCGATCAACTGGAGCGGTTACCGCGGCCCGGATGCCGGCATCGCCCGTGTGCAGTTGGATGGCGGTGCTGTCAGCGAAGTCGATACTTATTCTCCGGATTTCAAAATTCAGGAAGTGGTATTCACCGCAACGGGACTGGCCGATGCCAGCCACACGTTGACGATCGAAGCGACCGGCCAAAAAAACCAAGCCTCGACGGGTGCTCAGATCGTGGTGGATGCCTTCGACGTAACGGCGCCGGGAAGGCGCTTCCAGGAAGAAGATGCCGCGATTACCTATAGCGGCGATTGGATTCACGGGAATGTGAACAGAAGCTGGAGCGAAGGGGCGGCGGCCACCAGCGCTACGGCGGGCTCGCGCGCCACGTTTACTTTCTCCGGGACCTCGGTGAGCTGGATCGGCTGTCGCAAGGCCAGTATCGGGCCCGCCAGAATTTTTCTGGATGGCGTTCTTGTAAAGGAGATCGACAACTACGAGCCAGTCCCAATCGAGGCGTACCAGCATACGATCTTCAGGGCGGATGGCCTCACTAACGGCACGCATACGCTGACAATCGAAGCTGCAACCACCGGTCCATTCATTGTGGTGGATGCTTTTGATGTCCGCCCGTAACCATAGGCGGTCGTACGGTTGCAAAGGAAATGGCCACCGAATTTTTAGTCCGCAAGTTTTGCTTTAACAAGCGGCCCATTCTTCCACTTCAGGGCGAACAAATCGCTCGATGTCAATTCCCCTCTTCAGGGTACCGGGCATTCCCCGCCGTACTACAATTCCGATGTAGTCGAGGATGCGATCCCAGAACGGGTAGGAGCCGAAGTTGCCGGGGCTGGAGATTCTTGATCCGGGCTCGCAGTTGAAATGCGCACTAGGGCATTCGTGCCAAAGACCAAATCCATAGTGCCAGTCTTCTCCGAGCCCCGGACCGCCGCTTATCCCGTCCCTTATGGGCGAAAAGATAATCGCGCTGGACGCCGTGTGATCTGCGAGAAGCTCGCTCATTGACGCAGCATTCAAGAGGGCGCCAGTTTTCAACGCGTGTAGAAACGCCATGTAGTCTTCACCCGTTATATGCATCCCCGCAGCAAGCACCGGATTGTTGACAGAGGGGACGTCAAACGTCGAACTCCCAAACAGACCAGTCTGTGCCCTGAACTCTGTGAACAAATCGCTCCAGCTCGGGAGCCCGCGCGCTTTGACCGCCATCAGTCCCGCCACCTGATAATGGGCACTCCCGTAGAAAAACTGCTGTCCGGGAATGATTCCTTGGTCATTCGAGTTTGCGATGTCGATAGCGCACGCTTCAAAATCGGAGGCAGCCGAATTCAGACAGGGTGGTTCGCTCGTCAGGCCGGACGTCATGCTCAGTAGTTGCGCGAGGTTCATGTTATACAGCGCATCACCAGGGGCAATGGGCCAGGCAGCAATATGATCCTGGGGTTTGTCCGCCAGTGACAAATATCCCTGCTCAACCACGCGCATGACAACAACGGCAGCAACAAGCTTCGATGTAGACGCGGATTCATAAAGCGTCTGCAGCGTCGAGCCCCCGCGATTGTAGCTGTAGCGGCGTCCGTCCTTCCTTTCAACCGCGAACGAAAAATCGACCTCTGACTCGGCTTGGGAAAGCCGCGTATCAAGCTTTCTTTCCAGACCTTCGAGTTGCGCAGCAGAGCACGCCGCAACTGGCGCGGAGGCTACAGGAGCCGGCGCGGAGCCTTCGCCATTGTCCCCGCCTCCTACTCCACACCCGCCCACCAGCACACTTAGCCCGAATACCCCATACCAGGCCAAGCCCCGAAAATATTGCGTTGGCAACTTCAGGTTCACTGAAGCAATCGCATTCTTTTTCAATTTGCGCAATCGTTATTGCGAATGCAACACGGCGGTCGCAAAATGCGTACCGTCCGTGGAAATGGCTGCGGCGTGAGCCAGAAGTACTATTGAATGCGTTCATCACTACAAGCCATTTGCAGGGTTGACCGTATGGGCGCGTCTGGCTGCAACTGCAAAAAAGCTCATTCGGACGAAAAAAATACAAATGATGAACGGTCAGAACGATTCCGGCGTGTCCAATCTCAACTTCCTTAAAACGAGCGCGGGAGGACGAGCACGTGCTCTGCGATGTAGGACAGGATGAGATTCGTCGATATGTCGATATCGTGCGACTTGATATGGGCGGCGCTGTGACTCGTTAGTGGCACACCCGTTTGCGGGGAACAGCGCCTGACGCGGCGGCATAGAACCACGGTTTCCAGCGTCTCGAATATCAGTTCACTCAAAATGACCGGGGCAATCCCAAAATATGCTCCGCTACATATGCCAAGATGAGGTTGGTCGATATCGGTGCCACTTGATAGAGGCGGCGCTGTGACCCGTTAGCGACGCAAGCCGCCCGTTTGCGGGAACAGCGCCTGACGCGGCGGCATAGAACCACGGTTTCCAGCGTCTCGAATATCAGTTCACTCAAAATGACCGGGGCAATCCCAAAATATGCTCGGCTATATATGCCAAGATGAGATTCGTCGATATCGGTGCCACCTGATAGAGCCGGCGCTGTGACCCGTTAGCGACGCGAGTCGCCCGTTCGCGGGAACAGCGCCAGGACGCGGCGGCATAGAACCACGGTTTACACCGAGCCATATCAGTTCACTTAAAACGAGCGCGGGAGGTCCAGTACGTGCTCCGCGATGTAGGACAGGATGAGATTGGTCGATATCGGTGCCACTTGGTACAGGCGGCGCTGTGACCCGTTAGCGACGCAAGTCGCCCGTTTGCGGGAACAGCGCCTAACGCGTCGGCATAGAACCACGGTTTCCAGTGTCTCGAATATCAGTTCACTCAAAATGACCGGGGCAATCCCAAAATATGCTCGGCTACATATGCCAATATGAGATTGGTCGATATCGGTGCCACCTGATACAGCCGCGTCTCGCGAAATTTGCGTTCGATATCGTATTCGGCGGCAAATCCAAATCCGCCGTGAAACTGCAAGCAGGCGTTCGCCGCTTCCCACGACGCTTTGGCGGCGAGGTATTTCGCCATGTTGGCTTCTGCGCCACACGGCTTGTGATTATCGAACAGTTCGCAGGCTTTCCAGCGCATGAGGTTCGCTGCTTCGACTTCGATGTAAGATTCCGCAATTGGAAACTGCACGCCCTGATTCTGTCCAATGGGCCGTCCGAACACGACCCGCTGCTTGACATAGTTTTTCACACGATCGATGAACCAGTAACCGTCGCCAATGCATTCTGCGGCGATCAAGGTGCGCTCGGCGTTTAATCCATCGAGGATGTACTTGAAGCCGCGGCCCTCGTCGCCGATTAGATTCTCGGCTGGAATTTCGAGGTTGTCGAAGAACAATTCGTTGGTTTCATGGTTGACCATGTTTCGAATCGCCCGCACGGTCATGCCTTTTTTCAGCGCCTCGTGCAGATCGACGATGAATATCGACATGCCGTCGGATTTTTTACTGACGTCGGCGAGCGGCGTAGTGCGTGCCAGCAAGATCATGAGGTCGGAATGCTGGACGCGCGAGATCCAGACTTTTTGCCCGTTGACGACGTAGCGATCACGCTGTTTTATCGCGGTCGTTTTGATATTGGTTGTATCCGTGCCGCTGGAAGGCTCCGTAACGCCCATGGACTGCAGCCGTAGTTCACCGTTGGCAATTTTCGGGAGATAGCGCTTTTTCTGTGCATCGGAGCCGTGGCGCAGCAGCGTGCCCATGTTGTACATCTGGCCATGACAAGCTCCGGCATTACCACCGGACCGGTTGATCTCTTCCATGATGACGGAAGCCTCAGTCAGCCCGAGGCCCGATCCGCCGTATTCCTGTGGAATCATCGCTGCCAGCCAGCCGGCCTTGGTCAGCGCACCGACAAACTCTTCGGGGTAGCCGCGTTGCTCGTCGATCCCGCGGTGATATTGATCGGGAAACTGTTTGCAAAGTGCGCGCACCGCCTCGCGGATCTCGCTGTGCCGTTCAAAAGTCGCATCAATCATGGCAACAGGATATCACCCGCCCCGGCCTTTCAACCCAATTCGGCACTGGCTTCCATGGTCAGACAACCTTCGTGGTCGCGCGTCCAGAGCGACACGCGCTTGCCTTCCTGACGGCCGCACACGGAAAAGGTATGGGTATCGAATAGCGGGCGCACCGCGCGAAATGAAAAACCGTTAACACTGGCTTGTGGCAAGTTTCGCCGCAACAGGTCAAGCAGCAGGGTCGCGATGAGCGGACCATGGACGATTAATCCGGGATAGCCTTCCACGCCGGTTACATAAGGGCGGTCGTAATGGATGCGGTGGCTGTTGAAGGTCAGCGCCGAGTAACGGAACAGCAGCACCGGACCAGGGGGGATGTCGCGCTTGAACGCTTCGCCGGCCGGAGCCAGCATCGGTTTCAGTGCCATCGCATCCGCGCGCGGATGTTCGCGATAGACAATGTCATGTTCCTCGCTCAGCGCAACGCCTGTTGCATTACTGATCTCATGCCGTACGGTGACGAATACCAGCGTGCCACTGCGCCCCGTCTTGCCGTTGACATCCGTAATGCGCGATGTCCGCATGATGGTTTCGCCGATTCGCACGGCGTGATGGAATTCGAAACGACCGCCCCCGAACATGCGACGTGGCAGCGGCACAGGGGGCAAGAAGCCACCGCGTTGCGGGTGTCCGTCCGGGCCTGCTTCGCTAAGCTGGGACAGTGGCAGAAAATACAGCCAATGCCATAGCGGCGGTACCTTCGCGCCGTGCTGCGGATACGGATCATCGCGATCCAGCGTTGCGGACAACGCAGCACACGGCACAGCGGTCGCCAGATCGGTTCGGCTTTCGGTACGCCCGATCCACGCGCGCAACGCCTCGAGATCGATTGAACCCTTCATAATTTGACGACTATTTTTCCGAAGTGCCGGCCCTGCTGCATATGTCTGAACGCATCGGCGGACTGCTCCAGTGAAAACGTGGAATCGATCACCGGCTTCAGTTTGTGTTGCGCGATTGCGCGATTCATGGCTTCGAATCGCGCGCGCGAACCGACCGCGATGCCTTGTACGCGGATCATCGGGCCGAGTAGTGCGCGGATCGGAATCTCGGCCTTGTAGCCGGCGACGAAACCCACCACGCCAATGAAGCCGCCAAAGGCAAGCGACGCCAGTGATTTGTCCAGCGTGGCCCCGGCCGTTTCAACGATGAGATCAACACCTTTGCCTTCTGTGGCGTCTTTTACGGCGACATGCCAGTCGGGCGTGGTGCGATAGTTGATCCCGACTTCCGCGCCCAGTTGCCTGGCGCGTGTCAGTTTTTCATCGCTGGACGAAATCACGAGGACGCGTGCGCCGGCCAGTTTCGCAAATTGCAGCGCGAACAATGCCACGCCGCCTGTGCCTTGCACCAGCACGCTGTCGCCGGGCTTAATGCCGCCTTCCTGCAGCGTCGACCAGGCGGTCAATGCAGCGATCGGCAAGGTCGCCGCTTCGCCATCGCTTAAGTGCGCAGGCACCGTAACCGCGTCTTCAGCCGGTACGGCGATATATTCCTGCAACACTCCGGATAACGGCGCGCCCAAGGTGCGTCTGGTGCGCAACTCCAAGGTTGGCAAACCATCGTGCCAGCCCTGCGTGTAGATGGGGATGACTCGGTCGCCGACTCTAAAACGGGTAACGTCTTCGCCAGTCTGCACGACTTCGCCGCAGGCATCCGAGGCGGGCACATAAGGCAGCGGCAGTGTGGGCAGGTACTTTTCTACCAGAATGGCGAGGTCGCGGTAGTTCAGGCTGGCGGTCTTGATGCGCACCAGGATTTCACCGCGTCGCGGTTTCGGCACAGGCTTCTGCGCCATGCTGAGTGCATCGATCGAAAAATCGTTTGCTTGCATCGCACGCATGGTATCCAGAGCCATTCCCCTTCCCTGTTTGATTTGTTGGGATGCCAGTAGAACATCTCTTGCTAAATTTTTCTGGCGGCTGCCCGGATGATTTGCTCGGCCTTGAGCATCACTGGCCGATCAATCATCCTTCCGTCAACCGCCACGGCCGCGCCGCCGGAACGTTTTGCGGCCTCGAGCACTTTATGCGCCCAGGCGATTTCCGGCGCGCCGGGTGAAAAAGCCGCGTTCACGGTGGCCACTTGCTTCGGATGGATGCACAGTTTTGCCCCGAAACCCAGCCGGCGCGCGCGCTCCGAGTCGGACTTCAGCAGCGCCTGGTCTTCCCACGAAAGGCAAGGCCCGTCGACCGGCGATTGGATGCCCGCGAGTCGCGAGGCCAGCACCAGGCGCGAGCGGAATGCGAGCAATTCGTCTCCGTCGCCTTCGATACCGAGTTCGAACTGAAAGTCGATGGTGCCGAACATCAGGCGCCGTACGCACGGCGTGGCGGCGATGGTTTCGCACTGCGCTATCCCCGCCGCCGTTTCGATCAGCGGGAAAAGCGCGATGCCTCTGTGGCGGCATAACGAAACCACTGCTTCACTGACGCGCTCGGCTTTCGGCAGGATGACGCCATTGATGCCGGCCGCTTCGCACGCTGCGAGATCCCGCTGAAACCATTCGGTGCCCGCCGCATTGACGCGGACGAGGACGTTCTTATCGGCGGCCAACCATGATGTCAGCGCGGTGCGCGCCGCATCTTTTTCGGCCGGCGCCACAGCATCTTCCAGATCCACGATGACGGCATCCGCGCCGGCCGCACAAGCTTTGTCAAAACGCTCCGGCCGGTTTCCCGGCACGTAAAGATAGGAGCGCTCAACTGGCCCATTCACCGTCGCGCTCATATCACTCCACTGGCACGCAGATGTGCGATCGCCGTTTTGTCGTAGCCGAGCTCAGCGAGGATGAATTCGGTGTGCTGACCGATGTCGGGAATCGGATCCATGCGCGGCTCAAAACTTTCTGGCATCCCCGGCGGCAGCATCGCCCTGATCTTGCCCGCCGGCGTGTCGACGTCCCGCCAACGGCTGCGTGCGCGCAGCTGCGCGTGTTCCCAGACTTCGCGCATGTCGTTCATGCGCGCGTTGCCGATCTGCGCCTCGTCCAGGCGCTCAACGATTTGTTGCGCACTGAGATGTGATAACGCCTCCACAATAATCCCATAGAGTTCCTTGCGGGCAGCTGAACGGCGCGAGCTTGACGAAAAGCGAGGATCGGCCTTGAGGTCGGGCTGCTCCAGCACCTTGTCGCAAAAGACTGCCCACTCGCGTTCGTTCTGCAGCCCCAGCATGACGACCTTGCCATCGCCGGCCGGAAAGGGCCCGTAAGGATAGATGGTTGCATGCGAGGCGCCGGCACGCACCGGCTGCGCCGCGCCGTCGTACGCATAGTAAAGCGGGAAGCTCATCCACTCCGCCATGCTTTCCAGCATGGATACGTCGATGCGGCTGCCGATGCCGGTTTGCCCGCGCTGGATCAGTGCGGCAAGGATGTTCGTGTAGGCATACATGCCCGACGCAATATCGACAATCGAGCATCCCGCCTTGGAAGGCGTCTCCGGCGTGCCAGTGACGGACAACAATCCCGATTCGCTCTGGATCAGCAGGTCATACGCCTTTTTGTCGCGATACGGCCCGTCTGCACCGTAGCCGGAGATATCGCAAACGATCAGGCGCGGATAACGGTCTTTCAATGCGTCATAGGAAAATCCCATGCGGGCGGCTGCCCCGGGCGCAAGGTTCTGCACCAGTACGTCCGCATTCGCCAGCAGCTTGTGCACGATTTCGCGCGCCGCTTCGTGCTTGAGATCGAGCGTGATACTTTCCTTGGAGCGGTTGGTCCAAACAAAATGCGATGACATGCCGCGCACGCGGTCGTCGTAGGCGCGCGCAGGATCCCCCACGCCGGGCCGCTCGATCTTGATGATGCGAGCACCCAGATCGGCGAGCTGGCGCGTACAGAATGGACCGGCAATAACATGCTCCAGCGCCACCACCGTCACTCCTTCAAGCGGACGCATCGATAGGGATCCTCAGTCGCCAGATTTCACCGGATAGACTCAGAACTGCGCCCACCTCATACCGGCGGCGGATTCAGTTCGGCGAAGCCGCGTTGATGCCAGTAGGGATACGCCAGCGTAGTGGCGCTGGCGGCATCGAGCTTTGCAATCTGCGCCGCTGTCAATTGCCAGCCCACGGCCCCCAGATTCTGCCGCAACTGATCTTCATTGCGCGCGCCCACGATGATGCTCGCAATGCTGGGCCGCTGCAGCAGCCAGTTAAGCGCAATCTGCGGTACCGTTTTGCCGGTTTGGCTGGCGACTTCGTCAAGCGCATCGACCACCTTGTAGACGTGCTCATTGGCAACCGGCGGCCCCTTGTCATTGGAGATTTTGCTTTGCAGACGGGTGGTGGGCGGCAACGCCTGGCCGCGCCGAAGTTTGCCAGTGAGCTTGCCCCAGCCGAGTGGACTCCAAACGACGGTGCCGATTTTCTGGTCGAGTGCCAGCGGCATGAGCTCCCACTCGTAATCGCGCCCGACCAGGCTGTAATACGCCTGATGTGCGACATAACGTGCCAAGCCGTATTTTTCAGAAACCGCCAGCGATTTCATCAAATGCCAGCCCGAGAAATTCGAGCAGCCGATATAGCGTATTTTGCCGGCGCGGACCAGATTGTCCAGCGTCAACAAGACTTCATCGATCGGCGTGCGGGCATCGAAGCCGTGCAGCTGGTACAGGTCGATATAGTCGGTCCCCAGCCGTCGCAGACTGGCTTCGACCGCTTCGGTCAGGTGGAAGCGTGATGAGCCAAGATCGTTCGGGCCGGGCCCCGTGCGGAATGTTCCTTTGGTGGAGATGAGCACTTGATTGCGTCTGCCCTTGATGGACTGGCCGAGAATCTCTTCCGCCATGCCACCCGAATAGACGTCGGCAGTATCGAACATCGTCAGTCCGGCCTCCAGGCAGATATCGACCAGCCGTGTTGCTTCCGCGACGTCGCTTGCGCCCCACGCCTTGAAAAATTCATTGCCACCGCCAAAAGTGCCAGTGCCCAGACTCAGCACCGGCACCTTGAAGCCCGAACCACCTAACTGCCTGTATTCCATGGGTCCTCCATCCAGCCACATGCCGGAACATCGTTAAGAAAAATTCACGGGGGAGCCATGCAGGCGTTTTGCCCTTATCGGCGTACGCATTGCTTGTCGCGGCTCATTTGGTGAGCACGGATTGTAATGCAACCGCGTGGCACGCTTGATAACCTTGGCCAAAGCGGGACCAGACTTGGTTAGAATCGCACGTCGATTCTCCAAGAAAGCACGCATGAAAATCGCGGTGGTTGGTTGTGGTGCCATGGGCAGCGTCTATGCAGCCTTGCTTGCAAGTGCCGGGCACGAGATCTGGGCGATCGACAGCTGGGAGGAACATATCGACGCCATCAAGACCAAGGGGCTACGGCTGGAAGGCGCTTCCGGAGATCGCACCGTGCAGGTCAATGCGGCGACGGACCCAGGGGATGCAGGCCCTTGCGATGTCATCATCCTCGCAACCAAAGCCATGCACGTCGAAAAAGCGGCGCGATCGATGCAGCCGCTGCTGAGGCCGGAGACTGTGGTGCTGTCAATCCAGAATGGACTCGGGGGGCCCGACACGGCCGCAAGGATCCTTGGGCGAGAACGCGTGTTAGTTGGCGTCGTTGGGGGGTTCGGGGCATCGATGAAAGCACCGGGCCACGCGCATCACAATGGCTGGGAGCTGGTCCGGCTCGGAGAATTGACAGGGCCGGTTTCACCCCGGCTGGAAGCAGTGGCGGAAATTTGGCGCTCGGGCGGATTTCGCGTGAAATGCTTTGACGACATCGATCAGCTGATTTGGGAAAAGCTTATTTGCAACGTCTGCTTCTCGGGCACTTGTGCGATAACGGAGCGCACCATCAGTGAAGTCATCAACGACGCAGATGCCTGGCAGGTCGCATCCCGCTGCGCGACAGAAGCGTTCAATGTGGCGCGGGCGCGTGGCATCAAGCTAGACTTCACCGATCCGGTGGCCTACGTGCGTGCGTTTGGCATGAAAATCCCGAATGCACGGCCTTCGATGCTGCTTGACCACATGGCCGGCAGAATGTCGGAGATCGATGCCATCAATGGCGCAATTCCGCTAGCGGCAAAAACCGTTGGGGTTGCGACACCCTGCAACGAAGTCATCAGCGCGCTGGTACGCGCCAAAGAGCGGCACCTGGGCGTGAGAAAGTGATCGTTTGAAACTGGGCAGAATTCTCGCAAAATTCGGGGGCCATAAATCGGCGGCGTCGCAAGCACAACCG